>JABDCI010000083.1 GCA_013288215.1 Verrucomicrobiota bacterium | reverse complement strand
ACAGCTGCATTGCGAATAATCCACTCGCGCGTCTCATGGATATTCTTTCCAGTTGAGAGGTCCATGACCGTGTCGGCACCCCACTTCGTCGACCAGCGCATTTTTTCCACCTCTTCCTCGATACTCGAAGCGATGGCGGAATTGCCAATGTTCGCGTTGATTTTTACGAGGAAATTGCGGCCAATAATCATCGGTTCGCTCTCGGGATGATTGATGTTTGCTGGAATGATCGCACGGCCGAGAGCGACTTCAGCTCGCACAAATTCCGGTGTGATAAATTTTGGAAGCACAGCACCGAAGCTCTCTCCTGGATGCTGATGCTGCAACATATTACTCGGTCCCTTTTGCGCATGGGACATGACGCCATGATTCCGTCCACCTTCCTGGTAGGCGGATTCAAACGTCTCCCGGCGTCCGAGATTCTCGCGAATTGCGATAAATTCCATTTCGGGCGTGATGATTCCACGTCGCGCATAGGCAAGCTGTGAGACGCTCTTTCCATTTTTAGCGCGTAGCGGTTTGCGGCGCAGACCCGGAAAGCGTTGCAGGCGATTTTTCGTATCGCGTGCAGCCGCATGATCCTCATGCTTATGGCTCAAATAACCATTGTCCTCGGGCCGGACGTTGCGCCCCTGGTATTCCTCGACATCCCTGCGATCGAGGATCCATTTGCGGCGAAGGGCAGGAAGCCCCGCTTCCACGTTACAGCGAACATCAGAATCACCCCACGGGCCAGAACAATCATACACCCGCACAGGTTCATTCACCTCGATCTTGCCGTTGAAATCCTTGGTGACATTCAGCGTGATCTCACGCAACGGCACGCGAATGTCCCGATAAAGATTCCCGGAAACGTACACCCTGTTGCTATTCGGCAGCGCATCGGAGCTGCGGGATTCCGTGCTGTTTGGGGTCTCGATCATAAGCTATTAACCTTTAACCACAAAGATGCACAAAAAACACAAAAAAAGCACAAGACTTGTGCGTCGATGTTTTTTTGCGACCGAATCTCAGGCCTCAAACGAAGTGCCGCACCCGCAGGTCTGCTTCGCTTTGGGATTCAAAATTTTAAATCCCGTGGAACTAAGTCCGTCCACGAAATCAATGGTCGATCCATCGATAAACTCCAAGCTCGTGGGATCAATCAATACCTCAACATCGTGCTGGCGAAAAACCTGGTCGTTGGGTTTCCGGCTGTCAAACGACATCATATATTGCATGCCAGAGCATCCGCCACCTTCGACGCGAATGCGCAACCCGCCGTCCGCCAGCCGCGGCTCTTGCTCGGTAAGTTTGTCTTGAATGGCTTTCGCGGCGTTGGGAGTGACTTGAATCATAATCTTCTTAAGAAGAGCTTAACAAACCGAAAGAGGAAGTCAATGAGCCCAGACTCTCACGATTTGACTCAGGACAATCGAAAACAACCCCATGGAGTGGTGAATCGGAGACGGCCCAGGTTATGCCTCATTCTGTCTTCTAGTCTTGATGCTGCTGCTGCTTCATGATTTCCTGTCGGTTTCCCAATGAAGAAGATTGTTATCCTCGATTTCGGCAGTCAATACACACAGGTCATCGCTCGACGCATCCGCGAATGCCAGGTTTACTCCGAAATTCTCCCTTACAATACTCCCGCATCTTCCCTCAACACGCTCGAAACCAAAGGCGTCATCCTTTCAGGCGGCCCAGCCAGTGTTTACGCCAAGAAAGCGCCCCATCCGGATCCCGCTATTTTCGAACTTGGGCTTCCCATGCTCGGCATCTGTTACGGCATGCAGCTCATGGCCCACCACCTGGGTGGCAAGGTCTCCCCTGGCGGCAAGCGCGAATATGGCCACGGAATGCTGACGCGCGCCCAAGGCTGCACCCTTTTCTCCGGCTTGCCCCGCAAGCTCAAGGTCTGGAACTCCCATGGCGACAAACTCACGCGCTTTCCGAAAGGCTTCAAGCCCGTTGCACGCACCGAAAACTCCGAATATGCCGCCATCGAGCATCGGGAGTTCAAGATGTTCGGCCTGCAGTTCCATCCCGAGGTGAACCACACGCCGCGCGGCAAGGAGATCATCGAGAACTTCGTCCACCGCATCTGTGGCTGCGACCGCTCCTGGACGATGCGCAATTTCATCGACATGGCGTGCGAACAGATCCGCCAGCAGGTAGGCAAACAGAAAATAATTCTCGGCCTCAGCGGCGGCGTGGATTCAAGCGTGGCAGCTGCACTGCTCGATAAAGCCATTGGACGCCAGCTCACTTGTGTTTTTGTGAACAACGGCCTCCTGCGCAAAAACGAGGACAAAGGCGTTCAGGACCTCTTCAAGCGCAACCTGCGCGGCAAACTGAAATACGTCGACGCCACGAAGCGCTTCATGAAGGAACTCAAGGGCGTCACGGATCCCGAACGGAAACGCAAGATCATCGGACGCGAATTCATCCGCGTGTTCGAACAAAGCACCAAACAATTGAGTGGCACGCACAAATTTCTTGCACAAGGCACGCTTTATCCGGATGTCATTGAAAGCGTCTCGATTGGAAACAATCCGGCGGCACTCATTAAATCGCATCACAACGTGGGCGGATTG
>JABDCI010000082.1:232-2695 GCA_013288215.1 Verrucomicrobiota bacterium | reverse complement strand
TGCAATCCATTGCATGGACGAGGATGATCGTGGATTATTCCCATTCCTCCTCCATTCAGAAGGCTGTGAAGGAGACCTTTGACGGACAGCATCCCTGTGCCATGTGCAAAGCCATTCAAAACGCCAAGCAATCCAAGAAAAGCCAGGAAGCCCAGCAGGTTTCCCTGAAGCGCGATTGGTTTTTCGAAGCGCGCGATCTGCGCGTGTTTGCCCCCTCTTATTTTTTGATATCCAGAGCCGCGGATTTCATTCAGGTTTCCCGCGGGGATCGTCCTTCTGTCCCACCACCTCGAAGCCTCCTCGGTTAGTCTAACCGCCGTCGAATGGTAGATCTGTGCCGTACGTGTGTACGTGTCGCAGTCTTTGATTTAACCCAGCAGAGAAGGGGTCGTCATGACATGGCGCTCTTCTCACTGCCAAGGAGAGATATGAAATTTTATAAATGTTTTTTAAGTTCTGTTCAAAAGATAATGATTGTGTTTGCTGTCATGGCCGCACCCAGCCTGGGTTGGGCCTGCGCCTGCGGGTGTGGTGTTTTCGACGTCGGGACAAGTTCGATGTTGCCCGAAGGCCCGGGTGGGATGGCCTTTTTTGATTTCGACTACCAAGATCAGAATCATAACTGGAGCGGAAGCTCGCGAGCGCCCAGTGCAAATAATGATGACAAGGAAATCATTACGAGCTTTGCCACTGCAGGTGTTCAGTACATGTTCGACCGGAGTTGGGGAATTGAGGGAGAAGTCCCTTATGTAAATCGGACTTTCAAGACGACCGATCACTCGACAGCTGCCGATGGCAGCGACATCGCTAACTCCGTGGCGCTAAGCTGGGGTGACATCGGCGACATCCGAGTCAAGGGCATTTACACCGGTTTTTCACCGGATTTGTCCACGGGTGTGACCTTCGGCTTCAAATTGCCCACCGGCAGTTATACTCATCATGACGCGTTGGGTAATATTGATCGAGATAGTGAAATCGGAACTGGGAGCACCGATGCCCTTCTGGGCGCCTTTCATCGACAACATCTGATGAGCGGCAGTCCATTTAGCTGGGTCGTACAAACGCAATTGGATCTGCCGTTGCTTACGCGCGATCAATACAAACCAGGTCTTGAAGTCGATGCGTCGGCTGGGATCTACTATAGCGGTTGGTCGCTCGGCGGTGTAAAGATTACCCCGATAGCACAGGTCATCGGTTCCGAACGGACGAGCGATGGCGGTCCCAACTCAGCCAGTCCAGTGGCTTCTGGCTATCAGCGCATCCTTCTATCTCCTGGAATTGAGGTCAAGATGCATCCGGTAAGCGTGTATGCAGATGTCGAATTGCCCGTTTACCAATATTACACTGGCAACCAATTGGTGTCGTCAGCGCTTTTCAAATTGAGCGTGGGCTATCATTTTTAAGCGCTCAACTGATTAAGATCCTGCAACAGGTTGCATGCCTTGCTGAAGCGAAATGATTAAAAATAAACCCTCCAGCCTTTAGCCGAAAATAAGTTTGGACGGTCAATTTAATTTGCAGGACAGCATTTAACAAGGCATCCATGACAATTTTACTTTGTTCAGCCGAATCATGAATGGTGCCCGAGGTGGGACTCGAACCCACACGGCCGTTTCCAGCCAGCAAATTTTAAGTCTGCTGCGTATACCATTCCGCCACTCGGGCAAATTCATGTTGCAGTCACAGATTGTTCGATATATTAACTTTACGAGTTACTGCTTGCAGCAACGTTTTGTGAAAATTGACTCCTGTTATCGGAAGAAATTTTGTGAAAAAGAACCATCACGCGCAAAGTCCTATCGGTTAGCCCATGACCAATACCTCTAAAGACTCTCCGCGTAAACAAAAACTCATCCACTTCAGCAAGGTGGTTGACGAAAGCGAACGATAGGTCCGCGATTTGTGGCAACGCAACGAGAAGTTTTAGGCATGCCTAACGATTTCAATGTTGTCTTGCTCTTGCACGGCTTTATGGATTTTCCTTAAAAAGGACATGAGAGAGGGAACAAGGATGAAGGCGGCTCTTTTTTTAGGACCTATTCCGATTTTTACCGCAGGCATGACGGTGGCGCTGGCAGTCATATTGCCCTATTCAGGCATCGCCAGCCCCGCAGTGTCCTCACCGCTCAAATCTGCGACGGTCACCGAGGTCAAAAATCAGGTCTCCATCCAGAAGGAAGCTGATAAAACCCGTCCCGCCCTTGTGCAGGATAAAATTACGGGCACGGATGTGATCACCACGGGAACCAAATCCCGGGCAGAACTTGAATTTGAGGATCGATCACTCGCCCGACTGGGCTCCAACACCATCTTTAGTTTTGACCCTGGCAGCCGCAATATGAAGATTGAACGCGGCACCGCTCTCATTCATGTCCCTCCAGGGCTTTCCGGTGCCCGCATCAGCACGCCTGCGGTGACAGCCGCCATCATCGGCGACGTGGTCGTCATGCGTGTGAATGCCGA
>JABDCI010000082.1:0-222 GCA_013288215.1 Verrucomicrobiota bacterium | reverse complement strand
TCATTGCGCTTTCAAAAGATGAAAGCGGCCCTGTGTCCGTCACCATGAATAAAACAGGCGAAACCCGCACTCTCAATGTGGGCGAGATGCTGACCATCTCTCCCCGTGATCTTAGCATGCCAGCTCCTGTCAGCGTGGCCGTGGATGTGCTGACCAAGACCAGCGGGCTCGTCAATGGATTCACCACCAAGTTACCGGACAGCGCCGAAAAGGAAATCACGC
>JABDCI010000081.1:193-2722 GCA_013288215.1 Verrucomicrobiota bacterium | reverse complement strand
AAAGGATCTCCCACCCGCGGTTGCGTGAATGAATTTTTTGCCGGAGACTACCATCCCGTGGTCATCAAAATTCCACCCGGCGTGTTCCATGGATTCAAGTGCATCAGCGAAATCGAAGCTTTGGTCATCAATACCGTCACGGAACCGTACGACCCGAAGGATCCCGACGAATTCCGTCTTCCGGCCCACACAAAAAAGATTCCGTACGACTGGAGCCGTCAGGACGGCTGAAAATCAGACCTTGCGGAATTGGATGGAATCGTGACGGTGTCCGTGCGCTTCAATCTGCGAGAGAAAGACCAGCGTCTCCCCCGCATGGACGAGCTTGTTCTCCTTAAGCACCGCCAAGGCTTCAACAACCGTGCCTTGTGGATCTTCGTCCTTCAGCATCATTTTAAACGCGCGCACGCCCCAAAGAAGAGACATCTGCCGCCAAATCGTTTCATTCGGAGTAAATGCGTAAATGTGCGACGAGGACGGGCGGAGCCACGACGCCATCTGGGCCGTGTTTCCCGCATGGGTAAAGACCACGATGCCTGTGGCTTTCAATTCGTTGGCGAGCATGATGGCCGACGCCACGAGATGTTGCCGGTCCATTGTGAATTCAACGTGGTCAACAAGCTTCACGCCGCCTGCCCGTTCGATCCGTCGACTGATGATGTCGAGTGTTTCCACACATTTGACGGGATATTTGCCCACTCCGGTTTCGCCGGAAAGCATGACAGCATCGGCCTGCTCATAGACGGCATTCGCCACATCGGTGACCTCGGCGCGCGTCGGCATCGGGCTCTCGTGCATCGATTCGAGAAGATGCGTGGCGACAATCACGGGCTTGCCGAGGCGCAGGCAGCCATGGACGATGCGGCGCTGGATGATGGGCAGTTCCTCAAAGGGCAATTCGATGCCCAAATCGCCTCGGGCGATCATCACGCCGTCGGCACTTCCTAAAATTGTGTCGAGATTTTGGATGGCCTGCTGATCCTCGATTTTGGCGATGATCTTCATCGAAGACTTAAGCGCGCGCAAAAAACCTCGAAGCTGCTCGATATCCTCGCGCGAACGCACAAAAGAAAGCGCCACGTAATCAACGCCGTGCTCCACACCCCACCGCACATCTTCATAATCCTTCTCGGTGATCGACGGCAGGCTTACCTTCACTCCCGGAAGATTGATGTGGCGGCGGCTGCCAAGCGTTCCAGAGGTGAGGATTTCGCAGCGGATCTTATTGTGCTGCTTCTCCAGTACCTTTAAGCGGATGACCCCATTGTCGACGAGCACGGTGTCTCCAACGGAAATGTCCTCCACCATCTTCTCGTAGTTGACGTTCACACTCGCGCTCTCCTCCTGCTCTCCCCGCACTGTGAAGGTGAAAACCTCTCCCACCTTCAACGGAATGGGGTTGGCCAGTTCGCCTGTGCGGATGCTTGGCCCCTGGGTGTCCATCATGGTGCCGATGGGACGATTCAGTTGATGCTCCAATTCGCGGACCTGTCCCACGATGATCTTTGCCCATTCATGTTTGGCATGGGAAAAATTCAGGCGAAACACATTAACCCCAGCTTCCGCCAAGTCGCGCAACTGCTCGAATTTTTCGCTGCTGGGGCCAACGGTGGCGATGATACGAGTCTTGCGAGGTGGATATGTTTTCAACGTACTCACGGGTGGATTCAAACCCGGATGCCCGGGCAAAGTCAAATGAGGACTCTTTATTTTCTAAACGAATCAGCGATTCCCGCTTGCTCTTCGGCAAATCACGTCGCAAAGACAAGGCATGAACGATTTTATGCGCCTCGCGATCGAAAGCGCACGCCAGGGGGTGCGCGACAACGATGGCGGCCCATTTGGGGCATGCCTGGTCCGGGGGGGCGAAATGGTGATCGTGGAGCATAATACCGTGCTGCGCGATCAGGACCCCACAGCCCATGCGGAAGTGAACGCCATCCGGGCAGCCTGCCGCAAGCTCGGGACTTTCTCTCTGGGAGATTGCGAACTCTATACTACCGCTGAGCCTTGCCCCATGTGCCTCGCCGCCATCTATTGGTCGCGCCTTGCGCGCGTCCATATCGGCGTGTCGCGCGACGTCGCTGCGCAGTTTGGATTTGACGATGCACGATTCTATATCGAACTCCGCCTTCCGCTCGAAGAACGCGCCATCCCATTCACAAAAGATGCGATGCGCGAAGAATGCCATGACGTGTTCCGATATTGGAAAAACCTGAACCGCCCGCTCTATTGAAAGACGCCCCCATGCCCGGACAAGACGAACTTTGGTACGCGCTGGCCAATACGGAGGTGATTGTGCCGCCGCGTCAGCAATTGGAAACATTCGGCAGCACCGTGATCCATTATCACCTGCTCGCCGAAACGATGGACCGCGCCCATGAAGTACGGGTGCGCGAAGGCAAAATTCACGCGGAGCGCCCGCAACTCCTCTCCCCTGCCTATTTCGAGCGCCTTCTTCTCGATGGATTCGGCGAGGAAGCTGAGCATTACACCGAATGGCTCAAGGCGCACGTTCAGGATCTGACA
>JABDCI010000081.1:0-183 GCA_013288215.1 Verrucomicrobiota bacterium | reverse complement strand
TCAAGTATGGCTTTCGTTTCCGAAAACAGGAGGTGCAGGAGTCGCTGATCCACGAACCCATCGATACAGCCGTGTCCCGGGTCAAGACACACGTCGAAAAGCAGGGCGATCCGCTCACCGCCGTTATCCGCGGCGTCGACGAAGCATGGGAAATCTGCCTCCTGAAATTCACCACGGATCTCA
>JABDCI010000080.1 GCA_013288215.1 Verrucomicrobiota bacterium | reverse complement strand
TTTCATCAGCCTCAAAGGCAGCAGCAATATCCCGGATCAATCCGTTGTCGGGATTGGCCTCATTCCAGAAGAACCAAAAAGAAGCCTCCTGGAGGACATCGCAGATCTGGTCTTTCGAGGCTGTGGCAGGATCGAAGGAGAAAGGAAAGGTCTCTTTGTCTTCCGGCATTTGCGTCATCGTGGCTTCCGTTCCGATCAGGGTCAGGCCGGCGAGTTCGATTTCTCCGGAAGAACTCGGTGCGGAGCCCGAGTAGACGCTGAGCAGCACGCTGTCAATTGCGTGTCGGCGACGGATGGTCCGAAAATCGGACAATGGAATGCGTACGGTCTGCCATTGGTTGGAGAGGCCGGCTGGAAGATAGGTTGAGATGGGGATGCGCTGTTCGGCACTCCGGTCGTCTTTCAACCCCACGGAGACCATTTCTCCGCCATCCCGACCTCGAATGATGATTTCAATGGAATCCTGGTTTCGAATGTCGCCGGGTCGTACTGAAAACCAGATCCCCCCCTTCTGCCGGGCGTCGTGAAATTCATATTTCAAGACGGTGGCTTCTTTTCCATCGATCTGTGCGCATGTAAGCTCGATCTGAGCTCCCAACTGGGACCATGTGTTAAATGGCGCTCCGGAAGCATGGGCGACGTGGCCCTCCTCCAGCGCAAGAAGGGGGCGATCTGCAAACACTTCGTGCAACGGGATCGTCATCAAGCTCCATCCAAAAAAAAACGCAAGAGCTTGGCGCATCAGTTTTCTGCTTTTGCTGTTTTCTCCATTTTTACGAATCCCATTCGTTCGAGTCCTGTTTGAATGGAAGCGTCATGCATCGTAAGATCCCAGATTAAACCTGACTGCTCATTTTCGATCATGAGCACGATGGGCCCCTGATCAATTCCAACGTATCGGTTGGAATACCAATTTTTGTCGAGATTAAATCCGTCCACGAAGCCATACTTGCCCCAGAGTTGATCTTTCAGCTTGAAAAAATTTCGAGCTGACTCCATCGACAATTTTGGAGTGAACACATAGGAACCGAGAGCGGCGGTAGGGGCGACGGTTCCATTGCTGAGACTGTTTGGCGCGCCGTTCACATTATATCCGTTAGGACCATAGGAAGCGGTGAGGCCCCAATATCCCGCATGGAAGGTTTTGAACTGGTTGCGATGGTCGATGCACCAATCGCGATTGGCGAGCGTCGCTTCGACGGAATTCTGGAAGTAATTGATGCCCTTTTTATCCCTGTAGTTCCGGAGATCGAGCCAAACCTGGGGATATTGATGGGTGAAAAGAGCATTCTTTCCACTGCCCGCAACGTGCCTGTGTCCTTTGTAGGTGATCACGTCGCGACGGACGCTGTCCCATGACTTGGGAAGGATTGGATGCGTCTTTGATCCGATCGCCAGCGGATAGAGCATCACGCCTTCATCGTAACCTCCCCAGCATGCCGACATCAGAACAGGTTTCTCCGGGCTCCATCCCATTGAAATCAATCCGTTCGGCAGTTGCATCCAATTCCATTCCACACGATCCAAAATATCCTGTGCCAGCGTGGAGACTTCCGTGCCAGGATAAAATTCCTTGGCCGTGATCATTCCATAAAGGAGCAGCCCTGTGTCGATCGACGACAGCTCGCAATCGCCCGAGCGTTCTCCTGTCCTCAGGTCATAAAAATGGTAAAAAAAACCTTTGTGGTTTTCGGCTTTGTCATGGAAGAAGCGCATGATGTTGAGTGTGCGGCCGTAGGCTTCGTCGTGCGTGATCCATTGATGCTTTTCCGCGACACAGATGTAGGAAAGGCCAAATCCAACGGATGCGATGCTTGCCATCGGCATGGCGTCCTCGCCATATGCGTAGCAGGCATCCTTGACCAGGCCTGTCTCCGAAACGGATTCCTTCCAAAAATATTCAAAACCGGAGTGTTGCAAGACCTCTTCAATCTGTGCATCGCTTGCGGTGGCGGGATCGAACGTGAGCGGATAACCGGTATGCGGTTCATCGGGTGGAGGAAGGGTCATCAGACGATTGCCGGTCAGACGAATGCTGGTGACATAAATCTCACCCTTGGGAGCGCCGGAACTGCCTTGCGTGAAGGACAGGGTGCAGTTATCGAGCGAGTAGGGCTGGCGCAGGGTGGAGAACGCTTTGAGTGGAATCGTTACTTTCGCCCAATTCGTCGTCATGCCCGAAGGGATATAATCCTGCAGTGGGACGAGCTGTTCGAACCAACGTTCATCCTTGAATCCGAAAGCCAGCATCTCGCCCCCCTTCGCCCCGCGCACTTCGAATTCGACCGCGTCATAAGAGCGCAAATCAAAATGAGGCACCGCGAACCAAACGCCGCAAGCCTGATTGGATTCGCCCACGTCGTAGGCAAGAACCATCGCGGAGCCCTTTTCCATGGCCTTTGTGGATAGTTCAATCGCGGCCTTCTTTTGCGCCCACGTGCCATGAGGCCCGCCGCCAACAACGGAAATCGTTCCATTCTCAACGGTGACAAGATCGAGATCGCTTCGTGCGATGCCAGCGAAGCCCAGCAAGAGGCTCAGAAAGAGGCGGGAATAATTCATGGTGGAACCGTTTACAGGTTCACTTCTTCACTTAATGTCAGGAAAATTTTCAAGGTGTTTGGCGACATGTTCCTCAAGGAGGGTTATTAATCTTTCGGCAAGTTTGAGAAAAACTTTCATGGAATCCAAACGTTGAGAGAAAAACGATTTCGATCGTAAAAAAAAGGCCCAAAACGGCAAGCGACCGAGCTTGGGCAACGTTTGGAGTAAGTGTTTGCGAACGATTGCTTGGTAGGTGGAGGACAGATCCATGTAGACAACTTTGACTCTCTCTTTGCCAGCGAAATAGCGAAAGTAATCTTGGCATCATGAAGCGGATTTTTAAGCAAGCGTTGAAACGTTTGAAAATTG
>JABDCI010000079.1:1028-3158 GCA_013288215.1 Verrucomicrobiota bacterium | reverse complement strand
CGAAATAGCCTTCGGTTTGTGTAAGAAGATCGCATACCGTGACTGATTTGCCGGCTCCACTCATACCCAGCAATATGGCGTGCTGTGGAGAAGCGTTTGCACCATGATTTGAAAATGTTTTGATCCCAACTAGATTTCGCATGGAGCCTTCGTAAATCGCCTCAGCCACATCGAGATGACCAGTGAACGTAGCTGTGAACGGCAACATGTCAGCAATGGAACGGTTCTCGCCATAAAGCTTGCGGAATTCGTAGCGTCCCCAGAGGAATCCAGGCCACGTTTCGTAAAACAACTTGCGGGATGAACTCGGCAGCGCGCTTTCAAAATATTGGGCACCGTTCATGCTATTGATGGCATTTTTAATAGCGCTGGTCTTTGCGGAGAGTCCTTCCTTAGTCTTGTCCCAAACACGAACGATGAAATGGACGTTGAACGGCAACGTGTCCCCACGAGTGAGCGCAGCGATTTTACGTTGCTTTTTCTCCATCACGGTCAAAAGCGACAATTTCTTTTCGCTGGCGTAATCACCCGCAACGCGCTCGTGCTCTTTCTCCTCCTTGAGGATCTCGAGACGCACCGGCAGCGGATCGACATTGACGGTGATCGTGTAATCCAACAATCGGAGATTCGTCAATCTGCGAATAAGTCCTGGATGAGTCATTTTTGGCCAGCGCCCCAGCACAAGGATCGAATGGTAGTAGCCATCCATCCAAAATCCATGTTCGGACTGACCATTGGCTTCGCTGTGCCAGCAGTTTTCCTGAATGGAAAGTTCCAGGTCTAATTCACAGAGTGCATTGTCATCGAACCGTTCGGCCAGCGAGGGATTAAGGAACATCTTGTAATGCCGATAGTGATCCGCATCCGACATGGGAAGGATCCGCGCACCTTGGGCGGCAAAAATGCCATTTAAAGTTTCATGCACTTGAGCGAATTCTGCGTTCAGTTGATCGACTACCGCCTCATAATAATCGGCACGCGCTTTTGCTGAACAGAAAGGTTTGGGGGAAGCGCTGAGTTTGCGTGAAATGTAAAGAATGAGCCTTTGACGACGCAGATCGCGACTCAACATCGCTTGCCAAAAACGCAAAAAACGCTCATTCCGACAACGTTTTGTCCAAACGTTGTCCATTTTCTCAGTCTCCTGTCGATAACGCAGAAGCTCGCTACGATAATCCGAATCACAGAAATATTGTACCTGGAGGCGCTGATCTTCCCCAAGCGACGCCAATAAGAGGGAGATTTGGTCTTGAAAGTCGTTGAGATCAGAAATCTGTGCGTTATCAAGCTCGGGAGGTTCAAAGATAAATCCTTTTGAAACAACGCTTCCTTGGCGGAATCCATTGAAAACAAGCATGTCACGGATGAAATAACCGTCGGGGGCAGAATCAAACATGGTCACTCCTCAGTGGGTGTAATGATCGACAGCGAGGGCGAGGACCAAAAGCCGAGCCATTCATCCAATAATCCAAACAGTCAATATCGTAGCCAGCCGGCTTGCCATGCCTGAACTTGTAGACATATACCAGGGTGACGAGAAGGGGAATCGCTGCGATAGCCAATGAAATGAGGAACGAAACCCTCGCGACACTAAACACGAGCAGGAGCGTGAGTACCGAGATGAAACAGCCGCCAGTCATATACCAAAATAGATTTCCTTCAAGACCCCAAGTTCGACCTTTGGAATCATCAGCACTGTTTGTTTCAGTAATTCGTAACGTACCCCGGTTCATTGGAATGTTCCCACATCCGCCGTTGAACTACCGAGGCCAAAGGCCACAAAGAGTGCTTTCACGATGACCGGCGCCCCTGCGATGATGAGTCCTCCTATAATCGAGAGCTTTCCAGAATCAGTGTCGCCACGGCGAATGGCAAAACCTCCGCTAATGACACATACAATGCCGAAGAGAAACCCAATGAGCATAACAATGCCCAACGCGCTACTCATCCCTCCCATAAGATCAGCAGCGGCTAAGACAGGTGTGAATGGAAACGTATATGATAAAAACAATGTTTTCATGCGCGTGATTTTTACAACTTGGAAAACCATTTCGTGTTCTCCCTCAGGAACAATTTTTGATCGAAATGAAGAAGATAAATCACCGATGAACTTTCACTCACATGCATTAA
>JABDCI010000079.1:0-944 GCA_013288215.1 Verrucomicrobiota bacterium | reverse complement strand
CATTAAAAACTCATAACAAATTGAAAAACCTGCACATGCATCTGCAACAACGGATACGAGGACAAGATCACATACTCCCTCGCATCGTCTCGCTGCTTCAACGAGGCGAACTTGGATTAACTAAAACGGGTCGACCACGCGGTAGTTTTCTATTCCTTGGCCCCACTGGTGTCGGAAAAACGGAGGTGACACTGGTATTTACAACATTCCTCATGAACAGCGAAAACCTGTTTCGTTTCGATATGTCGGAATATCAAACGCAAGAAAGCTTGAAACTTTTGTTGGGTGCACACGCCAATGAACGTGGAGCATTGGGAGCAGTCTGCAATCGAGCGAAGCTCGGCACCCTGCTTTTCGATGAAATCGAAAAAGCTCACCCACGAATCCTCGACGTATTCCTTCAAATTCTCGATGCCGCGCGTGTAACGCTTGCCAGTGGCGAAACATTGGACTTGAGTGGGTTTTACATGGTGTTCACATCTAACATCGGAAGTGCCGACCTGATGAGTCTTCAGCACTCGGCCCAAACGACCATGGAACGTCATGTCTTAACGCGCGCTCAACAATCCATGCGCCCGGAGCTCTATGCGAGAATCACGGAGAAACTCGTGTTCAACCGCCTAAACTACGACCATCAGTTGGAAATTGCACAGTTATTATTAAATCAGCAATTGGATTTTTTAAAACAAAAAGGCCATCATCTTGAATCATCAAACACCGTTCTCTCCTTCATTGTCCGCCGTGGTTTCCATCCAAAACTCGGCGCTCGTCCCATGCGCGATGCGGTTGAAAAACTGATCGGAGACGCAGTGGCCGCTGATCTTCTGACCGGAGGCATTGGTTCAGGAAAGCTAGTTGTGAATGAACCAACGAATTCTCTAACAATCCTCTAATGGATTCGAGAACCGTTTGACGATGTTTTAAACATACACCTCATCCAGAGC
>JABDCI010000078.1 GCA_013288215.1 Verrucomicrobiota bacterium | reverse complement strand
ACACAATCGACAAGGGTTTGGTTGGCACGGAAAACGCCTCCTTGTCGGAGAAGACCGTCGACGAGCGTCGTCTTTCCGTGATCGACATGAGCGATAATGGCAATGTTACGAATGGAAGCGGGCATAATTCAAGGGTGTGCAAGATAGTCGGAGTGGAGGAACTTGTCGAGGTAAAGATCGTTGAAATTGCGAGTTGAGGGTTGAGAGTTGGAAGGGAAAAAGGCTCAATGAGACTTTCATGCTCGAACCCGGACTCACAACGGTCATTGTTCCCGTTTACAATGAAAAAAAGACGGTTGGGCAGATGCTTGAGCGATTGTTAGCCCAACCTTTCGCCAAACAAGTCTTGGTCGTGAATGATGGAAGCACGGACGGAACGTTCGAGGAACTGGGACGTTTCGCTTCCAAAATTGAGATTATTTCGGTTGCGACGAACCAAGGCAAAGGTCATGCCATTCGGCAGGCGCTCCCGAAAGCCAAAGGCAGAGTGACTGTGATTCAAGATGCCGATTTGGAATATGATCCTGCTGAAATTCCGCGTCTTACCGCGCTGATTTTTGAAGATCGCGCCGATGCGGTCTATGGCTCGCGGTTTGCGGGACATCCCAGGCGCACTCTTTTTTACTGGCACAGGCTCGCAAATAACATCATCACGTTGCTTTCAAATATGCTCAGCGATCTGGATCTTACCGACATGGAAACAGGCGCCAAGGCTTTTCGGACTGAGCTCCTCCAGAAAGTGAAGCTCACAAGCGATCGTTTCGGTTTCGAACCGGAGGTGACGGCGCGCTTTGCGAAAGCGAAGGCGAGGATTTTTGAAATTGATTATCCCTATTTCGGGCGGACGTATGACGAGGGAAAGAAAATTGGATTTTACGACGCGCTTGCGGCATTCTGGCATGCGATTCGGTTTAATCTTTTCGATTGAACATGCATTTGCCGAACTGGATTTCGTGGGGGAGCTTGATCGCTGCCGGTTTTTTCGCAGGCGCGTTGAACTCGATTGCCGGTGGAGGCACCATTCTCACGTTTCCTGCGCTCATTTTTTCTGGTTTGGACCCCATCCAAGCGAATGCTACGAGCACGATGGCCCTCATCGTGGGAATCTTGGGAAGCCTCAGCGGATATCGTCGCTACATCCCACGGGTGAATTCCTGGTTCTGGCGCTTTATTCCAGTGAGTCTCGCAGGCGGGTTGCTTGGAAGCATGTTGCTCACATGGACCCCTCTTCATTTTTTTGAGCATCTCGTGCCGTTCCTGATTCTTTTCGCGACGGGGCTTTTCATGTTTCACGAATTTTTCAATCGTTTATTTGTCAAGCATTGCGACGACCGGATGCCGATTCCGGCATCGTGGCTGTCGTGGGCCATTGTCTTTCAGTTTGGGGTAGCCCTGTACGGAGGCTATTTCGGAGCTGGAATCGGCATTTTGATGCTGGCATCGCTCGGCATCCTTGGTTTCCGCGACATTCATGAAATGAATACCATGAAAACGATGTTGGGCGGTCTCATCAACATGGTTGCGGCGATCTACTTTGCCTGGAAGGGGTTCATCGACTGGCCGCGGGCGCTTATTGTGGCGGCTGCTTCCTTGGGTGGATATTTTGTCGGCGCCCGTTTTGCCCAGTCTATTTCTCAAACCGCGGTGCGTAAGATGATCACGGGTTTGGGATTCGCGATTTTTGCAATCATGTTTTACGAGCAGTTCATGCGTTGAATCATTTTTCCCATGGCTTTTCCTGTTTCCATTCAGAAGGAAAACGAATTGAAGCGCCGGATGGCCGCGCTTCACGTCCATGAAGATGAAATTGAAGAAAGCTTTGTTCGTTCGAGTGGCGCGGGTGGGCAGAAGGTGAACAAGAGTTCCTCCTGTGTGATGTTATGGCACAGCCCGACCAATATTCGGGTGAAGTGCCAGATTTCACGTTCGCAGGCGATGAATCGATTTTTGGCGCGTCGCATTCTGCTCGACAAAATTGAACGGCAGCAAAAAGGCTTTGTTGAGGCGGAACGGGCGCAGATCGAAAAGATTCGACGGCAAAAGAAGCGCCGCACGCGTCGCGGCAAGGAACGGATGCTTCAAGAGAAGCATCGTCAGTCCGAGAAAAAACAGGATCGCGGAAAACGAGGGTGGGAGTAATTTTTATTCCGGAAAAGCGCCTCAGGAGGATACGCAACGAAGATCGCCTTGATAGCACAGGTATTTCCGCCCGTGCCACAAGATTCAAAACCCTGCTGAGACCATCCACTCAGCTTGGATTTTGCAACAAAGGATCTGTTTCTCTAGGGAGCTTTATTTTCCACATTGATGGCCCCGCTGGAACCGCCGTAAGCCGGAGTGACCAAAACGATCGCAGCCTGCACTTGGTTCGGCTGGAATCCCAATGGATAGTTTTCCGGATTATTCACCGCCATGCTGTAATTCTGCTCTGCGCCCGTACCGATCAGCAGGAATCGGGCGACTTTTCCGCCGTTGTCTGGGAAATCAATGGCGGCTTTCTGGCCGCTCGGAACCGTCAAGGCCATCACGACATTGGTGTTTAGGTTTTGGCCGTTCGCATTCATGATTGCCTGAACAAAGGAACCTGCATGAGGCAGTGTGTAGTTAAAGGCAAAGGTATGATCGGTTGTGCTGGTCACGGTGATCGCACCAGATGATCCCGAGTTTGTGGATGATAATGTGAGCACGTCGGTGAGTGCCGTCGCATTGTACAAACTGCCTGTTATGAGCGGATAGTAGGCAAGTCCCTTGGTTTCCACTGTGACACTTCCGCTGCTACCTGCGAGGTTGGGTGTCAGCAATAGGATGATGTTCTGAACCTGGTTGTTCAGGAATCCGGGCGGAACATTTGCCGGGTTATTGAGCGCCATCGTGTAGTTCTGCTTGGTTCCCGTTCCCACGAGATTAAATTGGGCCATCACGCCATTCGTATCGAGGAACTGCACGGCGACCACGTTTCCATTTGGAATTGTCATTGCCATCGTGAGCGCACTATTGAGATTTTGAGGCCCGTTTAAAAACATGGCCACTTGAACATAGTCCGAACTCGCCGGCAGGCTGTATGTAAACGAAAAGTCACGCTGGCTTGTCTGCGTGAGATTGATTGTTCCCGTTCCACCCTGCACTGCGGTCGGAAGAGGCAGTCCGGGCAATGTGCTGAGCGCCGCCTGGCTGTAGGCGCCGCCGATCACTTGCGGATGATAAGAAAGCCCGATCGTTCCCACGGCGACATTGCCGCTGGTGCCCCCGAGGCTCTGTGTTACCAGCAAGACGATATTTTGGACCTGCGCGGGAAGGAATCCGGGAGGAACATTTGC
>JABDCI010000077.1 GCA_013288215.1 Verrucomicrobiota bacterium | reverse complement strand
TCATTTGAATCGAATGTGATTAAAGCGATTTTTGCGTTGATCCATGCTCAGCCGCATCAAACTGCCAAAGCATTTTTGGAACGCACGGATCCTTCCGAGCGCGATCCATGGGCCATCCACACAGTTGCTAGCCAGGGTTTCGGTTTGGACCCGCTCCTCCTCGATCCATTCGATGATAGTTTCCTGGTCAGCCGGGCCGTAAACGTTCCCTTCGGGATCCTGAATAAAGTAGGTGTCATGCCATGAGCGGATGCGCAGAGCGGCGAAACGCGCCATGTTGCTGATGGTGGGAGAAGAATCCTTTCCCCGCGGAAGCCATGGGATGGGTTTCACCGGCTGCTTTTGAAGCTGCGCGACATAATCTTGAAGCGGACGTGCGGCTGTTGCCTCCCGTGCGGCGGTGGCTTCTCTGAGATTCCTCATTTGCTCCTCTTCGCGGCGTCGGATGACAAAATGAACCGCCCACACCACCAGCATGAAGGGGAGAAGGATGAGAATGAATAGGAGCGGCATGCAGGGAGTCTCGTTTGAATCAAAATAAAGAACATTGCGTCCTCCAACACAAGCCGAGGCCGTTGATATGCAAATTCAAAGTTCAAGGGCCGTTTCAAAGGCCAAGCCTTTGATGTCGAGAAAATCTTTTGTGTTGGGCGTCGCTCCAATAAACTTTGGGATGTGGCTTTAACGGGCGGAGGAATCGTTCCTGTCCATTAAGAGGTCGAAAATGAAAGTTAGCTCAGCGACACAATTCCCCGCGACCGGTCGATCTGAATCACGGCGTCTCGAAGCGCCTCATAAATGAAACGCGCTTGGGGCAGTGCGGAGAGTGTGAGGACAGGATCGGTGGTGTCTGTGGAAAAAAGGACGATGGTGCCCAATCCAAGCATGCGTTCCAGGAAGCTTTGCTGAAGCTGGACGTCCTTCACGCGGGCGAGATCAAGCGAATCTGTTTGGCGCCGAAACACGCCCTGTTCCCGTTCGATGAGCCTCTGAGTAATCCGATAGCGCAGGGAGGAAATTTTCACCAGGCTGCCTGCGAACCAAACAAGGCCTGCGATCCAGATCGTCCCGCCGATGGCCATGAGCCCCTTGTCGATTTCCAGTGGAAATTTGGCGCCATGGTCCAGATAGGCAAAAAAGAGGAGACCGAGCCCTATTGCAAGAATCAGGCCAGATTTGAAATAAAGGGACATTCCCGCCCAGAATGAAGGGTGCCCTGCAAAGATCGCGGCGGCAGAGTTCGAATCGGGAGGCAATACGAGAGTCCCGCCGGGTCCAAGGGGTGCAGCCGTCATGGGAATGAATCTAGCAGGCTGAGGAAGGACTGACAACGATCGAGAAGATCTACGAAGACGCGATGATTTCGCGGGCGCTTTTCGTCCATTCCTTTAATTCCGAATAAAGACGATCTAGGGCCGGCATATGCGCGCCCGCCTGCGTTCCCCGCCGCAACGGTTCTCCCCAGATGGCTTCGACTTCCACTGGCTTTCCGCGTTCGAAATCGATGAGGCTCGAAGGCTTGTAGGAACCCATGCTGCGCGTGTTGTCGATTTGCTTCTGCGCGAATTCTGAGGGAATCGCATGCCCCAAGCAATTCGCTGCTAAAATGGTTTCGTTCATGAGATCACGGACGCGCTGAAGAAGGGGTGCATCGGAGAGAATCTGCGCCACATCGACGCCTCCCTCCGTGATCGAGAGGCCGTTGAAGGGGATGTTCCAGACGAGTTTGCGCCATCGCGCCTCTTCAAGGTCATCCACAATCTTGCAATGAATGCCACCGGCACTCCATTGCTGCCCGAATTGCCGGAGCTTCTCCGAGGCCGATCGTTGAAATTCACCGAGCACCACGGCGCCATGCGCGAAATTTTGAAATGTGCCGGGAGCCACGCGGTTGAGACAGACAAAACAAAGGCCGCCCATCACGCGTTCGGCGCCAAAATGTTCCGCGAGAAACTCCGCGTTACCCAGCCCGTTTTGAAGGGTGAGAAGAATCGTTCCGGGTTTTAGCAGCGAGGGAATGATTTTCAGAAGATCCATGTTCGCCGTGGCTTTCAGGGCAATGAGGACCCAGTCGCATGGGCCGATTTCCTCCGCACAACCAAAAGCCTGGACCCGCGGCAGATCAAAATTTCCGTCGTGGCTCAGGATGCGAATTCCATGCCGGCGCACATGGTTCAGATCAGATCGAAAGAGAAAATTCACATCCATATCCGCTCGGGCGAGTTTGGCGCCGTAATAGCCTCCGATGGCTCCCGAGCCGACGATTGCCACCCGCGGGGATTTACTCGGGAACGGAGAGCTGCTTTCCATTGTCTTTCGGTCCGAGTGCCAATAAGAAAGGAACGGCCTTGCGAGCCCACTGGTCCGGTGGGGGATAAGAGGCGGCGCCTTCTTCCCATGACGAGCGAAGCATGTCGGTATTAATTACTCCTGGGTTGAGGGGCACCGCGGCCATCCCTTCCGGCAGCTCCTGCGCCAAAGCGGAGGTAAGTCCTTCAATCGCCCACTTTGTGGCACAATAGGGCGCGAATTGGGGGGAAGCCGACCGCCCCCAACCCGAACTGAAATTGACGATCACTCCATGTTTTCTGGCCACCATGGCCGGGACGAAATTCCGAATGACGTACGTCACACCCTTGATATTCACATCAATGAGCTGGGAAAACTCCTCGCTTGAGATGTTCCAGAGCGGCGCTTTCGAGTTGATAATGCCCGCATTGTTCAGGAGAAGATCAGGAGGGTTGAACGAAGCGAGGATGCGCTTGGCCCAGCTTTCCACCTGCGCCTCGATGCGCAGATCGACGACTTCGAAATCGTGTTTCTTGTCGAAACGCTTTCGCAGCTTTTCGATTTCCGCGCGCGACCGCGCGCAGCCCACCACGGTATGGCCCTGTTTCACGAACTCCTCAGCCATGGCTCGGCCGAGGCCGCGAGTGACGCCAGTGATCAACACGGTGCGCGATTGAGAGGCCATCGGCCGGAGTGTGACACAACCCTTTGCCTTCCACAAGAGGGAGAAGCCTGCAACCTTTCAGGGCTTCTTAAAAATGTCGAGGTTATGGGCCGGATCGTGAAGGTTGATCAGGCGCTCGGACATATCGTTCAATGCAAGACGAATCGTGTGAAATTCTTCGGCCAGGAATGTAAAGATGGGAGCGAGTTCGTACCGTTGTGCAATCTGATGCCCACCGGCTGCGCGATAGTTGCTGCGTCCGAGCGACTCGTAATATTCCATTTCCGGCGCCCCGCGAAATTGCGCGCGGTAACGAATATGCTCGGGGAATATTCCGGAGACGAAGAGCGAATGATTGCCGACGTGCGCTTGAATCAAAAATTGGGTGGAGTCATTTGCCGT
>JABDCI010000076.1 GCA_013288215.1 Verrucomicrobiota bacterium | reverse complement strand
ATTTATCTCCGTTTTATGCCTGTTTGCCACGCGCTCTCCGGCCCCCATCATCTATCGTCCCGGAGAAGGCTGGGAGGTTGAAGGACATGACCGCGTCGAAGAAACTTCCAAAGCACAGCTCGATAAAGGCGCGGCCTATGAAAAGGAGGGCAAATTCGAGGAAGCCAAGGTTTCCTATCGTGCGCTGGTCAAAGCATGGCCGCTTTCGCCAAATGCTCCCGAATCTCAATTTCGATATGCGGTCATCCTCTATAAATTATATGATTTTCAGTCTTCCTTTAAAGAATTCCAAAGATGTCTGGATCGTTATCCGGACACCGAGCATTTCGATGAAATCCTGAAATATCAGTACGATATCGCGTGCCTCTTTCTCGCTGGCGAACGCCAGAAAGTATGGAAAATCCCAACCATGCCATCCATGGATAAGACCGTCGAAATGTTCGAACAAGTGATCAAGAATGGACCCTATTGTTACGTTGCTCCCATGGCCCAGTTGAAGATCGGTTTCGCCCGGGAAAAACAGCATCAATGGACGGATGCCGTAAAAGCCTACGAAACCCTCATTCGAAAATATCCCAAGAGCGATCTGGCGGACGACGCTCAATTCCAGATCGGTTACGCCAACATGCTTGCTTCAAGAGATGCTGATTACGATCAAACGGCCACCAATCGAGCGATCACGGCATTTGAGGATTACATCACCAAATATCCAAAAAGCGAAAAGATCGAGCAGGCAAAAGACGATATTCGAAAAATGAGGGACGAACAATCCCGTGGGGTGATGACCGTGGCTGAATATTACGATCGGCAGAAAAATTACGAAGCGGCCCTGATCTATTACAATAGCGTGATTCAAAAATATCCACACAGCGAACTGGCAAAGCACGCCGCAGCCCGGGTCGCCGAAATCAAACGTCTGCAGAATGAAGAGCCTCTGCGCGAAGAAAAGCCGGCTTCTAGTCCAATGGCGCCCACGCTCCAAAAGGCTCCCGAAGAAAAACAGGAGCCGGCAACTGGCGAAACGCCTAATCCACCGAACAATCCGAATTTATGAGACCCATTTTCAAGATTCTTGTCGTGCTGGTGCTTTCTCTGACGGGCTGTGCATCCTACAAACTCGGAGCCGTGCATGATCCCGGATTCAAGACGATCTTCGTGGAAAACCTGAAAAGCGATGTGGATGAACCCGGCCTTGAAAATCTTGTCAGCACAACCATCGTTCGAGCGATTCAGAACGATGGCACCGTGCAAGTCACCACCCCTGAAACGGCCGATGTCATTCTTCGGGGCCGAATCACCAAATTCGAGATGAGCCCAGTCCTCTATTCCCGCTCGAATGAAATCACCCCCACGGAAGCGACCATGAACATCGGAGTCACTTACACGATGTCACGCCGGGGCGAAAAGACCCCCTACTATCATGGGAATGCCGCAGGCACCACGACCCTTTTCATTGGGAGCGATTTGCAGAGCGACAAACGCCAGGGGGTGCCTCTGGCTGCGGAAGATTTGGGCCGTAAAATCGTCTCCCAGTTCGCCGACGCGTGGTAATGAAGTCTCTGACAGAACACCTCTGGTTTCAGACACCTCACCGCCGCGACTACCTCAACATCACGCGTCAGGTTGAGGATTTGGTGGCGAAAAGCAACGTGCAGGAAGGCCTTTGCCTCGTGAATGCGATGCATATCACCGCGAGCGTTTACATCAATGACGCGGAGGACGGATTGATCCAAGACTATGATGACTGGCTGGAAAAACTTGCTCCCCACGAACCCACTTCAGCATATCGTCACAATCGAACAGGTGAAGACAATGCCGACGCGCACATGAAACGCCAGATCATGGGCCGCGAAGTCGTCGTGGCCATCACAAAGGGCAAACTCGATCTTGGCCCATGGGAGCAGATTTTTTATGGTGAATTCGACGGCCGGCGAAAAAAACGCGCTTTAGTAAAAATCATCGGCGAATAACCTGCTCAGCGATGATGGGAGCAGGGACTATTTCAGTGGAACAACCAGATATCCGTGTTGCTCGCCCCGCATGATGTGCAGCAAAAGTTTTTCACCTCCGCCTAATTTATCAAGAAGTTCACTGTAAACCTTCAAATTGGGAGTATTCTGCTTGTTGATGTCCACGATCACATCGCCCTCCTGCAACCCAACAGCCGCAGCCCTTCCATTGGGATCTACTTGGGTAATGACCACACCGGTAATTCCTCGTGGGTGGTCGTAACGCTGAGTCATCGCAGCGTCGAGATCGGCGACCTGAATGCCCAATTTTTCCGACACTCCAATTTTCGCGCTCAACCCGGCGATCTGCGTCTGAAGTGTCTTTTCCACCCCTTCGCGAAGCACCACCAACTCCACGTTCTGTCCGACGTGCGCGGTCTTGATCAGCATCGCAAAATGACGCGCGCTTTCGACGGGCTTGCCATTGTAACGGATAATGATGTCTTTGGCTTGCAGGCCTGCTTTTTCAACGGGTGAATTCGCTTCAACAAAGGCCACGATCACGCCAGCGACATCCTTCACTCCGAGCAGATCAGCGAGATCAGGGGTGAGTTCCTGCACATGCACGCCAAGATAACCCCGCGTGACCTTTCCATCCTTGATCAGGCTTTGCATGATGTCGCGCGCGAGATTGATGGGAATGGCAAACCCTATTCCCTGGTATCCTCCCGTGCCGCTGAGAATGGCCGAGTTGATGCCGATCACCTTTCCGTCCACGTCGACGAGCGGTCCTCCGCTATTCCCGGGATTGATCGCCGCATCCGTCTGGAGCAATTCGCCAATCCCTTGCGGGTTAATATCGGGACGTCCTTTAGCACTAATGATTCCGGCAGTCACGGTCTGTTCCAATCCAAAAGGATTTCCAACTGCCAGCACCCAGTCCCCCACTCTCATGGCATCCGAATCGCCAAGTTGCGCAGGGGTGAGGCGGTCGATCCCTGTCACTTTGACAATAGCCACGTCGGTAGGAGGATCTGTCCCAACCACTTTAGCCTTCGCCTTGCGGCCATCGGCGAATTTGATGTAAATGGTATCCGCACCCTCAATCACGTGATTGTTCGTGAGCACATAGCCGTCTTCCAAAAGGATGCCCGAACCGGTGCCGCGTGGAACCTCCTGGCGCTCTGCCGGCCTGTTGCCCCGCGATCCAAACAAATAATCGAGGGGGTCAATCATGATCACCTCACGCGTGGTGCTGACGCTCACAACCGACATTTTGATTTTTTCGGCAGCCTTGACAAATTGATCACTCAAAGAGCGCAAAGAGACATCCGGGGAAGGTGCGGCATGAAGCGTCTCCAAAAAAAAGCAGGCAATCGAGGTGAAGATAAAAAGCCGTTTCACAAAATAATAAATAATGCATTTTTCTGCGTATACAAGGCCATGCCTGAATGAAAAAGGTGACTGCCCTACAAAATGAGCATCGCGTCACCATAGCTAAAGAACCGATACCGCTCC
>JABDCI010000075.1 GCA_013288215.1 Verrucomicrobiota bacterium | reverse complement strand
GTTCAATCCGGCAAACATCATCACACTGCCCCTTGTGATCGGCATCGGTGTCGCATTTGGCGTCTATGCGGTGGATCGCTATCGTGAAAATCGGTCTGCCGCTCTTTTTTCGACAAGCACAGGCAAGGCCATCCTTCTTTCCGCGCTCGCTACGATCTGTGGATTTGGCAGTCTTGCTTTTGCTTCAGAGCCAAGTCTCGCGAGTCTTGGAAAGTTGATGACGATCGGCGTGAGCATGTGTTTGATCACTTCGCTCTGTGTTTGTCCTGCGATTCTCCACGTCCTGGGACGCCGGCGGATTGAAGTGAAGGAATAACCCATCCGAAGCTCCATGGGCAGCTGATGACTCAAGCCACAGGAGTGCGGCGCCACCTGAAGGCGCGCTTGGCCAAACTTGAACTTTAAACTCGGCCGCGCTAACGCACCATTGCGTTCAATCCGTTGAGGTAATCCTCCAGCGGTTGGCGAGCCGGAGGACATATCTCGGCAGGAATTTCGTGAAGCGCGAAGAATCGGAGTTCCTCGCTCTCTTCGCTTACGACCAAAGTGCCGCTCGTGACTTCGGCTTCCAGAATCACGTCGACGAGATGAACCATCTCGCCGTTATTCGGATATCGCACGACACGCTCCGAGGGATCGGAGTAGACACCGATCATGCGCAGGATGCGGATTTCAAATCCTGTCTCTTCCCTTGCCTCCCGCACGGCAGATTCCATCACCGATTCGCCCGGCTCCACTTTTCCTCCGCAAAATCCCCAAAGACCGCAATCCCGGCGTTTCTCCATGAGCAGCCTCCCTTGGGGGTCGTGCAGAATGATGCCGACGCCAACCTTCACGCGCGTCGAAGCATCTGCCTTGTATCGGGCGAACATCGGTGCCACGGGAGCATTCATTCGACACGTTTTCGGACAACAGAACTGTCAGGGTTTCTTGGCACCCGTTTCCTTCAACCACTCAATGATACGGCTGCCTCCATCCATCACTTCGCGGATTTTCCGTGAAAGAGCGAGTCGATTGTAGGGCTTGGCGATGAACTTCACAACGCGCCCACTCATAATCTTTTCAAACTGATGATTGCGGGGATAGCCGGAACCAAAGAGAATCTTCATCTTGGGATTGATTTTCCAGACTTCCTCCGCAAGCTCGCCACCGTCCATTTCAGGCATGATGATGTCCGTAAAAATCAAATCAATGCGTGAAGCGTGTGTATGATAGACTTCGAGCGCTTCCACACCGTTTCGGGCTTCAAGAATCTGATAGCCCTGAAGTGCCAGCATTTCACAGGCGACGCGGCGGACTGCATCCAAATCTTCCACAACCAGAATCGTCTCCGTTCCGAACGGGGCGTCTTCTTCATTTTTTTCGACTTCGCTCACGCGCTCCTTACTGTACCAAATTTTGTTCCGGGGTCAATGAAGGCCCCGAGTTCGAAATCATCCCGGCAATCCGCCTGACTTCAATTGGGATTGAACCTTATGCCACCGGAACGGTAGGTCGTCTGTTTTTCCACGTCTTCGAGCCAGTTCTCGAAATGATGCCGCACCAGTTTCTGACGCAGCTTGTGGATGACCACGTGCTGCAGCAGGATCACTGCAAGAGCAAGAAGCAGAACAAGAGTGAGGAGAAGAATGGTGTTCATATCCCAGCGGAAAGGTTCAAAATAGATTGTTTACTTTTGATGGTTTACTTTCTGTAATCAAGCAAGAAAAACTTTTTTTCGATTCCGTCGCAAAACTCCTCCGAGGTTGCGTTTTTCCAGCCGCTTGGTTTACCGTACGCACTTTATGAGTTGCCGTGCCGTATCCGTTATCGCTGGCGTGGCTTCGCCTTTAACGCGGATGTGAATGCCACCCGCGGCGATGAAGAGACTGCCGTATCCGTTATCGCTGGCCTGCTTGGAATATTCACAGCCTTGAATGTCATCGCTGAAAATCCTTCTGCATCAAAGCTCAATGACCCTGCGAGTTCCTCCGTAACAAATTTGAATGACGATAAATCGGTGAATCTCGGTGGATCTATTCCTCTGGACAATGGCCGAGGATATGCGAATGGCTACGGATATTTTTTATGGAACCGCAAAGCATTTCCATGGTCCAACACCGATTTCAAACTGGTGTTTGCTGGCGTGAACGGTGATGCAGAACTGACATTTCGCGGACTCCTCACGGAAAACACGGATGTCGGCGCCGGACTCAATTACCAAACCTTCGGCCGTTTTGAGGAATATGAACGCGGACAAATTCAAATCGGCAACCGCATGGATATGGATCAGGTCTCCGGACGTCTCTTCCTTCAGCAGCACCTTATTCTCAATTACATTGAAATCGCCCAGGTTCGAGCGACATACGAAGGCGGCTATACGAGCTACACGCATGACGACGACACCTCCTCCAACTTCATTCTCGCTCCGAGTGGCGCGTTCCATTCATTGAAACTCAACGCCGGTTCCGGAAAGATTCTGGAATCCAACTACCATCCGGGCGGATGGGACATCAACCTCGGCTTCGAGGCCACCTTCCGCGAAGACTGGCGCCAATGGGGGCCTCCCGGACTTTGGTATTCGCCTTCCGATTATCAGAAAATTCAATGCGACAGCACTTATGTCTTTTCTTCTATCGGCGATCAAAAGCTCGTCTCGACGCTCAGCGGCGGCCTCGGAAACAAATTGGATCGGCTCTCCACGTTCCGCCTCGGGAGCAGTCTGACGGGAATGCCTGGGGTGCGAACACTCCACGGTTTTTATGTCCGTGAGATCTTCGCGGACGACTACGGACTGCTGAACCTCGATTACGTCATTCCCATTCAAAAAGAGCATGAGCTTGCGTTCCATTTCTACGGCGATGGTGCAGTAACACACCGATCGGACATTTCTGACCACACGGCGCATGGCTGGGCAGGCACCGGCACAGGCATGAGTTTCAAGGCGTTTTGGGACACCCAATGGTTGATGGGTTACGGATATGGCATCAACGCACAACGGGGCACGGATCATGGCGGACAGGAAGCGTTCGTCCAAATGTCGAAGAAATTTTAACCAGGTTGCTGATGCACTCCCACCCAATCCAGCTCTGGCTTGCTATTCCCTTCGTGCTTCTTCTCGTCAGCATCGCCATTCTGCCGATATTGGCCACGAGCTGGTGGGAACGGCACTACCCGAAAATTGCGACTGGCCTGGCGAGCATCCCCCTCGTTTGGTATCTTTTCGTGCTTCACGATGCAAAACAGCCGCTCGGCGCAGCGTACGAATATATCAGCTTCATTGCCGTGATCGGCAGTCTCTTCATCGCCGCGGGTGGCATTCACATCCGCGTTAAAGGCGAAGCCACGCCATGGATCAACGTCATCTTCCTTCTTTTAGGCGGCGTTCTCGCCAACGTCATCGGAACCACCGGCGCGTCCATGCTGCTGCTTCGGCCATTCATCCGGATGAATAAATATCGCATCACACACTATCATGTGGTTTTCTTCATCTTCATCGTCAGCAATATCGGCGGGTGCCTC
>JABDCI010000074.1:2571-3734 GCA_013288215.1 Verrucomicrobiota bacterium | reverse complement strand
CCGATGTGAGCCCGAGAATCCCTTTTTAACCTGTTTTGAAATAGACGGCGATTCCAAGTAGATGGGTTTCGATGCCGATGAGGTGCGGCATCGATCTGATTTCCCCATGGGTAGAACCTGTCGTGAAATCTTCAATCTCGCATGTTCTGCTGGATTGGAGTAGTTCCAGAGGGTCGGACTCAACCGGAAGTAGACCAAATGAAAAAATTCCTTTTTGTTTCTCTGGAGAGCCTGAGCGGTGATCTCGCCTGGCATCTTGCAAAGGAAGGTCATGAGGTAAAGGCTTTCATTAAGGCGAAATCCGATGCCGACGTTTACCGCGGCTTTATCGACCGGGTCGACGCATGGGAGCCGCACATCGATTGGGCAGACGTTATCATCTTTGACGACGTGGAATTCGGGGAAATGGCAGAGAAGCTGCGCAAAAAAGGGAAAGCCGTGATCGGTGGCAGCGAATATACAGATAGGTTGGAGATCGACCGTGAATTTGGCCAGAGCGAGCTGAAGAAACGTGGAATCAACGTCCTGCCCAACTGGCACTTTTCCGATTACGACGAGGCGATTGAATTGATCCAAAAGAATCCGGACCGCTATGTCTTCAAACCCAGCGGAAACACTCCATCCGGCGGCAAAGGACTCCTCTTCATCGGACAGGAGGAAGACGGACGCGATTTACTCGAACTGCTGCAACAGAACAAAAATGTGTGGAAGAAAAAAGCCCCCACATTCCAGATCCAGAAATTCGTCTCCGGTGTTGAAATGGCTGTAGGTGCCTATTTTAACGGGAATGGGTTTCTCCGGCCGATTAATGTAAATTTCGAGCACAAACGCATTTTTCCGGGCAACATTGGACCGTTCACGGGCGAGATGGGAACCCTCATGTTCTGGGTTGCTTCCAGCCCTCTCTTTGATCTCACGCTGGCAAAAATGGAAGACCCTTTGCGCGAATCCGGTTATGTCGGATATATCGATCTTAACTGCATCGTCAACGGCCGGGGCGTCTACCCTCTGGAATTCACTTCGCGCTTCGGTTATCCGACGATCCAGATCCAGCTCGAGGGCATTACGATGCCCGCGGGCGAATGGCTGGACCGCCTTGCCCGGCAAGAAAACTTCGAAATTAAAACCAAACGCGGATTTCAAGTGGGAGTCCGGGTTCTGGT
>JABDCI010000074.1:0-2561 GCA_013288215.1 Verrucomicrobiota bacterium | reverse complement strand
CCGTCTCATTTCGCCAAGAAAGAGAATGAAGACGTCGAACTCTACCGAGATCTTGCAATCGGTTTTAAAAAACCAGGCAATGTGGAAGGCATTCATATCGAGGATGTCAAATGCGTGGAAGGCACATGGAGAATTGCGGGCGTCTCCGGCTGTGTGATCGTGGTCACTGCCTCGGGAACCACCGTCGAGGAAGCTCGTCGCGTCGCTTACTCGCGGATACAAAATATTATGATCCCGAACATGTTTTATAGGACGGATATTGGGACACGCTGGCATGAAGAGGGTGACAAGCTGCGGACGTGGGGTTATCTCTGACATCCTCCTGCGTTTTTGACAGATCGTCGGAGGAATTGGATGCTTAGCTCTTAAAACAATGAGCCACGTTATGGATTCGTTTTTGTTTCCTTTAAGAATAATTTGAGTTAAACCAGTTCCATGGGAAGCATCAATGTCGGCGACCTCCAAGTCGGAATGGTCCTTGCCTCTGAAGTCAAAAACATGAACGGCCAGCTTCTCATGCCATCAGGCCTCACCATCAATGAGAAACATCTGGGACTGCTCAAGGCTTGGGGCATCACAGAAGTGGAGGTTCAGGGCGTCAACAAAGAAGACGTTGCCACGCAAGCCGCCGCCCAGCTCGATCCTGCCATTCTTGCGGAAGCCGAAGCGAAGACCAAAGAACTCTTCCATCATGCCAACATGCATCATGCCGCTATTGCCGAACTGATCACTCTCTGTACGCTGCGGAAAGCACGCCTACTCAGCACATTGCGATGACCGTCACTCCCAAAAGCCTCATCAACGACTCGGGGACGGTTCCGTCCCTGCCGCTGATTTACGAGGAAATCACGAATACGATCAATGACCCGAACAGCTCGACCAACTCGATCGGCGACGTGATCAGCAAGGATTCAGGTCTTACGGCGCGCTTGTTGCGAATCGCCAATAGCGCTCTCTACAATTTTCCATCAACGATCGATACGATTTCACAGGCCGTGATCGTCATCGGTATCCAGCAGCTTCGTGACCTCGCGCTCGGCACCTCCGTCGTGGAGCTTTTTGAGGGCATTGCCGACGATCTCGTCAATATGGACTCGTTTTGGCGTCATAGCATCGCGTGCGGAATCGCGGCCCGCATCCTCGCCACCTACCGTCGGGAAGCCAATGTGGAACGTTATTTCGTCGCCGGCGTTCTGCACGACATCGGGCGACTGATCATTTATCTCAAGCTCTCCGAAGAGGCTCGCGAGGCTCTCGTCCGCTGCAAGGGTTCGGGAGAACTTCTCTACAAAGTCGAAAAAGAGATCCTCGGATTCGACCATGCGGAGGTCGGGGGGGGTCCTGCTGGAATATTGGAAACTTCCCACGACACTGATCGAATCGGTGACCTATCATCATCAACCGATGCAATCGACGCGCTTCCCTGTGGAATCGTGCGTGATTCATGTGGCCGATTTGATCGCCAACGCGATGCAGCTCGGGACGAGCGGCGAGCGCCTCGTCCCTCCCCTCTCTTCCGAGGCTTGGGATCGGCTTGGCCTTTCTCCCAGCGTCCTTGCGCCCACTTTAAATGAGGTGGATCGCCAATTTGGCGACGCGATCGGAGCGTTCCTGAGACACACGGGCAAATAAGGAATGTCATGGACCCATCTGAGGATCTTCAATCCCGGCTGAAGGAGATGGAAGGGCGCGTTCATTATCTCGAGGAGGCGTACCGTTCGCATATTGAATCGCTCACGCTGCTTTCGTCATTGGGTGATTTCCAGAGCAACATCAAGGACTGCCGCGATACCGCGAAGGTGTTGAATATCGCCCGTTCCTACATCCAACGATTGATGAATTTTCAGGCGACCGGCTTTGCGATGGTCAATGACGCAGATTTTCGTTTCGATTTGACCGACTGCGAACCAGCTTCCGAATTTTCTCGCATGCAAAGATGGATTCATCACGAAATCGAAGAAGGAACGTTCGCGTGGGCACTGCGACAAAATCACGCGGTTATCATCCGCAAGAAAAAGGAGAAGCCTCTCATTCTGCACGTGCTGGCCACACGCGGCCGCGTCATGGGCATGTTCATTGGCATCTTGGGGCAGAACGAGACAAATGACGTTTCGCTCAACATGCTGTCCATCATTCTCATGAGCACCGCGTATGCCCTCGAAAACTCGATCCTTTACAATGAGATCAGCAGCTACAACCAGAACCTTGAGGAGGTGATTAAACGGCGCACCCAAGAACTTTCGCGCGCGAACGAAGAGTTGATCAAGGCGCGCAAGCTGGAATCTGTGGCGATTCTGGCAGGAGGCATCGCCCACGATTTCAATAATATGCTCGCCGTCATCATGGGGAATCTCTCGCTCGCAAAAAAAACCGTTCATCCCGACGATAAAATGGCCAAACGGCTTGCAGCCATCGAAAAAGCATCGGTTCGCGCGAAGGAACTCACGTATCACCTGCTCACTTTTTCCAAGGGCGGTGCCCCCATCAAAAGGACGATGGCCGCGGCACAGCTCATCCGCGATTCCGTGGCTGTCGTATTTAAAAATTCCCCCATTCGATGG
>JABDCI010000073.1 GCA_013288215.1 Verrucomicrobiota bacterium | reverse complement strand
CAAATTGTCCAAATGGCGTGTTATCGTGGATTCATTCCCATCGATTGGATTTCCAGTTACCAAGCCGACGCGCACAACCTCAAACTTCACTTCGAACATCTGAAAAAATTTACCAAAGGAATGCGGGTGACATGGTTTCTTGAATCGTCCGAGGGTGGCCGCGCGACCAAAGTGACGATCACACACGAGATGGATCCCGTCATCGCACGCTGGGGCCGTTTTTTTGCGTGTCACGTTATCGGAAATAATTTTATCGATTACGTCGCCACGCGGACGTTGAAACATTTTGCGGCATATTTCCGCGACACCGCAAGCACGACAATGAAGATCCATTGATTCCCATCATTTCCCAACGCCAACCACGATTGCCGAAAGCGCTTTGAATTGAATCTTCATGCCTCGAAAATCAAGAAAACCGTCGGCGATCCGCGCAACGACTCTGAGAGGCATCATCCGAAGCTTGCCGAGGAAAATCTCTCCGCTATCCTAAGTTTTTATCGCAATGCCTTCTTCCCGTCCATCTGCCCGGCGTGTCGTCATTACAGGTCTCAGCGTGATCTCCTGCATCGGCATAGGGCTCGAAAACTTCTGGAACGGAATTCTCAAAGAAAAAACGGGAATCCGACGCATTACGCGTTTTGACCCCTCACCTTTTGACGCGAAGACCGCGGGAGAAATTCACGACTTCGATCCGCTGCAATTTTTCGACGCCAAACGCATGAAGCGCTTGGATCGCTACGCGCAAATGGCAATGGCGTGCGCCAAAATGGCGGTTCGGGATTCGAAGCTCCCTTGGAAACCGGGCAACCGCAACGAACGCTGGGGAACCAGCATGGGCTCCGCTCTGGGCGGCATTTCCGAAGCCGAGGAGCAGCACACACGATTTCTTCACAAAGGAATCCGTGCGATCAATCCCATGCTTGCATTGCTCGTCTTCGGGGGGTCCAGTTCGAGCAATATTTCCATCGAATTTGGACTCATGGGCCCCTGCTCCACAGTGTCCAATAGCTGTGCATCCGGCAATATCGCAATCGGCGAAGGGTACCGCTTTATCCGCGACGGTTATGCCGATGTGATGCTCGTTGGTGCTGCGGAAGCCCCCCTGTCACCCCTTACTTTCGCAGCATTCGACGTGATCCACACCATGAGCGACATCGACGATCCAGAACGTTCCTGCGCGCCGTTCAGCGCCACGCGTTCTGGCTTTGTCATGGGCGAAGGCGCTGGAATGCTCGTTCTGGAAACCGAAGAGCACGCGCGTTTGCGAGGCGCGCGGATTTACGGCGAGATCAAAGGCTACAGTCTCAACAGCGATGCGTTCCACATGACAAGCTCGCTCGAAAGCGGTGAATGCGCCGCTCGCTGCATGAAAGACGCGCTCACCGACGCGGGACTCAAGCCGGAGCAGATCGATTATATTAATGCTCACGCTAGCTCCACAACCATGAACGACAGGAATGAAACCACCGCGATCAAGAAAGTATTCGGCAACCAGGCCTCCAGAATTCCCATCAGCGGGACAAAAGGTTATTATGCACACTCACTCGGGGCAACGTCCGCGATTGAGGCGGTCCTCTGCACACTTGCCATTGAAAACCAGCGCATTCCTCCCACACTCCACTTGCACGAGCCTGATCCTCTTTGCGACTTGGATTGCACCCCCCTGCAAGGAAGATCTTCTCCCCTGCAGAATGTATTGAGTAATGCCTTTGGTTTTGGCGGAGTGAATTCCTCGATCATATTTGGAAAATATTCCTTAGCGTGAAAACATACGATGCCATCGTGATCGGCGGGGGGCCAGCGGGAACAGTTTTCGCATATACCGCGGCATCCCATGGCAAATGCGTGCTGATGCTTGAAAAAAATGCAGTGCCGTCCACAAAAGTCTGCGGTGGCGTCCTCAGCCCCCGTTGCCTCCGTGCCCTCGACCGCGCCGGTCTCGGCGAGCAGGTTCGCCGCATTCCGCATCAATACCTGACGTTCCTCGACGTGGAATTGGATTCGGGCGATCGTCTTCAGATCCCATTTCCAAAGGAGACAACCCGAGTCGTCGATCGCTGTGAGCTGGATGCCCTACTCTGGCGTGCAGCCGTGACGGCCGGGGCGGAAGGATGGGAACAGACCATCGCACGTTCAATCGGCCGATCATCCGACGAACATTGGACCGTGCTGGCACAAAATTCCCAAGAAACCCCACTTCATGGCAAATTGCTGATAGGGGCCGATGGACGCAATTCGTTTGTGGCCCGTCAACTTGCGCTTCGTGCAAAAGGTGCGAGACGTTCCTTCTGCCTTCAATATCGACTGACCCGTCATGATTTCGATCGCGAGGGCGTTCACTTTTTTATTTTTCAGAACGGCTATTGCGGACTCTCTGTGGATGGCACTGGCATGGCACATCTCGATATTATTTCCCTGAAAGGCCGAGAAGATGAAGTCACATTGAACGCTCGTTTAATGGAACAAAAATCTCGATTCGTTGACAGGCTACGGGCTGCCGAATATTTGCCGGGGAAACCCGTAACGCGATCACCCATCGGTCAGGGAAGACGCGCAGCCCCATCTTTTTCCAATGTATTCCTCCTGGGCGATGCTCAAGGGTGGGTCGAACCTTTCACCGGAGAAGGTATTTCCCTCGCGGTCGAATCCGGCCATGAACTAGCTCAACAATGGGCAACCTCTCAGCCGATCGCGACAAAATTTCCCAATCCTTCGATGACTAACCGCTGCATGGGCTTTGTCATTAATAAACCACATTGCACCCAAGCACTTGCCCGCCTGCTCAAGATCGCCCCTCGCGTGGGACAGTGGATGTCCCACGAGGTATTAAAATAAAAGGATGTCTCGATTTTAGGTTTCCCAATCCATGCCGATAAGATAAGATTGAAATGTTCCATTGTGCCTCCTTTTTTGACGCCAATTCCATGAAAGATCGTCTTTTTGATTGGCCCACGGTTTGGCGCCACATTGCATTTGGAGCTCTTCCTTTCCTTGCAGTTGTCATGCTCTACGAGCATTTTTTTGGAGAATGGTCGCTCGGGGCGTTCATCACCCTTCTTGCCGCCGTTCTTCCTTTTATCGCGGTCGGCTGGCTGGGCTATCAACATTGGAAGCACCGAAAGGCCTCTGATCACCATGGATGACCTTCTCACTGGATTTCGTCTCGGGGATTACGAACTCAAGCAGCGCATCGGCAAAGGCGGCATGGGTGTGGTTTATCTCGCGCGGCAGACCACCCTCGATAGGTTGGTTGCCATTAAGGTGCTCCCTCCAGAACTGTGCGCCGATCAAGAATATGTGGATCGTTTCCTCCGAGAAGCGCGGGCTGCCGCTCATCTAAATCATCCCAATGTCATTCAGATTTATGACGCAGGTGTTTCGGATAACCTCTATTTCTTCGTCATGGAATATGTCGATGGCAAAAATTTGGGACAGATCATGAAGGACCAGTCGCGTTTCGAGGAGCGCGATGCATTATACATTATTCAGCAGACCTCCGAAGGTCTTGGATTCGCCCATCGCCAAGGCGTTGTGCATCGAGATGTGAAGCCTGAAAACATCATGGTGACATATCAACGCAACGTAAAGATTGGCGATCTCGGCCTCGCAAAATGGAAACCGAACGAATACGACCTCAGCCTGACGTCCTCAGGCACCACAATGGGCACGCCCTATTACATTTCCCCCGAACAGATCCGCGGCCTGAAAGATATCGACGGACGCGCAGATATTTATTCGCTGGGCATGACGCTTT
>JABDCI010000072.1 GCA_013288215.1 Verrucomicrobiota bacterium | reverse complement strand
CTGCGCTGGCAGAGAAGAAGTCTGATGGAGAGTAGAAACTAAACATTCGATACTAGCTGTTTCTCCCTAAGCAAGCTCATTTCCCTCAACCAAGAGATGATTTGGTTCGATCTCGTAACCGTAAGGGCTACCAGCGCGCGAGCGGGGGCTCTTCATCATAAACAGGGGCAAAGCCGTGTTCAGTCAGAAGAATGTTGGTTTTCATTAAGCACACAGAGCGGTGACTCTCAATCGATAGTTTTTTGGAAGTTTTGAGCCGAAAAATGGGCCGCACTGCGCTTGCTCACTGCCACAGACACATTCTTTGTGGCGTCACACATTATTCACCATTTCGTTTCCATCTGTTAACGAAATCGCTTCATTGGATTTGTACGTTTGGGTGGTGAATTCTTACCATCCTCACGTTCAAGAAGCACTTCCTGAACCATCCATTGTTTTCCCAACTCCTCTCATTGAGGAGAAAAATTTTTCTGAAAATGAAAGCGATCTCAAAAGAAATAAAAAAATAGTTTTTGAACATGGCAATGTGCAGGTTTCACTTTTGACTCAAGCCACAGACCGTGAAGAAGTAGGGCATGTCATCCGCTTCTTTGAAGAAATTGTGACAGAACAATCTTGGCAATCTGGAGATGAATTACGCGCTTATCCTGATTCCTCAAAATATTTTGTATTCAAAGTAGGTGGTTGCTTGGCGGGCGCTCTTCAGCTGGTTACGGGAAACAGCGATGAAGGTCTTCCTTGTCTTAAAGTTTGGCCTGAACTTGGTTTGCATGGGCGAAAGGACGTCGCGGATCTCGCATTGATCGCATTGCGACCGGAATATCGAGACCGTTCTCAAAACAGCTTCTGGTGTCTTTGGATGGAAGCTTGGCGTTATGGAATTCACCACAATATTACGGAATTTTGGGCAGAGATCACTCCGCGCAAACATAAAATTTACTGGCGTATGGGTCTTCCTCTGCTGATTGAAGGATCGCTTCGTGTCCACTGGGGAGCACCCTCTTACCCTGTCAAATGTTCCCTCGAAACTTATGCGGAAAATATGAAAGCCCGATCAGAAAAATCACAAATTTACAAAAATATTGTGACTCAAATGTATCGTGATCAGCCTCACATTTTGAATTTACTGAGGGAACCCATTGAAACCGCAGCATGACAGAGAACGTCATGGGTAGTCTATTGGCTGCGCCTGCAACCCCTCAGATTCGCTTTGCACTGGCAACCGACAAGGATGATCCAGAGATAAGGCGCCTCTTGCGCGAAAATGAGATGCGTGGGGAGGTCGCCCTCTCGCTTGAACATGAGCCTCACTATTTTCACCATCCAAAAATCGCAAGTGCAGAAGACAAAACAGTTCTTGCATTCGAAAAAAATCGGCTGGTTGGCCTGAATCGGTGTTCCATTCACAATCGATATCTCAACGGCGAAATCCGCCGGGTCGGTTACTTTACCAACGCCCGTCTGGATGCAAGTCACAAAGGCCGTTTCGATATCATACGGCGTAGTTTTAAACTCCTTCACGCAGAACTTCATTGTTCGGAACCACCGTTTTATTATTTCTGTAATTTTGCTGCGGATAATCATCGTGCCATTCGAATTGCCGAACGTCATTTGCCTGGAATGCCTTTATTTGAGGTTATGGCTCATTTTGTGACTTTGTTTATTCAGGTGCCTAGGAAAGAGGATTTGTTTTCAACACGTGCACAGAAACAATTGAAATCCGAAGGATTAAATTGCATCTCTGGGGCACAAGAACATATTCCTGACATGGCTGCATGTCTGAATTTCTATGCAAAGAAACACCAACTTGCTTTGCATTGGACCGAAGAGGAATTTCGTTCGCTGAAACGGTTTGGCTTATCGCCAGCCGACTTTCGAGTGGTGTGGGATGGAAACAAGGTTATTGCCTGTGCCGCCCTTTGGGATCAACGCACTTTTAAACAAATCGTCGTTCGCGGATATGGTTCCGAGTCTCCATTCCGATTCGGCCCTGTCGGTTCTACCATAGCGCAAGCGACACTCTCACCTTTGGCAGTTCCTGCTGACAATGACCAACTGCTCCTTGCAATTATCGAATCATCCTTGTCAGATGCTGCGAAGCGTGGATTGGAGTTTCTCACGCTTAGTTTTACATCTGATGATTTTAGGCTGACAACCATCAGGAACCACTTTCGTTGCCACGAATATTTAAGTCGTCTAGATCACGTCCGGTGGCACGATACAGAAGCGGAAGCTCTTGATGGACGATCTATTTTGCCAGAAACCGCATTCTTATAACAACCCCTCACAGCGCGAATGACTTCCAATTTATTTTAAGGAAGGCTCGATAAGTTCTTAAGCAGGCTCACGTCCCTCAACCAAGAGATGATTTGGTTCCAACTCGCACTCGTTAGGGCTACCAGCGGCTCTCCCTTTTTCAGCGAAGGCCGGTGCCCCCAATATGGATAAATGGGGACCAATAGGTTTTTGCGGTGGAATTGGGGCAGGGCATATACACCGGATCGAAGACGCTTTCTTTTTTTTTAGATGCAGCGCTACACTCTGGAATGCATGTTGCGCGATTGTATCAGGTATCTTGGGTGATGCTTTTCATTTTTTCCATCCATGGCTGGGCAGACGAAATTGCCGCTCCGCTCGAACTACGTCTTTCGGACGCGTTGACAATGGCTGGGACGCGAAACATCCGCGTGCTTGTGGCCGATGAACGGGTCTGCCAGGCTCTTGCGCGGGCAAACCAGGCACGCTCGGTTTTTTTGCCCCAACTTTCTGGAAACGCCGTGGAAAGCCGGCAGAAGCGAAATCTCGAATCGCAGGGCATCAGTTTGCCGGGTGTTGGCTCGAGCGTGGGGCCCTTCAACTCATTTGATGCGAGGGTTCAACTCAGCCAGAGCCTCATCGATTTTTCAGCGCTCGAGCGTCTTGCTACCAGCAAAGCGCAGGTGAACGTTTCCAGGGCTGAACAGGAAAAAGAACGGCAGGATGTATTGGCGCTTGTGGCGACGATGTATCTGCAGGCCAGACGGGCGGCCGAGGTCGTCGAGCTTTCCAACACCATGTTCCTACAAAGCCAAGATCATGAGCGCTTGGCCAGGGACCGGCTCGAGCTGGGAGTTGGTACGCCGGTCGAACTTGCGGAAGCTGAATCCAACTTCGCCGCCAGTCGCTACCAGCTGGAGCAATTCAAAAAGGAGGCTCTCCAGCGTCGTCTCGACCTTGCCACCGCGCTTGGACTGCCGGAAACGCGTCCCATCGTCTTCGTGGAGGAAAACGGCACGTCTCACTTTTCACCGCCGCAGGAATCGGAAGCGGCCGCCCGTATTCAAGAGCATCCAGACCTTCGCGTGGAGCGGGAAACGCTCGGGCAACGACAGGCGGAAAAGAAATCGGAGCAGGCGGAATATTTGCCCAAAATCTCGGTCACCGCGGATTACGGTGACAGTGGAAGGAGTCTCCCACGATCGGAGGAGGTCTACACGATGGGCCTTCAAATCAGCATGCCTTTCTTTGAAGGCGGTCTACGCAGGGCCCGCATTGAGGAGGCCGAGAGCCGCGTTCATGAAGCGGAAGCCACGGTGGTGGATACCGAAAGGCAGCTTCAAGCGCGCGCCTTGAATGCGCAGGAGGAACTTTTTCAGGCGCTTGAATTTCTGAAATCGAGCGAAGCGGAAAGCAATCTCACTATTCAGCAATTCGCCGTCGCGCAGGAGCGGCTTCGCAACGGCACGGGAAGCACACTGGAAGTAACGGATGCCAAAGTGCAGCTCGACGCAGCCAATGACCGCAAGCGTCAGGCCATGGAGAGCTATCAATTGGCCATCGTCAGCCTCGCACATGCCACTGGTGAAATGGAAAACATTTTAGAAGCCAAAAAGTAATGAGGAAATTATTTTTCATGGTGGTGGCCCTTTTTGTTCTGGCTCTGAG
>JABDCI010000071.1 GCA_013288215.1 Verrucomicrobiota bacterium | reverse complement strand
CGCGTGGCCCTTTCCGGTCTCGCCATGACGGAATATTTTCGCGACGAAAAAAACCAGGATGTGCTGCTCTTCATTGACAACATCTTCCGTTTCTCCCAGGCAGGCTCTGAAGTTTCGGCCCTTCTGGGACGCACCCCCAGCGCCGTCGGCTATCAGCCGACGCTCGCCGCAGAAATGGGCGATCTCCAGGAACGCATCACATCCACGAAAAAAGGTTCGATCACCTCGTTTCAGGCCGTCTACGTGCCGGCGGATGATCTGACCGATCCTGCTCCCGCCACGACCTTTGCCCACCTCGACTCGACGATCGTCCTCGAGCGTTCCATCGCGGAGTTGGGAATTTATCCCGCCGTGGATCCTCTCGCATCCACATCCAAAGCGCTTGCCCCGGAGATCGTGGGTGCGGAGCATTACGAAGTCGCCCGTGGTGTGCAGCGCACGTTGCAACGCTACAAAGACCTTCAGGATATCATCGCGATCCTGGGAATGGATGAATTGAGTCCGGAAGACAAATTGACCGTTTCCCGTGCGCGTAAAATCCAACGATTCCTGAGCCAGCCTTTCGCAGTGGCGGAAGTCTTCACCGGCTTCAAGGGCGAATATGTCTCGGCCAAGGAAACTGTCCGAGGATTTAAAGAAATTTTGGATGGGAAACACGACGACAAAGGGGAAGCCTCCTTCTATATGAAGGGCGGAATCGATCAGGTAAAAGCCTGATGCGAAGCAAGAAAATTTCTAACTTCAATTTTCCAAAATGCCTTTGCAGCTCGAAATTGCGACGCCTGAAGCCCGGACTTTCTCCGAAGAAGTCGATCAGGTTGTCCTTCCCGGGGTGGAAGGCGAATTCGGCGTGTTGCCGGGACACGAGCCTCTGATCACACAAATTCTTCCCGGTGAACTCGTGATCACGAGACAAGGCAAAGCGTCTTATCTTGCCGTTGGAGAAGGTTTTGTTGAAGTTGGGCCAGACAAGGTGTTTGTGATCACCGACATGGCCATTCGTTCCGATGACATCAATGAAATGGAAGCAGAAGCCGCCCGCAAGCGAGCGGAAGAAGCCTTGAACCAGAGGCTTTCCGACGAAGAGGCGGTCACGGTCCATGCTTCCTTAGTCCGTTCTCTTGCTCAACTGCAAGTCAAGCGCCGCCGTCGTTCTTGATCACGAACTTGGAAATAGCAACTTTCGTCCGCTAATCTTTTGACGGAAAATCTTCCTCGCTCACCTTTTCACCTTTCTGACGGAGTTGAAAGATAATCGGGCATCCCAAAAGAGGCTGCTCCTCTCGCAGCTGGTGGGCAAGATAACGGCCATAATTTTCCATCCAGAGATCGCGATGATTGACGAACAACAGGAATGTGGGAATGCCTGCATTTTGTTTTTGGGTTGCGTAATAGATTTTGAGCCGTTTGCCCGACTTCATCGGCGGCTGCACCCGTTCCTGGGCTCGATTTAAAATGCGATTGAGAATGCCTGTGCTGAAAAGAAATTGCCTGGCCTGATTGATTCGATCGATGTCTTTCCAAATCGCCTGGGCATGATATCCCTGCAATGCCGAAATAAATTTGATGGGAGCATATTCCAGAAAAGGCATGGCAAAGCGAAGATCCGTTTCATATTCGCTGCTCGAAATCGTCCGTCGTTTCACTTTGCGAACCTTGAGCTCCCCCTTTTTCATTTCATGCTCTAATTCAAGCTTCTCGTTCAAGTCCCACTTATTGACAAGTACGAGACAGGGCTTTTGATAATCCAGAATCATGCGTGCAATTTCGCGATCCTGCCGCGTCGCCCCATCGGAGGCGTTGAGCATTAAAATTGCCACGTCGCAACGCGCCACCGTCTTTTCAGTCCCATGCCGGCTGTACATCTCCACATTGTCCCGGATCTTGGATTTCGTGCGGACTCCCGCAGTGTCGATCAGGCAATACGCTATTTTTCCGTAGCGAGCGGTTAATTCAATGGCGTCCCGAGTGGTGCCCGGCACATCACTGACAATGACGCGTTCGGCTCCGGCAAGACGGTTTGCGAGACTCGATTTGCCAACGTTCGGACGTCCCACAATGGCAACGCGAGGACCCGCTGTCTCGTTCCGGACCACCTCAGCCTGGCTCGTCTCCTCGTTTTTTTTCCACAAGGCTTCCCATAATTCCGAAATGCCGCGTCCATGCGAAGCTGAGACCATAAAGGCAGGGTTCAATCCCAGTCTTAAAAATTCCGAGGCCCGATCCTCATGGCGGGGAAGATCGAGTTTATTCACGAGCAACCATGGATGTTTGCCGCTTTTGCGCAATTTCCGAAGGATTTCCGTGTCCAAGGGGGTCACTCCTTCCAGGCCATCCATGACCAATAAAATCACGTCTGCGGTTTCAATGGCGATGTCTGTTTGGATACGCACGGCTCCTGCAATATCGCCGGGTGTCATCGAGGTGTTAAAGACCCCAATTCCTCCCGTATCGACAATCTCAAAAGCACATTCTTTATAATGGGCAATCGCACTGATCCGATCGCGGGTAACTCCCGGTTGGTCATGCACGATGGAAACCGTTCGCCGCACCAAACGGTTTAAAAGAGCGGATTTTCCGACATTCGGCCGTCCGACAAGAACAATGCGCAACATCCAGGCATCGTGGCATACCTTTGTCCAAGGAAAAACTAAAATAGAGAGTTCGGCCTTAAGAAATCGGGATATCTGCCGACCAGACTATAAGTCAGGGCGTAAACGCTTGGCGTTAAAGCCCTTAACTTGTTGACTTTCAACAAAAACTATCTATTTTTATATCGTGAGTGCCAGGCCCCTACCCATGCATCGGGATTCAGCCGTGATGCGTGAGATGCAAACAAGCTTGCTTCGGGCCGCTGCCATTGGCAACACCGTCAAAGTCAAAACGCTGCTAGCGCGCGGGGCGAACGCCAACAGCACCCAGGATGACGATCACCTCACTCCTCTCATGTGGGCCGCCATGAATGGGCATCCCGGAGCGGTTAAATCGCTCCTCGACAAGGGTGCTGATCCAAATATCAAGGACTCGCAAAGTCGCACCGCGTTGATGCTCGCCGCCGAGCATGGACATGCCACGACGGTGAAGATTCTCTTGGAACATGGCGCCGACGCCCATGCTAAGGATCAACATGGTTCAACCGCCCTCGGTGTCGCGGTGGTGAACGATCATAAACGCGTCGTCAAACTGCTGACCGATGCCGGTGTCATTATGGCAACTTGGATGGATTGGAACGCCCGGCCGCCTGCGCGCATGCATATGCCGCACTTAGAGTCGAAACTTCCCAAGTTAACCTCTCCCATTTCCAAAATCCGTCACGACCCGTCTTCCAACTCGACTGAGAAGAAGTCGTCTCACAGCCATCCACCAAAGCCCAACTCCATCTCACTGCCACCAGCTCCCATCACTCCACCCTCTAAACTCGAAATCCCCGTTCCTTCCCGCGCAGCTCAACCGACCTCTCCCAAAACCACTGCAGCCAAACAAACGACCGTCAAAAAAGAAGCTTCCCACGACTCAAAATTCCCGGATGAGATTCTGAGCATCCAAACACACACGGTCAGCTGCGAGTTAAAAAATGGACAGCCTGCACCGATCACGACAAGTCGAACTTCGACGTTGAAGGAAGAATTGGAATCGTTTTTTAAGAATTTCGGCTATCAGCGCTCCCTCATCGCAGCTTTTCTCGTTCCCCTCCTGACAAAAGGCAAAGTCCGGATTGATGCCGGCGAGCGCATCGAACGAACCGAGATTTTGTCGGCCCATATCTTGTCGCGCATGCAGACGGAGACTTTCTACACTCATCTCATCGAAATCCATAAAGCCAAGTTTCCTCCGGAAACAGAAGACGAAGCTGTGGATCTTTCCATTTTCACCGGACAGGATGAAATCAAGGACGAAACCGGAAATGTTCAAGCCCTGGCTCTCAACAGCGCCGCCCTCCTGCGTGCCGTCATGGAAGGCAGAGCAACAACC
>JABDCI010000070.1 GCA_013288215.1 Verrucomicrobiota bacterium | reverse complement strand
CACGATCAAGGACCTCGCCGACCGGAACTATCCGGAACAATTTTCAAACGCTCTCGATCATGTCATCCTATTCCTTCCCGCCGAATCCCTTTTCAGCGCTGCGCTCGAAGGCGATCCCGAACTCATCCTTTGGGCGGCAAACCGTCGGATTATGCTTGCCACTCCCGCTTCCCTGATCGCCATGCTCCGGGCCGTGGCATTGAGCTGGCAGCAGCAACATGCCACTGAAAACGCACAGCGAATGGTAGAAGCGGGCGCCGATTTATTTGAGCGTGTTTCAAAGTTCGTCGAACATCTCGCACGGATGCGCGATTCTCTCGAACGGACGAATGGCGCCTTCAATGACGCCGTGGGAACTCTCGAACGCCGCATTTTGCCCGCAGCGGAACGGCTGAAAAAGCTCGGCGCTTCACGCAAAGAAAACGGCACACTGGAAATCCGTCCTGTGGAGAGCCTCCCTCGCGTCGTCCCCTCTCTCGAAACACAGGCTCTCCCGACAAACTAACGGCCTCTTAGAGGGTGGACGCGAAACCATCGTCCATTTGAAATATCGCCGGAACCTCCGTGAACGATTCCGGACGATTAGCCAGGATCTTGCGGAACGAAACTGGCACAGCCATTAATTCCATGCCAGACGTCACCGGCCGGGGAGCGGCGGCTGCGTGGCTGCTGCATGCGCCGGGGGCGCCGGTTCGTTCCTGTGCGGATGCAACCTCTGCGCGTAATAAGCCAACGCTGCAATCCAAAGAACGAGCGAGAAATAACCGAAGAAAAGACCCAACCGGCGGTAAAGCCGGCTGCGGTGGCCTCGTTCCACGGCCATGTGGCCAAGAATAATTGGAATGAAGGGACAAAGAGGTGCCAGACATCCCATGATGAAAGACCAAAACGCGTAATCCGGTCCTCTCTTTTCAGGAATGATTTTTTGAGCGGAGGATGGCGCAAGAACCATCGTCATGCCCGGCGAGGGTGTTCCCATCCCGCCGAAAGGGGTCACCGGCTTCCAGAAATCTTTCAGCGGAGTTTCAGGCATCTCGGGGACTGCCACGATGCCGGAACCCGACCAAGGACGACCATCTTCCAGATCCACGAAGAAACGGTATTCTCCGAAATGCACGATATCCTGGTGCTTCAACACGCACTGTTTGACACGCTCGCCATTGACATAAGTGCCATTTGTCGAACCGATGTCGCAGACGACCCAATGTCCATCCTCCAGAACAATGGTTGCGTGTTCTTTCGAAACGGTTCCGTGGGGAAGACAAATATCATTTGATTCCATCCGGCCGATCGTCAGGAGGGTGCGATCCAAAGGGATCACCACGCGATCGGAACTCTCCAGAACTAAGAGGAGCGAAGGCATGTGAGCGAAGAACTTACCATATTCCTGCCCTCATGGGAGAGCAATGCTTCTTTTGACAAGGGCGCAGTCTGGGTGCTTAAACCACTTCCGCCAACTTCGATTCGAGGTAGTGGATGAGTGTTTCCAGAGCACACCGTCCTTCGTTTCCCGGCATGCTGGCAAGGACTTTCGCGGCCTGGGCCAGGAGTGATTGCGCCTTGGCCGCAGAGTCCTTCATAGTGCCATAACGATTGATGAAATCGACAAGCATCACGCGGCTGTTGGCGTGTTCGTTCAAAAGCAGCGAACTGATCAAATGCATTTCGCTCTCCTGCGCGCGTTGCAGAAGCAAAATGACAGGCAGGGTGAGCTTGCCCTTCTGGAAATCGGTTCCCAGGGATTTGCCGATCTCCTTCTCCGCACCGATAATGTCAACGCAATCGTCGTAAATCTGATAAGCGATTCCGAGGAGTCGTCCCATTTCATAAGCCTCGCGCATCTGCGCTTCGGACGCCCCGCCCCAATAGGCGCCGAGTTCGCACGCGACGGCAAAAAGCGCGCCCGTCTTCATCTCGATCATCTTGAGGTAGTCAGCTTCGGAAAGTTTCAGGTCAAAGCGGCGCTGTGTCTGAAGGATTTCGCCGGAACAGACGATATTCGTGGCTTCGGCAACACGGCGGCAAACGCGTGTATCCGAAAAAGACGCGGCAAGCATGAGCGCATGCGCGAACAAACAGTCGCCCAGCAGCACCGAAATTTCCTGTCCCCATTTCGCACCCGCCGTCAGGCGGTTGCGGCGCAATTCCGCGCCGTCCATGATGTCGTCATGGATAAGAGTCGCGATATGCACAAGCTCCACAATCGCACAAAGATTCAACAACTCCTCATCTGTGGAACCAAGGTGGACGTTCTTCCAGCAATTGCCGCTTAAAATAACGAGTGAAGGACGGAGGCGTTTGCCCTGGTTGCTCACTACATAGCGAACACAGGTCGCCACTCCGGGTTCAAAAATTTCGCATTGTTGCTCCAGCAACTCCTCCAAGTTTTTCAAAGCCGGAGCCAAGGCAATGAAAATATCTTCAAACGATGAAGAAGTCGGAGGATTTCCGGAGAGAGAGCGTTCGCGAGGCAGCATGGATGCTGATTATCGCGCAAAAGAAAATCGCTTGTCGAGGTCTTTTCCCTCAGGGAGATCAAGCGAGCTGCCGCGTGCGATACGCACCGAGCACCTCGAGAAAGGTGGTCACCGACTTTGCTTTCCGAAGTACGTTGATCACATTCGGATCGCGAGGATTGCCTTCGAGATCGGCCCAAAACACATATTCGTTCGGCCGAAAACCTTTTTGCCGCTTAGCCAATGGCCTCGAGATGATCCGCGTCAGGTTAATTTTCGCTTTCGCCAGAACCAACAGGAGTGTGACCAACGAACCGGCTTGATTGGGCAAGCCAAAACAAATCGCTCCTTTTTGCGGAGCGGTGTGGAACGTGGGCTTGCGCGCAATCACATAGAAGTGCGTTTGATTTTGTTTTTTGATCAGCCCTGATTTGAGAATCTTTAATCCGTAAATTTTGGCAGCTGCCTCGTTGCCGATAGCTGCAGCCGTGTACGGCTCGCCCGCTGCCATGATGGCGCCTTCGGACGTGCTGAAAGTGTGGATGCACCTCGCATTCGGCAGATTTTTCTTCAGCCATTCGTCGAGGTGGCTTAATGGCACTGGATGCGAATAGATCTTCTGAATCTGACCCATCTGGGCGTTGGAAAGAAGGTGCAGACGCACTGGAAGCGTGAGCTCTTCCTGAACTCGAAATCGGCTGTCCGTGAATTCGGAGCCGATGAGCACATCGATCGTCTCCGAGATCGTGCCCTCAGAGCTGTTTTCGATGGGCACGACGCCACAATCCGCACGGCGATCATAGAGAAGCTTCAGGACGCCGCGAGAGTTGACGCCGGGGATGAAAGCATGCGCACGAGGAAACGCTTGTGTGGCAGCTTCATAAGCAAAGCTTCCTTCTTGACCGAAGTAAGCAATCCTCATCGGAGTGGGAATGGTACGCGTTCTTATTTCAAGTGACCCGAAATGCGAATTTCAAGATCACGTTTACTGACTGCACCCACTACCTGTTCCTTGATCTGTCCATCCTTGAAGAGCAACAGCGTGGGAATCGCACGAATTCCATACTCCGCTGCAAGTTCCTGATTCTGATCGACATTCACCTTGGCGATCTTGAGTTTGCCCGGATTGGCATCGGCGAGTTCATCCAGCATCGGCGCGATCGCTTTGCATGGCCCGCACCACTCCGCCCAAAAATCGACAAGGACAGGGCCTGTCGCCTTCTTCACTTCGCTTTCAAAGTTAGCCGATGAAATCTGTACAACGTACTTACTTGCCATAATTCTTAATAGGTTGATTGAACGGTCCAACGTAACGAATCCTTGGAATGATTCAAGTCCGCAATTTCCAAGACCTTGCGATTGAATTACAAAAAGAGGACGATCAGTGCCAACAGCGTTGTCACTGAAGCAGCAACCGCAAGGATGACATCGAAAGTCCCCACAGAGGAACTATCAAAATCACCCACAACCGTATTTCCCACAGGTCGAGATTTGACAGAACCAGCTGGCGGTGGTGAAGAAAACTTGGCAGTTCCCGTCGGCGAATCCTTTACCGTCGTCATTTCTGCCGACGACGCAACACCCAAAGGAACAGGAGGCTTCGCGCCGGCGATCGCGCCGGGCGGTGG
>JABDCI010000069.1 GCA_013288215.1 Verrucomicrobiota bacterium | reverse complement strand
ACCGCTGATGGCGCCTCCAAGGAGAAACGCGATCAAGAAAATGACGTGTCCTCGGAAGAAGAGGACTCGGAGACACGAGTCACGAAAAGATGGCGACGACAAACGAAGGCATTTGAAAGGGGATGGCAGCCGTCAACATGGCAGAGGTTCGAGCCTCACGCCCCATCCCGTTATGGAGCAGGTTCAGTCGACGTTCCCGATGACGCGCCAGGGGTGCTGTTGGTGGTCGTGGAGCCTGTGCTCGGAGTTAGGGAAATCAGGGGATTTCGAGCCTGGTCGACCAGACGCTCGTAATCGTTCACAGAGTCATCGATCTCCCTGCTTAGATCGATTCTTTGTTCAGGAGTGGCGTCGCGATAGGCATCAAGCTTTGTTTGGATTTCGGCGCGTTTTTGCTGCAGATCGGATGGAGTAGTGTCTGAGTTTGGGGTGTTATTGCGGTTGTGCCAGTCGTTAAATCTGGCATCAATGTCGCTCAATCGCTGCGAGATGGCGTTCTGAAATTCATCGGCTTGAACCACCAGATAATCGCGAGTGGATTTGGCAGCTTTCTTGATGTCGCTGGCGGCGTTCTGTGCGCTGGCGCGCCGATCTTCATCCGTGGTCCGTTGTTGGTTTGAGGAGCTGTTTTTGTCGCTCTGCTTGCTGCAGGCCACGAGAATGATAGCGCCAAGGATCGTCAAAATTTGTCGGCGATTCATAAAATTCCTTTGTAAAGATCGAAGGGTTCTTGAGTTAACATAAAGAAAAATGAATGTGCTGGGTATCAGGCGAGCACCCGATTCTGGCGTAGGAGTTTCCACGTCGCCTTTTGCGCATCCGATCTTCCTTCAGTCTCCGTAATCAAAGAGAGTCGCATAGCGTGCGTCGATGGTCCGTTGCGGCAGAAAACGAAGCCAGAGATTTCGAATGAGCACCGCGAGAGGATGAACCCATTGTCCCATTTCCCCGAGACGGCGCGAATCAAGCGTCATAAAACGGGTGCGTTCATAACGGAAAAACTCATAAGTCCTCAGACATTCGGCGATTTCCAGGTTGTTTGCAAGGGATTCGCTCAGGCAATCGGCGTCTTCCAAGGTCATGCACTCACCCTGGCCGAGGTTCGGGGTCATGGGGTGGGCGGCATCGCCCAGAAGGGTGACACACCCGCGTCCCCATTCGAATAAAGGTTCGCGGTCATAGATTTCATCTTTGGAGATCGCGGCATCCGGCGTCGACTGAATAAGGAGTGGGATTGGATTGTGCCAGTTCGAATATCTGTCCTGCAGCTCCGCTTTCCAGATGCGGGGGTCTCCGAGCGTGCCGGGACGCGCGTTGATGGTGGCGTACCAAGCGATGCGGCCGTGGCCGATGGGGCATGCGCCGAATCGCTTGCCATATCCCCAAGATTCAAATGCCTTTTCGCGCACGCTGGAATGATCGCCATTTGCGATTCCTCGATATCGTTGATAGCCTCGAAAATGAGGGGCGCGTTTGCCGTGAATTTGCGAGCGAACTTTGGAATGGAGTCCATCCGCCCCGACCCACGCGTCGGCCTTGGCCGAAGTTCCTTCCTCAAAATGCACGATGGGCGATTCTTGATCCAGATCGAAGTGGTCAAAAGTGGCGCTGCCATGAAACCGGTCTCTTGGAATCGCGCCGCGGAGAAGAGCTATGAGTCCAGCGCGATGCATACAAAGCGTCGGGAAACGGTATTTGCCGATGGCTTCCGAGGACGTCAGCATCTTCCCGTTCCAGGATCGGAGTTCGATCGAGCGCAGAGCGCAACCTTGTTCAAGCGCCGCATCGAGGAGTCCCCATTTGTTGAAAAGCCCGGTGGCATTGGGCCAAAGGGTAACTCCCGCCTCGATCTCCCTCGGTTCCGGCGCGCGGTCATAAATGTCGACGGCAAATCCTTTGCGACGCAGGGTGATCGCAGCGGCAAGGCCGCCCATTCCGCTCCCGATGACGCCGAATTTCAGCTCAGGGCGCATTTTGGAAATGCGTTTGGAACCATTGCCGAAGAGGGCCGTATTCCTGCTCCCACTTGGCTTGCTCGTCGGGGGTAAGCGTTTTTTTTGGAATCCAGGCGTCGTACATGTAAATCTTGGCGAAGAGATCGGCGGATGCCTCGTTGGGATGATAGATGTCCATGGTGTCCGGAAAAAGCCGCCTATATTCGGGAATGGAAAGCAGCTCTGTTACGACGGGCTCTCCTGATTCCGATTTGCGGATCATGAAGCCGTCGTCCGTTTTATCCAGTTCCACGCCTACCGTTCGGAAATCCTGGGGCATCCTGGGGATTCCATTGGTTTCGCCAAGAATGACGAGCGGCCAGATCCACCGCGGTTCCTTCCCTGGGATAGGAAAGATCCAATTGCACTCCACGGCGTCCGGATTGGTGAGATGGCGTTTCGTGAGCCAGGGATCTGGAAGGATGGGCGGCACAGATTGGAACCCCCAAAAATCATGATAGAGCGAAGCGAACAACTGCCGATGCATGCGCTGAAAGACGTGGGTCTGTTCGTGGATCAGCAAGTCACTGACTGTCGTGATGGACGTCGATCCAGGTTCGTGACTCAGGAAATCGACGATTGCCTCGAGCACATGCGAAGAAAGAACTATGTTGCCGCCGCGCGTATGAGGCAGCCCCCCTTCCAGGGCGGGGTTCACCTTGATAAAACTCCATGGCATCGCGGCGAAGAGGGGGTAATGTTGTGCAAGCGGGGGATAAAGTTTTTTTACGTACCATGAGAGCGCAATCTCCTCTTGAGGGGAGAATTCCATGACGGCTGCCTTGTAGCGCTGGCGGCAATCTTCGCGTTGTTCCTCCAAGGTGGCGCCGGAAGTGGGGCTTCCGGTTTTCGCCACAATTTCCAGTGGTTGAAGTTCGCAAAAATAGGGCTCGCGGGAATCGTCAACAATGGCTTGTTGCGCTTCCGCCTTAGTGAGGAAATGAATTTCAGGAGCTCCTTCGGAGGGAAATTGTGCGTGGGCAGCCCCGCTGCTCGTCAAAAAGGCAAGGATCCATACAGCCAGTTTCATAAGAAAATCATATGGGAAGATGGAAGGTGGAAGCGAGAAGATGCATGAGGAAAGGAAAGATCGGGAATCCAAGGGCCGTCTCCATCTTGCCGGAACACACTGGTCCTCGATGGTTCTTCTTACCTCCGGAAAAGCCAGAGAATGAACGTGAGGAGAAGACTCAGCGCGATGCAGGTGACGATGGGAATATAGATGTGGATATTCGGCTTCTCGATCGCGATGTCTCCGGGCAGACGCCCGAACCAGCCTCTCCATACAAGGAATCCGACGACGAAAATAACGACTCCGGTGACCATCAGGAACTTGCCGGTTTCACCCATGGAAGAGCATTAAAAGGTTTTTGCGAAGACCTGGTTCTGTCGTTCACGAATTTTTGTTTTCAAATTCTCTTCCAACGAAACGAAAAGTTCCGACTCCTTTTTGTCGAGGGTTTCGTCCATCTTCTTTTTGGCGGATTCGTATTCTGCCAAACGGCGCCGGTAAACCCGCAATTGAAAGGCTTCTTGCCGCCGCTCCTCTTCGCTCTTCGAGAGGGATTCAAACCAACGCCCAATAACGCCGAATCCGCGGTCGTCTTTTTGATTGAGGAACTTCGGTTTTCGGGGAACGGTTGGGAGATTTTCTGCGAGCTGCTTGCGAAGGGTGCCGACTTCCTGCGCGATCAACATGAGCCGGGATGTGAACTCCTGCACAGCCTGCATTTCGTGGTCGTGGATGGCATCGAGCTCCTCCTCGGAGCGAAGCAAATAGATGTTTTTATTGACAGCAAGCGAAATGGTTTTCTCGAGGGGATTGCCGATGTCGCTGAACGCGCTCTTCGAACCCAAGAGGATCATTTCGTATCGCGGGTTGCGCTCGAGAGGAATGGGTTGTGCATCGACGATTTTCCAGACGCCTTCATCGATGATCGCGCGGCGTATCTTCCAGAAAAACTCCACTTCGTCATCCGCGCGGGCAAGGAGCTTTTTATTTTGGATATCGAAATGTTTCCCAGGCGGTAGATCGTCGGAAAGGAGAAGATAGTGGGAGACAGGCTGGTATTTGGCGAGGTTCGGGTTCTTCCACGGCAATTCCTCGATGGGGACGAGATATTCAGGAGAATGAAAGTGCATGTGAACGCGGTAGGTGGCCGAGACACCATCGTTCAACTTCTGGCTATCCCAA
>JABDCI010000068.1:2102-4218 GCA_013288215.1 Verrucomicrobiota bacterium | reverse complement strand
CTTCCAAGAGCTGGATTCGGGGATTCACGACGAATCCTTCCTTAGCGCGCAAAGCCGGCGTGCAAGATTACCAAACTTTTGCCCAGCATGTTCTGCAGGTCGTCACCGATCGTCCCGTTTCCTTCGAAGTCTTGGCTGACGACTTCTCAGAAATGGAGCAAGAGGCGCGCGAAATAGCTTCGTGGGGCGGCAATGTGTTCGTCAAGGTGCCCATTACCAATTCCGAAGGCGAATCTTCAGCTCCCCTCATCCGCCAATTGAGCTCGGAAGGAATTCAGCTCAACATTACGGCGTTGCTCGCCCTCGAACAGGTTGAGGAAACGTTGCGCAATCTCTCGCAAGACACCTCGAATTTCATTTCCATATTTGCAGGGCGGGTTGCCGATACCGGAAGGGACCCCGTTCCCATGATGACTCAAGCGATCAGGATGATGAAACCCTGGAAGAAAACGGAACTCATTTGGGCAAGCCCGCGCGAGCTGCTCAATATTTTCCATGCGGATTCGGTAGGATGCCACGTCATCACCGTCACTCAGGATATCATGAATAAGCTCTGTCTGATTGGAAAGGACCTCAATGAATATTCGCTGGAAACAGTTAAGATGTTCCGGCGGGACACTTTGAGCGCGGGATTTCGCGTCCAGGCTTCACAACTCAGAGCGCAAGCTGTCTAATCATCGAAATTCGAGTTCATTGTTTTGGAGAAATCATGAAGAAAGTTCTGGTTACAGGCGGCGCTGGCTACAAAGGATGTGTTCTCGTTCCGAAATTATTGAAGGCGGGATATTCCGTCATCGTTTATGACTTGATGCTTTTTGGCGATGCGGGATTGCCAAAAAATCCGAATCTCAAGGTGATTAAGGGCGATATTCGGGATATGGAAGCCTATTCAACCGCCGTGCAAGGCGTGAATAGCGTCATCCATATGGCGTGCATTTCCAATGATCCCAGTTTCGAATTAGATCCAGACCTCAGCAAATCGATTAATTACGACTGTTTTGAACCGATGGTGCAAGCCAGCAAGAAAGCCGGTGTTCGACGTTTCATCTACATTTCCTCGAGCTCTGTTTACGGCGTGAGCGATGCTCCCAATGTCACAGAAGACCACCCCCTCGTTCCGCTCACAGATTACAACAAATATAAAGGGCTCTGTGAACCCATTCTCCTTCGTCACCAATCGCCTGATTTTACCGTCGTGATCATTCGCCCAGCGACCGTATGTGGCTACTCGCCGCGCATGCGATTTGATCTGACCGTCAATATTTTAACCAACCACGCCGTCAATCGAAACTTGATCACGGTTTTTGGCGGCGGACAAAAAAGGCCGAACATTCACATTGAGGATGTGACGGATCTTTACGTGCAATTGCTCGAAGCCCCCGACTCCTTGATCGCAGGAGAGATTTTCAACGCCGGATACGAAAACCACACCGTTCTGGATCTTGCGAAATTTGTGAAACATACGGTGGAATCCGAAATGCCGGAAAAAGGTCCGATTCGCACAGAGGTGACCAGCACCAATGACAATCGGTCCTATCACGTTTCCTCTAAGAAGATTACTGAAAAACTGGGCTATCGGCCAAAACGCACGATCGAAGATGCCGTGCGGGACTTGTGCCACGCTTTCAAAACAGGAAAGTTTCGGAACAGCATGTCGAATGATGAATATATCAATGTGCGCACCGTCAAAAGGCTCCAGCTCCAATGAGCGCACAGCCGATCGCTGTCGTCACCGGCGGCGCCGGATTTATCGGAAGTCATATGGCCGACCTGCTTCTGGAGCGGGGATTTCGCGTTCATGCGATTGATAATTTGAAATGCGGCAAGGTCGCGAATCTCGCCCATCACAAGTCGAATTCCCGGCTTGTCTTCGAGGAAAAGGATATTCGCACATTGCAATCGAACGATCCACTTTTCGCAGATGCTTCGTACGTGTTCCATTTCGCGGGAATTGGCGACATTGTGCCTTCCATTGAGCTTCCGCTGGACTATTTCTCAGTCAACATGATGGGAACTGCACATGTCCTGGAAGCGGCACGCCAACCGAAGCTGAAAACAAGCAGGAAGATCGATTAAGACACTCAAAAAAACAGTTCATTTTACTGTTCCGGAAAAA
>JABDCI010000068.1:402-2092 GCA_013288215.1 Verrucomicrobiota bacterium | reverse complement strand
GTCCTGCTATGGGATCGCAACCGAAACGCCGACCACAGAAAACGCTCCTCTGAATCCGCAATATCCCTACGCCCTCAGCAAATATCAGGGGGAGCAGTCGGTCCTCCATTGGGGCCAGGTGTATAAGCTTCCCGTCATGTCCATTCGCATTTTTAACGCTTATGGGCCGCGCTCGAGTACACGCGGCGCCTATGGCGCGGTGTTCGGCGTCTTTCTCGCGCAGAAACTCGCTGGAAAACCCTACACCGTAGTCGGTGATGGCACTCAAAAGCGCGATTTCGTTTTCGCCACCGATGTCGCGCGGGCTTTTTTTGCCGCGGCGGAAAGTGATCGTCGCCAGGAAATTTACAATCTCGGCGCGGGCAATCCCCAATCCGTCAATCGGCTCGTCGAACTGCTTGGCGGCGACGTGGTGCATGTTCCCAAGCGGCCCGGCGAACCCGACTGCACTTGGGCGGACATCGCGAAGATCCGCAAGCAGTTGGGATGGCAGCCTCAAGTAAGCTTCGAGGAAGGCGTTTCCAGGATGCTGCAGAACATCGATTACTGGCGTGAAGCCCCGCTCTGGGACCCAAAATCGATCGACAATGCCACCAAGACTTGGTTTAAATTTCTCTCCCATGCAACGCCCTCCTGAAGCCACGCATCAGATTTATTATCAGCATAAGATCAAAGATAAGTTTGAGTTGAGGGACATCATTGGTCCACGCCCCCGCGAGAAAAAGGTGATCATGTGCCATGGCACCTTTGACCTGGTGCATCCCGGCCACGTCCGCCATTTGATGTACGCCAAGAGCAAGGCGGACATCCTCATCACCAGCCTGACCTGCGATTCCTACATCGCCAAAGCCAACTTCCGCCCATTCGTGCCGCAGGATCTCCGGGCCATGAATCTTGCCGCGCTGGAAATTGTCGATTACGTCATGATCGACGACAATCCGACGCCGATTGAAACGCTCAAATTGCTCCAGCCGGATTTTTTTGCCAAGGGGTACGAATATAATAAAAACGGGATCCATCCCAAGACAAAGGAGGAAATGGAAACCATCGAGAGTTATGGCGGGGAAATCATGTTCACTCCGGGAGACGTGGTCTTCTCGTCTTCGAAGTTCATCGAGACTTCCCCTCCCGACCTCTCGGACGAAAAATTCATTTCACTCATCCGTTCGGAAAAAATCACGTTCGATGATTTGCGCCGCGCGCTCGAGCCCGCGCGCGACCTCCGCGTCCATGTGATCGGCGACACGATCGTTGATTCCCATACTGAATGCTCGCTCATCGGAGGCGCCGCGAAAACCCCGACTTTCAGCCTCAAATATGAACAGCAAACCGATTATTCAGGAGGCGCGGCCATTGTCGCGAAGCATATCCGCAAGGCCGGCACGGAGGTGACTTTTTCGACGGTTCTCGGCGACACGGGGTCCACGACCCCGACAACATCTTTCCCTGCAACCGTTTTGCGTTTTTTGCCCTGGATGCCGAATCCGATGATCGCGAGCTTCATGAACAGGCCGCTAGTAGTGAGCCCGTTTTTCGATCTCGTTCAGCTTGTTCAGGACGCTATCCGGCGAGATGGGATTGTTTCCATCATGTTCGCACGCGATGGCCGCGGCAAGCGATCCGAGAATGGAGGCAATGACCGTCGATTTCGTCCGGATCATCGCGAGGGTGGCATAGGCGAGCAGGGCAT
>JABDCI010000068.1:0-392 GCA_013288215.1 Verrucomicrobiota bacterium | reverse complement strand
GGTAAAAAAGGAGCGAACATCGGAATTGGGAGCCCGATATGTCATGATCCCGCGATCTCCCAGTTTCAAGATAAGCGCTTTGCACCCGGCGCGCTGGTAAAGCTCCATCGCCAAAGGGCGGATCGTGGAGTCCTGGTCACCCAGGGCGAACCTGGCTTCGCGTTCGTTGGGAGTGATGAGATCGAAGCCTTGAAAATCGAGAATATTTCCCCAGCGGTTCGCAACCTGGCTGTCCGCGATGCGCATGGCGCCCGAAGGGATTGAATTCACCAGTTTGGGAATGGTCTGCCGGTTGAAAATGCCGTGCCGAAAATCGCTGAATACCACAGCGTCGACGTCCTGGACCGCGAGCAAAGACTGGAGCCGTTCGATAACGTGATCGGAAATGGGAC
>JABDCI010000067.1 GCA_013288215.1 Verrucomicrobiota bacterium | reverse complement strand
ACCCGAAGAATATCCCACGCATCGGATGCTGCAAGAATTGATGTATCTCGATGCCGCGGGAGGCGAGCGAGATCAAATCATTGAGATCGCAACCTTGATGCTGCCATGGTGTCGTGATGGAAACTATGGTGTATTATTCGATGGGGTAAGTAATTTGTCACTAACAGGGAAGATTGCACATTTCGAATTAGGGTACATTCCCGATTCAGCAAAAGAGTTGAGGGTTGCTGCTGGTTTTCTCATCACTCACAATACGAGAAAACACATCATCACGCTCCCTCGTGCGTTGCGAAAAAGGAATGTTTATGAAGAAGTCGCACGATTCATGGACATCCCTGGTGGGGAGGAGATTGTTAAAGAGAGTTACGCCCAGCTCCGGAAATTCAACTGTTGGAACATCTCCATTGTTCAACAGTACGCTCGTTTCAAGCAGAGCCGAGTCCGTTCCGCAGTGTTCGGCAATAGCCGGCAGTTTTTTCTGATGCGTCAAAACGATCGTGGAGATCTCGAGGATATTGCGCAGGACATTGCGATCCCAGAGACCACGAAACACGCGATTATGAGCTATCCGTTACCAGATCACCAGGTTGGACAGAAATACGCCGCTTTCACATATCTCCACATTGATTCTCGTCGACCCATTTGCGGCACTGTGCACAACGTGGCTTCACCGGAGATGCTCTATTGCAGCAGTTCGAGTGGTGAACATTTTGAAAGACGCGCCAGGCAATTGCGCGGCGCGGCCAACCTTGTCGAAGGCATTATTCAGCATGCAGGCGAAACAAACGAAACAATCATGACATGAAATTCAGTCATTTCTTCATTTTTTTCGTGATGCCTCTCCTGTTGATGGGTTGCGCCGCGACCCGACCGATTACCGATGTGGCGTTAGCTGGTGGCGGTGCTGCACTGGCGAATACTCTTTCTAAAGGTGATCCTGCTATTACCGCAGCTGGAGCAGCCGGCGGAGTTCTGTTCGGCGAAGGGCTCAACTACGTTAGTACGAAACAAACGGAAAAAGCCTCTCTCGAGGGCTACGAAAAAGGCAGGAGCGACACCGCGAAACAGCAATATTGGTTTCTCGTCAATCAGGAGAAAGACAGAGACCAACAGCAGGAGAGCATCCGTTATTATGAAATTCCCATTCCCGAACAGAAAATAGATGGAGTGATTTTAAATCCAACCACGAAATATCTCCGGATCGAGGAATAAATGATGAAAACCATGATCGCTGTAATTATTGGTAGTATATGGTGCGTTGCTTCAGCAAATGCTCAATACATCGTCTATGATCCAACGCTTAACGTACAAAATGCCATTAACCAAGTGGCTAACATCGCCAAGTACGTTGAGATGATTGACAATCAGATTCAACAAATCAACACGCTGACATCGCAGTTACAGGAGCTTCAACATTACAGCCATGTTTTTGGCGATCCATCACAGATTGTGAACCTCGCAGGCGTGAACACTCTCGTTCAAGATCTTCAAAACACCGGGGTTGGTCAAACCCTTGGCTCTCTTCAAAATCTATCTCAGGGAGTGGATGCTTTTACCTATAACGCCAGTGGATTATATCAAAGTGTCGGCGAAACCTTCCGCACACCTAATGGCAATACAATATCGAGGGAGCAGGATCTCTATCGACCATTTTCCGCTATCAATCATACGACCCAGAATTTCTCGGATGTGTACGCGGATGTGATCGCCCGTCGCAAAGAGCTCAAATTGAATATTGCTGCCACAACGGAGCAGCTCCAATCAGCTACAACGGCATCGGAAGCACAAAAACTCACGGGTGTTTTGATAGGCCTCAATTCGAGCCTTGTTGCCGCTGACAAGGAGCTCGATCAAGCACTTGACCTCAGTCTCGTACAAGATGTCGAAAACCGAAATGACCAGCAGAAACAGCAGCAGGCTCATAAGGAAGAACAAGAGGCTGAGTTTATAGAAAGCGTTCAAAAATACGGAGATACGATCACACCCAGTGTCGAGCCGGCATCATTTCAGGCAACCCATTAATGAATGAAAAGCGCATGCTGTCACTGGTGCTCGTGATCCTCGCTTTTATTGCAATTATAAGCGTGCTCTTGAACTGGATGGATTCTCCGAAGAATTCCTTACTGTCCGCGAAGATGCTGAAACTTAATACATTTCTGTCTCAGTTTTCGAATGATTGTTATGGAAAATTTTAATTTACTCTTTCCTAATTTCACAACCCGTTGTAGTGAGTTACAATCAATTCTTACGCCGGTTGCTTATCTTTTTCTTGTCATTGGCATGATCTCGTCAACTGTAGGTGGTCATCACGTGCCTGAGGCATCTCTGTGGACATTTGGTAGAACGATCGTTTACATCGTCGTTCTGACACAACTGGTTACATGGGGAAACCAAATTTCCACTATCGTTGATACGACGGTGAAAGAAGTCCTGAATGCGGATCCCTCCAAGGTTTATACACAATATAGCCAAGCTCTCGAAACGAGAAAGTCAACAACATCCCAAGCGGGTTGGTGGGAGAAACTATTCAATCTTGGTGCATCAGTCTTCGAAGCTGTCATCTCGGCATTGCTCTGGATCGTGGGTTTCCTGGCTAGCATTATTGTGTTTTACGCCTATCTCGTGCAAAAGTTTATCCTTTATGTCGGATACGCTCTCTCGCCGATTTTCATTGGCTTTCTCGCCGTTCGCACGCTCAATCAAATTGGGGTTAACTATTTGCTGAGCCTTACAGGTGTCATGATCTGGCCCCTGGGATGGGGAGTGGCTTCATTGGTAACAGAAGGGCTGCTCGACTTCATGACAGATCAGAGTTTTCTTTGGAATCAATCCATGGGTGGCGCAGCCGGTTACGCCTTTCAGAATTTCATAGGTGTCGCATTTGTAGGTGTCTGGCTGATCTTCAGCACCATCGCTGCTCCCATTATTATTCAGCGTGCCATTGCAACAGGCATTCAAGTCGGTTCGGTCCTTGTGGGCGGTGCGACCACCGCTATGACGGCTGCGATGACAGGGGGTGTCATGGCGGCAGGAGCGTGGGGCGCGGCTGAAGGAACGGCAGCTCTGGCGACTGGGACAGTGAGCGGTCTTGTGACAGCAGGGGTGACGCTGGCCGGTTCTTCACTTAATGGAAGCACGTACTCGCCCACTGGTTCTCTCCTTACTGCTTTGGGACAGATGCGAGGCAAGGGTGTCAGCAACAAGCAACGAAATACTGACAAAAGTGATCCGAACGCACAAATGTCCCCCGCGATCGATGGGAGTGGTGACCAGGCTGTCCAAGCCTTGCTTCAGAAAACAAAAAATCCGCATTCCTGAGCAACATGGACTCTCCCGAATCCACGCTTCGCCAAACGTCGGTTCCGAAAGCGGTAAGAGCGATTCCCTTACCCAAGAAGACCGATCCGATTCGTATTCTTGTGGATCGAGACCGCCTAGCTTGGTTCTGGTTTGTCGTCGCGTTTCTCGTTTTGATCGGGGCGTCGGTAGATCGCTTTTATCTTGTTCAGAGCTTCAAGCAACGCGAGCACGTGGTAATTATCGATCCGGCTGGTACGTATTATGTCTCTCCACTCCTGAAATTTGAAGAAGCCAAAGAGCTTCATGCCCAGCAAAGTACACTGGCAGCGTTAGCGTTTTTGGAGCGCAACCCGAATGGTTTCGACCACGACGACTTGCTCCAAGAGATGTTTTTGAAAAAGGCATTTGCGAAAGCTCAATATCAACGTACGACTGAGGATCCCGAATTCAAAGCCAAACAATTCCACCAAAAAGCTGAGATTGCTAAGATCGACATTCTTAACACGCGTGAAAACTACGTGTTAACGCAAATCACAGGACAGCTCTTGCGAAGTGGCATCTTCGAGGACAAAACATTCGCGGAAGCGATTCCATTCAAGTTGTCCTTCAAACTCCAGCGTAATCCCAACATGGTGCAAAATGGGCGTTTTCCGATGGCTGTCGTCGACTTTAAATATGAATACGGTCGATAAGCTGCTTCCCATTTTCATGGTGGTCCTGGTTCAGGCAATATCCGCCAAAGACTTCAAGCCGATTGAGGAATATCGCCTAGATGAACGCACGGTTTACACGATTCCGATATCGCTCACACGTGTGACGACAATCAGCTTTCCTGGTCCTATCACTGCCATTGATGCAGCGAATGTCACAAATGATCCAAAAATCCCCGGTCTTTTCCAAATCGCTCATACGAAACATT
>JABDCI010000066.1 GCA_013288215.1 Verrucomicrobiota bacterium | reverse complement strand
CTGGAGGCAGCCCATGTGCTTCTGGCAGTGCCTTTCGCGCTGACAGGCGGCGTCTTTCTCCAATGGATTCTGGGATACAATTTCTCGGTCGCCGTATGGGTCGGCTACATTGCGCTCTTCGGGACAGCTGTTCAAACAGGCGTCATCATGGTGATTTATTTGGAGGAAGCGGTGAAACGCCATGAAGCGCAGCATGGCAGTCCGTTGACACAACAGCAGCTTATGAAGGCAGTGATTGAGGGAGCGGCGCTTCGGCTTCGGCCGAAAGTCATGACCGTGTCGACCGTTCTGGCAAGCTTGGTACCCTTAATGCTGCCGATTTTTTCAAATGATCGGACTGGAATCGAAGTGATGCGTCCCATCGCGACGCCTGTGATCGGAGGCATGATTTCCAGCCTCATTCACATTTTGCTTGTGACACCTGTGATTTTCTTTTTGCTTCGTGACTGGAAGCAACGCCATCAAACCGGCAGCCCATCTTTCGAGTCGGCACGATAAAATTTCCTTTTGCTCAATCGCACGCCTCTTTGTGCTTTGGGGTTCCCAAGAGGAAATCTTACAGATTTTCTGAAGGATGCCGTAGTATAGATAGAACGGAAGAAAAAGTTGTTGCAATATTCAATATGTCAATAAACATTTAACGTAGCCGTAAGAATGAGAATAGGTTGACGATTGAATGGGGTGTTTCGTTCCGATCTTTAAGAGAGGCACCTGAACATGTCAAAGGAACAGATTTCGCAGCGCTACGAGCTGGGGGAAAGGATCGGGGAAGATCTCATCAGCGAGGAATTCGAGGGTCAGGATCGCCATGGGAAGCGAAGGGTTGTCGTCAAACTGCTCAAGGCGGATGTGTGCCAGCGTTCTTCGGAGGGGCTTTATCGTTATCGCAAGCTCATGCGGGAACTTGTGAAGATTCGGCATCCGGAACTTTGCGCGATTTCTGATTGCGGCGAAACCGATGGGCGCGACTATGTGGTGAGCCAGTGGGAGAAGGGGCAAACTCTCTCACGGATGCAGGCTGGCACATGGGGCGTGGAGCGTTCGCTGCGCACGGTACAGGCGCTTTCACGCGGACTGGATGCGGCGCATCGGCATGGGATTCTCCATGGCCTGCTCAATCCCGAGAGCGTGCTCATCATGCTCCATGATGAAAACCATCTGGCGAAGGTGACGAATTTCGGAACCGGTCTGCTTCTTGACCTGACGCACATCCGTGCGCAGAACGATGTGCGCCGCATCTTCAGATACCTGGCCCCTGAGCAATCCGGCATCTTGCGCAAACCGATTGATGCCCGCTCGGACATCTATTCCCTCGGAATCGTTTTTTACGAACTGTTGGCGGGAATCCCGCCCTACGAAGCCGACGATTTGAACGAGCTCATTTCCGAACATATCTCTCGCGAGCCGCTGCCGCTGCGTCATCACAACGAGAGCATCCCTGCAATCCTGGAGCGCATGGTCCTCAAGCTGATCGCAAAGGATCCTGAGGATCGATATCAGACGCTGACCGGATTCACTGAGGATTTGGACCAATTTGAGAAGTTGTTCAAATCCGGAGCGCACGATATGGATTTTGAGATCGGCCGTAAGGACCGGTCGCACAAGCTGACTTTCGCAACGCGCTTGGTGGGGCGCGAGGAGGAATACAACCGGCTCAAGGAGTGCGTGACAAAGACCAAGGAGAGCCAGGGAAGCATTTGTTTTATCCACGGCGAGCCAGGAATTGGAAAGACGCGCCTCATCAACGAGCTGCGCGGCGATGTGCACGGCGCAGGCGGAATTTTCATCGGTGGAAAGTGTTACCAATATGAATCCGGCACGCCGTTCAAGGCTCTTTCGGAAGCCATCGACGCTTATGTGGAAAAGGTGCGGCGCTTGAACGCCGCGGATCAGGAAAAGTGTGTTCGCAAGATCCAGGAAGTCGTGGGTGAATTGGGAGGTGAAGTCGTCAAACTCACGCCACGGGTTAAAAATCTGATTGGCGAGCCTCCGCCCTTGACGGAGTTGGAACCGGAGAAGCAGAAGGTGAGATTTCTGATCACCGTCATGAATTTTCTCTCAGAACTGGGGAGGGCAGAGCAGCCGGTGGCGATGTTCCTGGAGGATTTGCAGTGGTCGGATGAAGGAACAATCGAGCTTTTGGAACGATTGGCGCCAAAGGTCAAAAATCACGCGTTTCTTTTGATCATTTCCTATCGGGATAATGAAGTCGGTGCAGACCATCCTGTGAGCCGCTTTCGGGAAAACATGAAACACGCAAGCATCGGATTTGAGGATATTCGTGTGAAGGCGTTCGGATCCGAGGAAGCCAAGGAACTGGTCGCACGGATTCTATTGGAACCCTCCGACTATGTGGGACCGCTGGCAAATTATCTGCATGGACGGACGCAGGGCAATCCTTTCTTCATTCTCGAACTTTTAAGAACTTTGGTGGAAGAACATGTGATTCGTGATGAAGGGGGACGTTGCTCCTACGATTTGGCGGAAGTCGAGCGTGTTAGGTTGCCAGACAACATCGTTGAGGCGGTGCTGCGTCGCATGAAAGATCTTCCAGAGGAAGATTTGCAGATCCTTTCCTCGGCGGCGGTCATTGGCAAACAAGTTGATATGGCACTCTTGGGACGCTTGACGGGGCTCACGCTCGAGCAGTTGCTGGCCACGGTGGAAAATGCCATTCAGCACCAGATCCTGATACGCGATCTCATGGGTGAGCAATATATTTCATTCGTGCATGACCGTGTGCGTGAAGCGTTTTACCGGCGCGTGGACAACGAAGGCGTCATTAATCTGCATCGTGAAATTGCGCAAGCGCTGGAGGAGCAACATCCTGAAGCTTTCGGTGTGGTTGTCTACGATCTTGCGTATCACTACGCCAAAGCCAATGTGAACGACAAGGCGTTACGCTATTCGCTCAAGGCTGGTGAGAAGGCCGCGCAAGCTTCGGCACACGTGCTTGCGATCAGCCTGTACGACAAGGCGCGTCAAATTCTCGAAGAGCAGGGAAATACAAAGGGAGGGGAGTTTATCGGCGTGTTGGAGCAGTTGGGTGAATTGTATCGGACCTCGGGGCGCTTTGAGCAGGCCATTAAAGTTCTCCGAAGGTGTGAATCCCTGATTTCCGAAAACGATGTTCTGCATCAAGCCCAGGTCATCGCAAAAATGGCAGACGCCTGTTTTGAAAAAGGCGATCTTGTGGAAGCGACGCTTCTGATTGAACGCGCGCTTCGGGGGCTTGGATCCTCTCTTCCAACCAGCAATTTCACGCTTTATCTTTCCATTCTCTGGCAGTTCACGATCCAGCTCTACCATGTGGTGAGGCCCGATTGGGTTACCCGTTATTTTCGCGCCCTCAGCGTGCGGGATCTTACCATCGTCCGCCTCATATCGCGCCTCTTTTACATCTACTATTTCAGCGACATGTACCGGGCTTTTTACGCCTATCTCTACAACCTGAATCTCTGCGAGAACCGTGAACCGTCCCGAGTACTGGCAAGCCAATATGTGTTCGGCGGTCCTGTTTGGATCAGCGTACCATGGTTTTGGAAAGCGTTGCGCGATTTGAGACGCGGACTCGATCTCGCCAAACGATTTCAAGACAGATTACAGGAAGCGCGTATTCACACGCACCATGCTTTCACGATGCGCATCATGAATCGTCCGAAGGAGGGGTTGGAATCATGCCGCAAGGCGATTCACGCGCTGAAAGGATTGGGTGAATTTTACGATCTCGGTGTGGCCTATGTCTTTCGCAATCACTGCAATTGGATGGTGACGCCATGTGATCAAGCAATTGAGGAAAACAAAGAATTCATGGCGATGGCCAGGGATGCGAAGGTTACCCAGACGCTCGGATGGGCCCTCTTCGATTCCGGAATCTATTTTGGACTGAAAGGAGAGGTGTCCGACAGTGTGATCGCCGATGTACAGGAGGGGCACCGAATCGCCGTGCAGCTCAAGGACATGCCAGACATCATTTTGGCACTCGCATTCCTTGCCTTCGCGTATCTTCGCAAGGACAACTATGGGCTGGCTTTGTCCACGGTTCACAAAATCGAAACAGAGCTACCTAAATGCAAGCTTAGGGCGGCTTGGATCATGGAATTGTGGCCTATCTGCGCTCAAGTCTATCTCGATACCATCGCAAACAATCCTGCGATGCCGCGCGAACACGTGGATGAATATCTCAAATCGGCGCACTGGTTCTGCAAAGGCGCGCGGAGACAAGCCCTTTTCTTTGATTTTATCCAGGGTTGGGCCTGTCAGGTGAATGGCACTTATTGTTGGTTAAAAGGGAAGAAAAAGAGGGCGCAGCGATA
>JABDCI010000065.1:3811-4388 GCA_013288215.1 Verrucomicrobiota bacterium | reverse complement strand
AAAAATATCGTGAAAGCTGTGCCGACTCATGATCCCTCCGGCTATGCCGTTTCGTCAACTCCCGGAATATCGACGCGAATTCGGTCTGCACCCACACTCTGGATGATGATTTCTTTGACGCCATTTGGATCGACACGCTTTCGAATGATCTCGATCGCTTTGTCGAGCGCGCTGCGGCGCTGGTAGTCGGGAACACCCGCCATGTTGACCTGGAGCGTGTAGGATGTGCCTCCGCGCAAATCGAGGCCCAGCGTGATTTTTTCATCCGGGGGCCAGATATGGTAAATGGCGATAAAAATAACGACGGCAAGAAACAGGAAGCGTTTGAATAAAGGGCGGTTCATGGACCAATTCAAATGAAAGTTAAATGGATGGGAAGGAATCGATGATTTTAGTCCTTCCTTCTAAAGGCTCAATTCGTAAATCAATGCTCTAGGAAGGCTTCTTCTCTTCCTTCGGCTCGTCCACGAGCACCTTTTGAACACCCGACCCTCGCATCCGACATTTGGATGGTGCTCGATGAATGCCCGCCCTGGCCCTGTTCGGAAGAGGGAGTTCGCATGGCCGTCGATCGCTC
>JABDCI010000065.1:300-3801 GCA_013288215.1 Verrucomicrobiota bacterium | reverse complement strand
TTCGGCAATCTTCACAATGATGTTTTTCTCTTTAAGCTGGCTGATGATCCCAAAAATGCCGCTGGTCATCAGAACGCGGTCGCCGATCTTCAAACTCTCCAGCTGCCGCGCGAGTGTCTTTTGTTGTTTCTGCTGGGGACGAATCATCACAAAGTACATGACCGCGATCATGAGCAGGATGGGAACCATCGTTCCGAACATGTTGCGCGTATTATCTCCCGGGTCCCCCATCGGAGCCCAGGCCAGAAGATTCATTGTGATCGAAAGTGTCGTCATCATTCTTTTCTCGTTAAATCGTTTGCGTCATTTGGCTCTTTGTAGTTCGCCACGAACTCGCGACGAAACTCCTGGAACCAGCCCTCCCGGATGGCGCTGCGAACACGCCGCATCAATTCCAGGTAGAAATGAAGATTGTGCCAGCTCACCAGGCGCAAACCAAGGATTTCTTTGGTGTTGAGGAGATGCCGGATGTAGGCGCGTGAAAAATGACGGCAGGCGTAGCACGTGCAACCCTCCTCCATCGGAAGCGGATCCTGCTTGTAGCGGCCAGCGCTCACGTGCAGGTATCCGGTACGCGTGTAGGCCACTCCGTTGCGCGCGACGCGGGTTGGCAGCACGCAATCGAACATGTCCACGCCCCGTGCGACCATTTCCACCAACTGGCGAGGCGTTCCCAGGCCCATCGCGTACCTGGCCTTATCCGCAGGCAGGTGGGGCACGACCATTTCAACAGCTTTTAACATTTCACCCTCAGGTTCGCCCACGCTTACTCCCCCGATGGCATATCCGTCAAATCCAAGTTCCACGAGCCGCTCGGCACATTCACGACGCAAATGATCATGAGATCCCCCCTGAACGATCGCAAAAAGTTGATGTTTGGATTCCCCTGGAATCTCCCGTTTGTGCTCCTTGCATTCACCGGCCCAGCGCACGGAGCGATCGACGGCCATGCGAACTCCCTCTTCCGAACAGGGCCAGGGCGGGCATTCATCGAGCACCATCCAAATGTCGGATGCGAGGGTCGCCTGGATTTGCATCACTTCCTTCGGGCCCAAAAAACACGCCGCACCATTAATGTGCGATTGAAATTCCACACCATGCTCGTGCACTTTGCGAAGTTTTGTGAGACTAAAAACCTGGAATCCACCGCTGTCGGTCAAAATGGGACCGTCCCATCCCATGAATCGATGCAGCCCTCCCATGGCGCGAATGATTTCCATGCCCGGGCGGAGATTCAGATGATAGGTGTTGCCCAAAATCACCTCGGCTTGAAGCTCCTTCATCTCGGCTGGAGACATGGTCTTCACACTGCCCTGGGTTCCGACTGGCATGAAGACCGGTGTCTCGATCACACCATGCGCGGTCGTGATCGTACCGAGCCTCAAGCCTTCACTGGAAAGTTGATGCTGGAACATCCAGGAGAAGAAACATGTTCCCTCCGGCACATGCAAGCTTCCTCCAAAAAGATCGGCGCTCTATTGCACCGACGAAATAGCGGCCGCGGTTTCGTTCGTGAAACTTTTTTCCAATTCCTCGAGAGTCTTCTGACGAAAATCATAATACGCGGCAAATCCCACATCCGGAAGGCCGTTGGTTCGCTGATGCGTTCTCAAAAGCGCCTCCATCTGGGATGGATCGGCCGTGAGAAGGAATTTATAGAGCTGCGCTCCTGATGGAAAATCCATGATCCATTTTGTGAACAAGGTTCCTTCAGAATAAAACGCGGCAATTTGATGGGGATAAGTTCGGGCGGCCAACAATTCGAGAATGTTCGGCGCGGGAATGGGAGGATGAACCACTCCATCGGCTGTTTTGCCTCCGATGAGGACGCGAACCCGATTCTTAAACACATCCGGGTTGTGGCGCGCGGCAAAGAACTCGGAAAGCCCTTCATTCAGAAGACGATTGGGCGAAAGTTGGTTGAGATCCAGTTCTTGCGGGTTGATCATCTCAAAGGTGAGAATGTGGCACACCTCATGAACGAATACATAGGGGTTTTCTTCCTGATAAGTGGCCAGACGATGATATTTTTGACTCGAGGCGATCGTTTGCTCGAGCACATAACGATTTCCGCGATGAGCCAGGATGATGCTTGTCTGCCGATTCGAAAGCGCATGTCCTAGGATCGGCGCGTTACCCGCCTCGTAAGCCTTGAATTGTGCGTAATCGGGGTAAAGGATCAGCTGGGCTGGAGTCGAGGGATTGAAATTCAGATTTGGAAAAAAATTGTTGTAATCTTCCAGAGCTTCCTCAGCTGTTTTCAGATATCTATCCGCGGCCTCCTGAGTCGCTGCATAGACCGTAAAGTGATGCGAGGAGGCTTCATAACGCAGCATTTCAAGGCGGGCTTGAAGGAAGACGATCGCCTTTTTGAGATTTTCGAGGTATTTGCCGCCATCGTCATCAATCTTCCTTTGCTTCACGAGATTTTCGATGTCGCGGGCCAGCTTCTGTCTTACCTCGACTTCCTCCTGGAGAACATTTCGCGTTTCCGCGAACGCCCAGGGAACTTGAAAGAAAAAGGAGACGCCCAAAAGAGCGGCCGCTATTTTTTTTCCCGAAATCATAAGAGTCAAAGAGTGTGAGGTTTTCGCTTTTCCGTTTTTAAAACACGGATGACATCCTCAAAAAGAAGGGCGTTCGTCGCGACCCCATCCCTGCCCCAGATCGTTGCCTTTCCGGTCCAGTCCGTAAAACATCCCCCTGCTTCGGTCATGATCGGCAGGAATGGCGCGCTATCCCAGGGATTCATACGCGGATCGAGCATGATTTCTGCACGTCCCGTCGCGACGAGCACATAGCCGTAACAATCGCCCCACGTACGCTGGAGTTTCGTTTTCGAAGCAAGTCTCTCATAGGCGTCGGAACGCTCGATGGAACTCATGATGCTCGAACTCAGCAACGTCGCTTCCGACAACTTCTCCACCTTGGAAACTTGGCATGGTTTGCCATTCCAGAAGCATCCCCTGCCGACAGCGGCGCTCACGATTTCGCCCAATGCGGGCAAATAAACCACACCCACGGAGGCCCTGCCTTCAATCTCGACGCCGATCAATACTCCATAAAGGGGCACGCCATGAATAAACGATTTCGTCCCATCAATCGGATCGATGATCCATTTGAAGGAATCGTCGCCTTTCGTAACTCCGCCTTCTTCCCCCACAATGGAGTGGCTCGGAAAGCTTTTTTGAATGCGCTCGCGAATGATCTGCTCGGACTCCCGGTCGGCGCAGGTGACGGGCGTATGATCGCCCTTGTATTCCACGGCCACGCCCTGATTGAAATATTTCAACGTGCGTTCGCCGCCAAGACGCGCGGCTTCGAGCGCGACAGCATGGAATTCGTCGAGGGAGAACGTCATTGGTTTCGCGCGAGCGCGGTCACAAGTTTTTCATGAATATTATCAAAACTGCCATTCGAAAAAATGATGGCGACATCGCCCTTCTTCAGTTTTCCCACGGCCGCGCCCACGATTTCGTCCACACTCGCAAGATAATATGC
>JABDCI010000065.1:0-290 GCA_013288215.1 Verrucomicrobiota bacterium | reverse complement strand
GGGCGTACAGGTCTGCGAAAACGTTTGCAGGCTCTTTTCGCCGCTGCTGTAAGAACTCGCATGGGGAGGCGATTCTGGTTCGCCCGGCAAATCATTTTGGAATACCGCTCGGCGCGTCGTATTGGACCGCGGCTCAAAAAACGCCCAGAGACGCGCGTGATGATATTTGCGCCTGATTGCCGTCAAAGTTTCGCGAATGGCCGTGGGATGATGACCGAAATCATCGATCACCGTGATGCCGCTCACGACGGCGCGCACTTCCTGGCGGCGCTTGACGCCCTGGAACTGTG
>JABDCI010000064.1 GCA_013288215.1 Verrucomicrobiota bacterium | reverse complement strand
CATCGAGCTTGTTTTTTACAATGGTTATGGAGGCTTCACAGCGGATGGCCGCGAATATGTGATTCACCTCACACGAGACAAAACCACGCCCGCGCCGTGGTGCAATGTCATTGCCAATCCCTTTTTTGGAACCGTAATTTCTGAAAGTGGCAGTGCTTATACGTGGTGCGAAAATAGCCACGAGTTCCGGCTTACACCTTGGTACAACGATCCGCTTTGCGACACGGGAGGAGAGGCTTTCTACATTCGTGATGAAACGACGGGCAGGTTCTGGTCGCCCACTCCGCTGCCTGCCCGAGGTGAAAACTCCTACCGTATCCGGCATGGATTTGGCTATACCGTGTTTGAGCACGAGGAGCAGGGCATCCGTTCCGAATTCACGGTTTACGTGGCTCCGGATGCGCCTGTCAAATTCGGCGTCCTGAAACTGCGCAATCGCAGCGGCCATGCCCGCACCCTCACTGCAACTGCCTATGTGGAGTGGACGCTGGGCACCTTGCGTGAAAAAAGCTCGATGCACGTTGTCACGGAACTGGACGTGGAGAGCGGAGCGATCTTCGCACGGAACCTTTTCCACACCGATTTTGCCGAACGCATCGGATTTCTGGACACAAGCGAGATCGTCAAAACCTGCACTGGCGATCGCACGGAATTCCTGGGACGAAACGGACTCCTTTCCTCCCCTGCCGCCATGAGAAAAACACGCCTTTCGGCAAAAGTGGGCGCAGGACTTGATCCTTGCGGAGCGATTCAAACCAGGTTCGAGCTAGCCGATGGAGAATCCCGCGAAGTCACGTTCCTACTGGGTTCGGCGAGAAGCAAAGAGGAGGCTCGCCACTTGATTCAGCGTTTTCGGGGCTCGCATGCCAGCAGGGAAACGCTCGAATCCGTCTGGCTCTATTGGAATCAGACATTAGGCGCGTTGACGATCGACACACCGGATTCGGCTGTGAACATGCTCATCAATGGGTGGCTCCTTTATCAGACGCTGGCGTCGCGTCTCTGGGGACGCTCGGGCTATTATCAATCCGGTGGCGCGTATGGATTCCGCGATCAACTCCAAGATTCCATGGCGATGGTTTATTCTGAACCCCAGCTCACCCGCGAACAGATTCTCCGCGCCGCCGCTCACCAGTTCAAGGAGGGGGATGTCCAGCACTGGTGGCATCCACCCACAGGACGAGGCGTGCGCACACATTTCTCGGACGACTATCTTTGGCTGCCGTTTGTCACCGCCCATTATATCCAAAAAACCGGAGATACGAGCGTGCTTGAGGAACATCTTCCATTTCTTGAAAGCAGGCTTCTGCGTCCCGATGAGGAATCGAACTACGATCTGCCGCAGGTCTCTCAGGAAACCGCGACAGTTTACGAACATTGCATCCGATCGATCCGTCATGGCTTCAAATATGGCGCCCATGGGCTGCCGTTGATGGGATGCGGAGACTGGAACGATGGCATGAACATGATCGGAAAAGACGGGAAAGGTGAAAGCGTCTGGCTTGGATTCTTTCTCTACGATGTGCTGCAAAAGTTTTCCGTTGTCGCCGAGCAACGGGGAGATCTCGCTTTCGTCGAAGAATGCAAACAAGAGGGAGAGCGGATTCAAAGCCATCTCGAGCAAAACGCATGGGATGGCAATTGGTTTTACTCTTCGATCCGCCTTTCAACCGCTCCCCTCTCAATCCGGGCTACATTAAAGGCTACGTGCCTGGCGTGCGGGAAAATGGTGGCCAATACACGCACGCTGCCATTTGGACGGTGCTGGCTTTTGCTCAATTGGGAGATCGCACGCGAGCCTGGGAACTCTTCTCTCTCCTGAATCCAGTCCGCCATTCCTCCACGAGCCATGATGCGGAGCTTTACAAGGTGGAACCTTATGTCGTCGCTGCGGATGTCTATGGAGCTGCTCCTCATACAGGCAGAGGGGGATGGACGTGGTACACGGGATCGGCAGGCTGGATGTATCGTCTGATCATTGAATCGTTACTAGGATTCCAGACCCATGGAGATCGTCTCAGTTTCAAACCTTGCGTTCCCGAAGAGTGGAAACGCTTCAAGATTCAATTTCTCTTCCGCAACACGGTATATATCCTCGATTTTTTGCGGACGGACGACCTTTCCCGCCGTGGAAAAATCGTTCTCGACGGAAATCAAGAGTTTTCCGGAGAACTTCCATTAACGGACGACCGCGCCCGGCACCACGCCGAGATTTTCTTTTGAAATGCCCATATGGGGCATTTACCGATGCGTGACCGCTGGGTTTCCAGCGCCTGACAAACAGGGGAGCGGCCTGATAGACGTCTTGCCGTTCCATTTTATATAGTAGAAGACATCACCCCCTCTATCCCTATGATCATCGAAAACAACTCCCTTGAACTGACGAACAGTAAGAAACTTGGCCCTTCCCATCGCCAGGAGCAAGCTCATGCCTGGATCCCGAGTGATGCCAATTCTAAGCGCAAAGCGCGACGACGACGCGACCAAGCTCACAAAAGCTCAGAAGTTGGAAACCTTGAGCACTCTAAAGCGACGTTGACACTCACCATCACCTCCCTTGGCAAAACAATTTCTGCAGAACGTTTTCAACAATTGAAGGGCCTTTATAGTTTGTCTTGAGATGTTCACGATCGGCAATCCCTCAAACGGTATCTTCGGCAAATAACCCCTTGAGCTCATCCTATTGGGCAGCGGCGTCCTTCCTCGTGTTGCTAATATGGATCTCCTATCCGAACCAAACCCTGCCTCGGAACGGAACTGGCGAGAATGGATGACAACGAACGGCACACCGTAACCCAACCTCGGGCTCAATATGGGTGGCCCCTATCTGGGCGTTCATCCATTCCCTGATGATTAGAACAGGTTGGGCCCTGACTTTTCAGTTTTTCGATGATATGAGAAATTGAAATCAATGGGGATACCACGGGCTGCGAGAGAGGCTCTTGCTCCTTTCGATTTAGCGCCGCTCTACCCCTCTCTTCTCCCTACTGAATTCTCATGACTTTGTGCATTCGAACCCATAGAAAGGAAACCATGAAAGAGAAAGTCCATGCGACCAAGCCCTTTGCAGCCCCGCGTCACAGCTCGTTAATCCTTGATGATTCCGAAGAAATTGAACTCCAGCAGCACATCAACTTGCGCCACCGAAACCGGTACACCCACGAAGACGACATCGGACCGGATTTTTGGACGCATTCTAAAAAAATGCCGCGCCGTTCCCAACATCACTCACCATGAAAACCACTCGTAAAAATCTAGGCCCTTCCCGCACTCGGCAGCAGCCCCTCCTTCACGCTCAAGATCCCGCCAAACGAGCTTTTTTGCGGCCTCCCGCTGATCAAGCAAAACGCCCGGGCTTGAAACATCGGGTCCTTTCCGCCCACGAGCTTGACTCGGAATATATCCCTGAAGATCGCGAGCTGGTAAAAATGACCAACTCTGTCTGGCATTAGGCCGCCAGAAAGCGTGAGGGCGCGGAGTGATTGTCTATGTGAATGCTTCTGATTTCACGGAGGCCAGTGTTCGGCGCATTTCTGAAGGGATCGACATGCCGGGACAAAACTCTGAACCCAGGACTCCTGGACAACCGATCCTGGACATACCCTTTCTATTTGGGCGAAGACCGCATCGCTTCCCGCTGAAGATCCTTTAAACGAGAGCATCGCGGTGTCTAGGGTCGGCGGCGCCGGCAGTGCTCGCCGGTTTCCTAAAACTTTGGTTTGGTCACACGTCCTTTAGGGAACAACGCTTCGCGGGGATAACCCGATTTCTTCGTATTCCACCGCAATGATGAGTTAGTCATCCGCACCAGCCGGGGGATCGTGAAAAGGGGTCTCCTCGTTGGGGGGATTCCCTGACCGGAAAAAAGAGGGGTTCCCTCCAAATACAAACGGGCGTGCTCCCGATTTCCAAACGGTGCAAAGGATGGAACAGTAACAGCTGAGTTACAACTCAAACCAACCCAGAATTATCTCATGAAGAAATTTCTCCTTACCGTGCTCATTTCCCTGCCTTTAACAATGTTCGCCACGAGCGATAACGCAGTTGAAAGGCAATCAAAGGATCCTGAAACCCAAGCCTCGAAAGTAGAGCCGGATAACTCGAGTAGGAACATCCGGGACCGGGACGACCAGACTCTCACCCCCATCGATCAATCCGAAACCGAGGGAGATCGCAACATCACGCAATCCATCCGCCGTTCGATCATATCCAGCAACTCCCTTTCCACTTACGCCAAAAACATCAAAATCATGACTGCCGATGGCAAGGTGACTCTACGGGGTCCTGTTCAAAGCGATACAGAACGCCGTGAAATCGTGGCGAAGGCCAAGAAAGTCGAAGGCGTAAAAAAGATCGATGATCAGCTCGAAATTACCCACCGCAACTCACCTTAAGCACCATTATTAAACACAAAAAAGGAATTCCTATGTCAAAAGCCGTATTCTGCATTGCCACTTCCGGAACTCAAGCGGAGGCCATCGTTACCCAGTTGAAAGCCGCTGGCTTCTCAAATAAC
>JABDCI010000063.1:876-4568 GCA_013288215.1 Verrucomicrobiota bacterium | reverse complement strand
AGGAGGTTCTGTTAAAGCTGGCCGCCTGCAGGCAGTAGAACTATACGCACCGCTGAAAAAAGTCCAGATTCCAAATCCTCCCTCATGACGACGGAAGCCATTGTCCCTCCTCGCAAAAAACGTCTCTCGCTTTTTTTTGACGGCACATGGAACAAGGCGGAGACGAACACCAACGTCTGGCGTCTTTATTTGATGCTCGAAAAGGGCGAGCGGGACGGCGTTCCTCAGGAATCGTTTTACGATGAAGGCGTGGGCACGCATTGGTGGGATCGGGCGACGGGTGGCGCGTTTGGCGCGGGCCTGCATCACAACGTGCGTCTCGGATACCGCTGGTTGATGGAGCATTATGATCCTGGTGATGAGATCTTCATCTTCGGATTCAGCCGAGGAGCTTTCACCGCCCGAAGCCTGGCGGGATTGATTGCCCGATGCGGATTACTCAAGCCGGATTCTCCCATGTCGTTCATCCAGGTTTTCGATCGTTACCAGAAAGGCGATGCGGTTCGTCCCATCTATCGGCTGAAGTATCTTGAGAAAACGGGCGCAAAGGATTTCGATTTTGAAGAAAAGCTTTTGCTTGGATACACCCACTATCATCGCAATTTAATCAAGATGGTCGGAGTTTGGGACACGGTGGGCGCCCTGGGGGTGCCATTCGGCAATTTCAAAGGCATCAGTCGCCGGACGATGGGATTTCATAACACGCACCTGAGCACCACTGTCCAGAACTCCTACCAGGCGCTTGCTCTGGACGAGCAACGAAAGCCTTATTGGGCGGTTCTCTGGACGCGCTTTGTCCCGAATCAGCCGGATCCCTCTGACGTGGGAAAACAGGATGATCGAATGGTCGAGCAGCGCTGGTTTTCGGGGGCGCATTCCAATGTGGGCGGAGGATACCCCTACGATCTTCTGGAACAGAGGCCTCTTGCCTGGCTTCAACAAAAAGCGGAGAGCTGCGGCTTGGCTTTTCGAAGCCGCGTCGTGGTCACCGGCGAAGAGGATCTTCGAATGCCCATACGCGATTCATATGCCGAATTTTTTTCCGGTGTCTGGAGAATCCTGAGAATTCTGCCCTTTGGACGCCGCTACGTGCGCTGGGTTCGCAGCGATCCCGTCCAAAAGAAAACGGGCGCTGTGCAGACTGTCAATGAACGCATTGATCTCTCTGTGTTTCGCCGATGTCAGCTCGACGCTGCTTATCGCCCGGCAAGCTTGGTGGAATGGTCCCGTCGCAAAGGAATGGACTTGGAGGCAATCATCGCAAAACCCGAGCAACATCCCGAACTCTGGTCGCCCATCACGGCATGTGGCATCGAAGCGTAATGTTCCAAAGTTGAGTCGAGACAAGTCACGAAGAGGATGTTTGAAAATCAAGCGCGATCCTGCACTTCCAGCAATTCAGCTGATCGTTGACAGCGGCGGCATCGCAATCATGGTATCTTCGTAGGAACCGTCGAGAACCAAAGCAATGAACGAGTCCATCTCTGAAAAAGTGCAAACCTGCTGTTGTATTGCAGGAGGGGGCCCTGCGGGAATGATGCTTGGCTTTCTTCTTGCTCGCGCTGGGGTGGAAGTGCTTGTCCTGGAAAAACATGCGGATTTCCTTCGCGATTTTCGTGGGGATACCATACATCCCTCCACGCTGGAGTTGATGCACGAGCTCGGCCTCCTTGATGAGTTTTTGCAAGAACCTCACCAGGAGATTCTCCGAATTGGCGCGAATTTCAATAATGGCTTTTTTAACATCGCTGATTTCACGCATCTACCGACGCGGTGCAAGTTCATTGCTTTTATGCCGCAATGGGATTTTCTAAATTTCCTCGTCAGGCATGCGAAGCGTTATCCAACATTTCACCTGCGCATGGAAGCCGAGGTTGTCGACTTGATCGAGGAGAGGGGACGCGTGGCCGGTCTCCGTGCGAAAACACCGTGCGGCGAATTGGAAGTGCGCGCGCAACTGGTCATTGGAGCAGACGGGCGAAGTTCGACGGTGCGTAAGCGCGCAGGGCTCGAAGTGATCGATTTGGGCGCGTCGATTGATGTGCTCTGGTTTCGGGTTTCCAAGGCGGATGGGGATCCAAAGCAATCGTTTGGCTATGTCGGCGCAGGCCATTTCATGGTGTTGCTCGATCGTGGTAATTATTGGCAATGCGGCTTTGTCATTCCCAAGGGCGAGTTCGCTAAAATTCGCCAGGGCGAGCTCGCCTTGTTTCGTGCAGACGTTGGCAAACTCGCCCCGTTTCTGCATGAACGAACGAACGAGCTGAGCAATTGGGATGCCGTCAAGCTTCTGACCGTCAAGGTAGATCGACTGCGCCGATGGTATCGGGCCGGATTGCTTTGCATTGGCGACTCAGCGCACGCCATGTCGCCGGTCGGAGGCGTGGGAATCAATCTTGCAATCCAGGATGCCGTTGCAGCGGCGAATCTACTCTGGGCACCACTTCGCGAGGGAAGCGTGGAAATCGCGGATCTCAAGAAAGTGCAGAAGCGGCGTGAGTTGCCGACGCGAATGACCCAGCGGGTGCAGATTTTCCTGCACGATCATTTTCTCAGCCGCGTTTTTCGTGCACCCACCCCCTTATCGTCGCCGTGGCCCCTGCGGCTGCTGCAAAAATTTCCTGTGCTATGCAGAATCCCGGCGCGCATGTTAGGTCTCGGTTTTCGTTCCGAGCATGTGAAGACATACGATGTGGGAATCCCGCAACCGTCATCGAGCTAAGGGACATGTTGAGAAATGTGGACGCGTGCTGCCCGCATGCTGCGGCAAGGGATTGATCTTTTTATCGAGTTACCATGATAAGAGCTTTCCATCAACATGTTACAGAGATGATTTTGAAATGAGACGTTTCCCAAAATCAGCAGAAAAAGATCGCCCATGAACGCTTTCCGTTTTTTGATTGAATCGCACGAAAATCGGGCCTAAGAAAAATTTCATGAACTTGCAGAAATTAAAAATCGAAGCTGCCAAAGCTAAAAAGGAGTGTCAGCTTGCTCAAGCAGAAGCGAGAAGCACTCTTTTAAAGGCTCGAAAAGCTAAAGCTGCAGTACGTCAAGCAAAGGCAATATTTAAAACAATCAAAAAGGCTGCTAAGGTAGCAAAGAAAATGACTAAAAAGGCACGGCAACATGCTGCCGCCAGCCAAAAAGCATTGCAGGAAGCCACTAAGAAAGCCGCCCTATCAGCCAGAGCACGAGCCTTGAATAAGAAAAATCCGGCTCCTGCAGAGTCCAAGTTGCCCTCTCAAGGTGTTTCACCTCTCAGCGTTGAAGCGAATAAACCCGTCCCCGATTCCGTTTTAACGCCCCCTGCGCTGGCAGAAAATCCCATCTCTCCCAACTTTGTGGCGTAAAGCGTCCACAACAATGTCCCAACCTTTTCGTTGTCTGGCCGAATCGTGACAAGCTTTTTGGAACGTCCGACCCTCCTCTCTTTCTAAGTTCAGTGAAGTTTTTCTCGAGGGAAGTTAATGCGTTGCCATAGCAGCTAAGGCAACGTTGGGGTGATGAGAAATTTTCCTTTTGTCATCTCCGCTCCGTAGGTGTCGATTGCGGAAGAAACCTCGCTTAAGGGAACCCGTGCACAAATGCCGCTCTGCAAATCGCTGGAGAGAAGCTTTTGGAGGGCAAATGCCATTTTGAATCGTTGGAAAACGTTCATTTGTTGCAGCCAGTCTGAAAGCCAGAAGCCT
>JABDCI010000063.1:0-866 GCA_013288215.1 Verrucomicrobiota bacterium | reverse complement strand
CAGCGAACCAGTCACCATCTGAAAAAGGATCACTCCGAGGCTGTAGATATCTGTCCGTTCATCCCCCCGTTTCCTTTGAAAAATGAAATCGAAGGGGCTTGCAGTGCAAAGCCCTTCGGAAAGCCCGCCATAAACCATGACGCGCCCTCCAGACGGCAAAGCACCCAGCAAACGTCCTGTCATTTCACCGCCGATAGCATCGAATGCCAGCGAGACGTGAAGTTTGCGGAATGTTTTTTTTAGTTGATCGTCAAAATCGGGTTCCTCGCTATTGAGAACAGGATCTGCTCCGAGCTTTCCAAGCAGATCGACCTGCTCGGAGCGCCGCACGATATGAACGATTGGAATTTGGAATCGCTGGCCCAACCGCAAGAGCATGCGTCCCAACGAGCTGGCAGCCGCGGTATTGGCAATCGCCGAATGAGAACCCCGTTTCGCGATGTCCATCAGCGCCCACGCAGTCCATGGATTCACCACCATCATGGAGCCTTGATCGAGCGAAACCGATTTCATAAGAGGCACGCAACGCATGGCTGAAGTCACCATCTGTTCGGCCCAAGTTCCATCTCCATGATCGGGTGCAACGCATGCGACACGCCGCCCTTTCAGAATGTTTGCCAGAAATCCTCCTCCGCTTTCGACGACCACTCCGCTCCCCTCGAATCCTGGCACCACGGGGAGGTTTTGATTCGAATGGCAGCCAGCCCCATCAATCCTTCCGATTTGATGTTCCTTCGGGGATTGTATGGACTTAAGAAACCCCTCCCCGCAACCAGGACGAGGCGTGGGTTTCTCGATCAAGCGAAGCGGCTCGCCGTACGCTCTGAGTTCAAGAGCGTGCATCAGGCAATATCGACGAGAGGGAA
>JABDCI010000062.1 GCA_013288215.1 Verrucomicrobiota bacterium | reverse complement strand
GAGCCAGCTGAATATCATCCTCAAGTTGATTCAACGCAAAGACATCAACGAACTGATCAATGCGTGCGACGCAGGCCGTGAGGGTGAGCTCATCTTCCGCTATATATATACGCTTTCGGAAACAACGAAGCCCATCCGTCGTCTCTGGCTCTCTTCCATGACAGCAACCGCCGTGAAAGAAGGCTTTAAAGCGCTCCATGAGGGAGCCGAATTCCAACACCTCGCAGAGGCGGCCGTCTGCCGGAGTGAATCGGACTGGCTGATCGGCATCAATGGAACCCGGGCTTTTACCTGCAAGATCTACGGGCATGCCGGCAAGCACATGTGCACTGTCGGACGGGTTCAAACCCCCACCCTCGCCATCGTTGTCGATCGCGAAAATATCATCACGGATTTCAAAAAACGCCCTTACTGGGAAGTGATCGGCACGTTCCAGTGCAAGGCCGGAAGCTACAACGGCCGTTGGTTTGATGCGAAATTCAAGAAACATGACCACGATCCGGAAGAAAAGGCCGAACGCTTGTGGGAGGAAGCCAAAGCTCAGGCCATCGCGGACAAAACACGCGGCAAACCAGGAGTTGTCACCGAAGAAAAGAAAAACAGCAGCCACCTTTCTCCTCTTCTCTACGATTTGACAAGCCTTCAACGCGACTGCAACAGCCGTTTCGGACTCTCTGCAAAACGCACGCTCCAAATTGCCCAGGCGCTCTATGAGCGCAAGAAGATGATCACATATCCCCGTACCGATTCGCGCGCGCTGCCCGAAGGGCATCTTCCCACGGTCAAGGAAACCCTTTCCGCCCTGAAAGGCAGCAGCTACGGGAAATTCGCCGAGAAAATATTGAAACAAGGCTGGGTGCATCCCAACAAGCGCATCTTTAATGATGCCAAGGTATCCGATCACTTCGCCATCATTCCGACGACGGAGGGCGTCAAGCCACTCGACGATATGGAGTTCAAAGTCTTCGAAATGATCTGTCGCCGGTTCCTTGCGGTCTTCTATCCGGCCGCCGTCTTTGAAATCACGACGCGCATCACGACGGTCGAGTCCGAAACTTTTAAAACAGAAGGCAAGATCCTCAAGGAAAAGGGCTGGAAGGAAATCTACGGTCAGGAAGCAGAGGAAGAGGATCAAATCCCTCCAGTCAGCGAAGGAGAAAACCCGATCGCCGACCCTGTGGAAGTGAAGCCTCTCGAAACCAAACCGCCTCCCCGGTACACGGAAGCAACTCTTTTAAGCGCCATGGAGGGCGCAGGCAAACTGCTCGACGACGAGGAATTCGGCGAAGCCATGAAGGAACGTGGGCTAGGAACTCCTGCCACACGCGCATCGATCATCGAACAGCTCCTGGCACAGGAATATCTTCATCGCGAAGGACGAGAACTTCATCCCACATCCAAAGGCCTCTCGCTGATCCAAATGATGCGCTCCATTCCGCTGCCTGAGCTCGTCTCCCCACAACTCACAGGAGAATGGGAATACAAGCTGCACCTCATGGAAGACGGCAAGATGACGCGCGAAGCGTTCATGGAAGAAATCAAGCACCTTACCTGCAAGATCGTTGATGACGCGAAGAAGTATGATGACAAATCGTTTGAGTCGAAGGTGCAGATTCAAACGCCATGCCCTAAATGTGGCGGCCACATCCGCGAAACGTTCAAATGGTTCGAATGTTCCAAATGTGATTTTCAAATCTGGAAATCCATCGCCAGTAAGAGCCTCACCATCGGCGAAGTCGAGAGCCTGCTTCAAACCCGCAAAATCGGGCCTCTCGAAGGATTTCGCAGCAAGCTGGGGCGTCCTTTTACAGCCATGCTGGTGATCGGCGAAGATTTTAAGGTCAGCCTCGCCTGGGACGAGGTGACCAACGGAGATGGAACGCACGGAGCGATCGAATTCATCAACGACACGGTGCTCGGCATGTGCCCGGCCTGCGGAACGCCCGTGAAAGAGACGAATATGGCTTATTGTTGCGAAAAGCGCGCGATGGCGGAGCCCCAATGCCAATTCCGTATTTCAAAGAAAATCAAAAGCCGCGACATCCCTGTCGACCAGATGCAAAAGCTCCTCGCAACGGGCAAAACCGATCTTCTCGACAAGTTCATTTCCTCAAAGAAGCGTCCTTTCAGAGCGCATCTGACGCTGGAAAAAGGTGGCAAACTGGGCTGGGAATTCGCGCCGCGTGCACCGAAAAAAGGAGCTGCTGCGACGCCGGAGACGCCTGCTCCTATCGTCGAAGCCGCGCCCGTGAATGCTCCCTCTGCGCCTTTGAAGCCGAAAAAAATATCCGTTCGGCGAGGTTCGAAGAAAAAGACGGGACCTGAGCCGGAAGCGCCTTAAGGCGCCAGCCAGCTTGCGGTTCACAAACCAAGCATCTTTTTCACCATCTCAAGGAGCTGCTCGATCTCACAAGGCTTGCTGAGATAGGCGTCCACCTCCTTCAAGGGGTGCTCGGAAATGGACCCCGAGATCAGGACGATTTTTGTCGGAAGTTTCATCGAGCGGACCTGTCGGATGAAGTCGAGTCCGTCGATGCCCGGCATTTTTTTATCGACGAGAATGAGGTCGAACGTTTTTGTCTTGAGCGCTTCCAGTCCTTGGACGCCATTTTCGACCGATGAAACTTCGTATCCCTCGTCCTGCAAGATCTCCGCAAAAACGTCTCGGATGCTAATCTCGTCATCTACAAGCAGGATCTTTTTCATATATTCTCTGAAATATGCTCGTGCGTCGGAAAACGCAGCACGAACTTGGTTCCACTGCCCACCGTGCTTTCTACGTGGATGCGTGCGCCATGGCGTTCGATGATCCCATAGCATAAAAACAACCCCAACCCTGTTCCTTCATTCGGAGACTTCGTGGTGAAGAATGGAACAAAGATTTGTGAAAGATGCTCTTTCTCGATTCCTGTCCCCGTGTCCTCGACCTCGACAAGCACATCGAACTGCTTCATGTGAATCCGAACCGTTAGCTTTCCCCCCGTTTTCATGGCATGCGCCGAATTCTCGAAAAGATTCAAAAAAACCTGTTCGATTTCACCTGCGTTGAGATTTAACTGCGGAATGCTCTTCTCAAATTCCGTCACAACTTCGATGTTTTGAAGTGAGAGCTTCTGCTGTATCAGCACCAGCACATCCTTCACGATGCTCTCGATCGAAACGAATTGCATGCTCAATTGACGTTGCTGTTTGGTATATCGCAACATGCTTGTGACGATCCCCGAAATGCGGAGCGTCTCGCGCTCGACAAGTTTCATGTTCGTGCGCATCTCGCCCTCGGCGAGCTTGCGCATCATGAGCTGCACGCGCGCCAAAATGATCTGAAGGGGGTTGTTGATTTCGTGGGCCACACCGCTGGCCATGACGCCCATTGCCGCCATTTTTTCCGCTTGGATGATCTGAAGTTGCGATTTCTTGAAAAGTTCGTTCGCTGCATTCAACTGTTCGTAGAGCTGCGTGTTTTCGACAGCGATCGCAGCCTGCCGCGAGAGAAACTCCAGCATGTCGAAATGCGTCGAGGCGCGGATTTCTTGCAGCTTATCTTCCCAAAGCTCAAGGAAGCCGATTTTTTTCTCACTCGCAAGAAGCGGGACCACAATGAAACCGCGCGTGTCTTGGATCGGATCTTGCTTGAGATCGTGCAAATTGGGAACGGCGACAGCGCGTTTTTCTGACATCACCCAGTTGATGACACCTTCATCGATGTGAACCTGGATGATCGCCAGCTGTTCTTTACTCAGGTGCTCCGAATGCTGAAGCTCGTAATTTTTAGTTTTTCGATCCAATAAATAAACCGCCGCACCGGCAAATGGCACGACTCGATGGGCGATCGTGCAGAGACCCGAAAGAATATCCTCGATATTTTTGGTCCGGCTAATCATCTCGGAGAGATGCTGGATGACCAGAAGTTGATTCAGCGAGTCTTTGAGATCGTACGCCACTGCTTTCTCATGATTGAGATTTTCGATCGCCTGTTCGGCCTCATGCAGAACGTCCTGGATATCGTTTTCCACCTGCTGAAACAAAGCTTCATGGAAGGTCCCCTTGGCGCCGCTCTGGCGAAGAAGCCGCAGTTTTTCCAGAAGAACGGATCTTTTTTGTTGGATGGCTTTAGGCATGGGAAGCACTCGTTTCGTCATCCCCGTGCAGGATTTTGAAAAAGCTTTCGGATTTTTCCAAATCTTGATTCAGCGCGATCAAAAGCGATGCGATCGTTTTTTCTTCATCTTCCGTACGTTCAAGAACATCCCAGATCTGCTCGTCGAGCACCGACTTTTCAGATTCCAGCCCTTTCTTGGAGGCATCGAGATGACAAAGATGATCGGCAAAATGAACCAATGCAGCAAGATCCCGCGCATTCTCAGCCAAGCCGGGATGATGATGATGCATCACTGCTTCCGTAATTAAGGGCGGTAGATTCCATTTTTTTAACAGGTAACCGCCGAAATCCGCGTGCGTAAATCCTAAAATTTCCATCTCTGAATCAATGAATCGGCATCCCTTCTTCTGGTGATGCTCGAGGACAAGGCCGTACGAAGAGCCGGCATAGTGCGCCAAGGCCACACGTCCGATGTCATGAAGAATCCCTGCCGTAAAAGCTTCTCCAGCCACGAAATATTTATAGTTGCTCGCAAGCATTTTGCAGGCAACACCGCATTTCAAGGAATGATCCCAAAACTGCACCGGATCGAGCAGGCCTTTGGTCTCATTCGATTTGAAAAGCTTGATGACCGAACTGCTCAAC
>JABDCI010000061.1 GCA_013288215.1 Verrucomicrobiota bacterium | reverse complement strand
CCACTTGGATTTAAGCGGACGCTGGCTTATTCGCGATCCGAATGGTCTTCACGCAAAAGGAGTATTTGACTGGCAGGATTGGGAAGCTGGCGGGGTGCAGATCGCATCCACGAAGGGCGGAGTCAACATCGATGGGCGCATGTTTCAGTTCGACAAGTTGAATCTGACGCGACCAGAAGGCGACGTTCACGGTTCATTTTCCATGGATTTTGCCTCGCAGAACACGGTCCTCAACGTGAAAAGTTCGATCGATTTTCCGAGTCTGACAAAAATGGTGGGCCCGAAAACTGAGGAGATATTCCGTCCCTATCGATTTCTGACACCGCCCAAGTTGACGCTCGTAGGGACGATCAATTTTGGTGATGATTCAAAAAATGATCTCTGGGCGCATGTCGAATGCGACAAGTTTGCCATCTGGAAGCTTTCCGCCCAGGGCGTGCATGCGGATGTGAGGAGCTTCAGAAAGAGTCTTGAGATCGCAAAATTTGACGCCACATTTTATGATGGGATCCTGGAAGGCAACGCGATTTTCGATTTTACCACGCCGCCGCAAGACTGGGCCTTCAACTGTCATCTCGACAAGGTGGATTTCGACCGCTTCACTCACGACCTTTGGGAATTCGACAAGGTGCAAGGACAGTTGACGGCCTGGGCGGAGATGAGCGGCACCATGAAAAGTTCCAAGGAGTTAAGGGGGCGCGGAGAGGCGAAAGTCGACAATGGCGTGCTTTGGCGCATTCCTCTTTTCGGCGAATTGTCCAAGTTTATTCCCATTTTGGGCGTGCAGAAGGCGCACAAGGCCGTGGGCACATTTACCGTCGCCAACGAGGTGGTGAATGTGGATGACCTGAAAGTGAGCGCAGGGATCATGTCGCTGACGGCGAAGGGCGATTACCACTTCGACCAGAGCCTTGATTTCATCGTGCAGGGACATTTCCTTCGTGCCCTATTTGGCATTGGCTACGTCTTCGATCCTCTGACAAAAGCATTCGAATATCACCTGGGAGGAAAACTTAACGACCGAAAATGGAAACCTCGGTTCATCCCAAAAGAATTGTTATTGCAGTTCGGCGATGACGAAAATAAACTTCCTCCTGCCGAAGCTCCGCCAGGGGGAGAATCTGAGGCTTTGCCATGAGCCGCGTGCGTTTGCTTACCGACTGCCATCTTTATGCCATCCTGGATTCGGCATATCTCGGTGACCGCGATCCCGGCAAGGTCGCTTCTGAAATGATCGATGGAGGCGTGGATCTCATTCAAATTCGAGCCAAAGATCGTACTCCATCCGAAATCGTGAGCTGGACGAGGGAAGTGATGCATGTGGCACGTCGCGCTTCAGTTGGAGTGATTGTCAATGATGATCCGGAAACTGCGGCGTCACTGGACGCGGATGGAGTTCATGTTGGGCAGGATGATCTTTCCATCCCCCTGGCGCGTTCCATTGTAGGCGCTGGCCGCTGGGTGGGAAAGTCGACCCATTCTCTCGAACAAGCGGTGAGCGCAGAGAGGGAACAGGCTGATTATATCGGCGTCGGTCCGATTTTTGCTACGCCCACGAAACCCAATTATACTCCCGTTGGAAGGCAGCTCATCCAGCGCATTGCGCCGCGTGTAAAGCTGCCGTTCTTCTGCATTGGCGGCATCAAATTAGAGAACGTCGAGCAGGTGCTCAAGCAGGGAGCCACGCGCGTGGCAGTGGTTTCCGGCATCCTGACGGCACCCGATATCGCAGCCTATTGCCGTGATCTCAAAGCGAGGTTGGGCGCCAAGGTGGCGTTGGCTGCACCGGCGTGAAATGTGGCATTTCTTTTTTAGCAGCATGAGAATTTTTCCTTGGTTTTGTATGTTGGTTCTAATCGTAGGGTTGAGTCTGGGGTGTTCCCGTCAGCCGACAGAAGTCATCCCCGATACGACTGCCAAACAAGAGCAGGCGTTGGAGAAGGATGCTGACTACCAGGAATTCAAATCCGCTGCGGACGAGCAAAAATTCGAGCCCGCTTATGAACGTGCAGTTTTGTTGAAAGTGCGTTTTTCGGATAATGCTGCCGCATGGAACTGCCTCGGTTTTGCAGCGGATCGATTGGGCAAATGGGGGGAAGCGTATTCAGCTTATCAAAAGGCCACCATACTTGATTCGAAATACGCGAAAGGATGGTTCAATCTGGGCGTGATCGCGGGCAAGCTCAAAAAGAGGAAAGAGGAAATTAAGTGCTATGAAACGGCTGTCGAGCTGCGACCCGATTATTACAAGGCGTGGGCCAATCTTTTCTCGGCTTATACAGAATCGGGCCAGTCTCAAAAGGCGATCAAAGCCTACCAGCGGGTCAGGCAGTTATTTCCAAGTTTTGAGCATGAGTTAAAACAGGATTCCGACAAGCAGCTTGGCTCGGTGGATGCGGACAATGAGGCGCTCCGATTCGACCAACGTGTTTCGTTGCCTCGAAAGGCATCCGGACAACTCCAGTGGAATGACCCTGCGATGGCTCAAGCGGCGATCGTTCAACAAACGTCAACTGGTTTATCGATTGTGCCTCCTCCGCACCCAAAGGGCAGCACGACGTCTGAGCGAAAGCGCATGGAAGAGGAAATGGCGCGCGTTTTGAATAATCGCGGCATGATGGCGGAGGAGAATGAGTTATGGGATGAATCGATCATGTATTACCGGCTTGCTGCCCGTAAACTTCCCAAGGAGCCCATGGTTTGGAATAATCTTGGAATGGCGCAGCTTGGCTCGGGCAAATATGAGGATGCGGTGGCTTCTTTCGAGGAAGCCTCGAAATATAGCAATGATGTGGGGATCACCCTGAATCTTGCCATTGCTCATGCAGCTTTCGGCGCGCAGCTTGCCGCTCGTGGAAGCGACCTTGGTGCGCTGGATCACTTTCATCGGGCTCTGGCGTTGCAGCCTAACATGGTGGAACCTCGCGCCGGGTTGATTTCAATTCTGCGCAAATGGCAGAAGTGGGACGAAGTTCAATCGCAGTGCGAGACGTTGCTCCAGTCGGGGCAAGATTCCGCGGATCTTTGGTACACCCTTGCCCTCGCCCATAAGGCCCTTAAAAATCAGACAAAGACGATCGAAGCATTGGAGCATGCCATTCGCTTGAATCCCGACTCTGCTGATCAATGGATGTGGTATGGCGTTGAGGAGGCGCAAGCGCAGAAATTCGACAAGGCAGCCGAGGCTCTGGAACAAGCTGTCAAGCTGGATCCGAATAATATCGAAGCGTGGTATGACACAGGTCTCGCACAGGCACGTCTTGGAAACTGGGACCGCGCGATTTTTGCATTGCGCAAGGCAAGTTCGATGGAAGAAAAAACCGCCTATCGGCAGGCGCTTGCCGCCGTTTATGAAGCATCGGGAAATTCTTCGGAAGCCATCACACAATATGACGCACTTTTGAAAGAGAACCCGGCGAATGCCGAAATTTGGAAAGCATTGGCAGATTCCTATGCGTCCAACAAGCAGATGAAAAATGCCATCGAAGCATATCGAAAATCGATTTCGTTGAAGGAGGACCCACAGGCATGGTCAGGGCTTGGATATGCGCTTCAGGAAAACGGCAAATTTCGAGAGTCGTGTGATGCTTATCAAAAAGCCGTTGATCTTGGCGACAATTCCCCCGACGTGTGGAATAACCTCGGTGTGGCCCACGCGCGACTGAAGGAATATCCGGAGGCGCTCGATGCTTTCACGAAGGCTGCGAAAGACCGCAGCAAGGATTCCGAACTGCTTTTCAACATTGGCATGGTGTTTCATCATATGGGCAAGCAATCTGAAGTGCTGCGCACTTACAGGACGCTTCAGAAGATCGATGCGGAGCGCGCCCGAGAATTGCAGACGATGCTGCAGACGATGAATTGATTCTCAGGCTGGTAAGTGAGGATCCAAGGCGAAAAATCTTTGAATTTCTGATTTTGGCGTGCTTGAATGGATTTTCATCTCCACTCCACGGTAGCTCAGTGGTAGAGCGGTCGGCTGTTAACCGATTGGTCGTAGGTTCGAATCCTACCCGTGGAGCCATTTTTACCGATAGCTAGAACCTCCCGCTTGCTGGCTTTTTCATCGCTCGTCTCTTCAATGCTTGGTTTGACCAAGGGGAGGTAATATTCAATTTGCCCTCCATCTTTACTGTATTCAATTCGCGCAATCCATGTTCTCAAGAAGCTCTTTTGTTCCATAATTGACCCAGAATTTAGCAATTCTTGAAAGTCCAGCGCATGAGTCTTCACTTCGGATTCACTAATGACAATGGGAACCTCATCTCTCTTTTTCTCTTCTCTTTTTGCATTCTCTGTTGCCTGTAATTGCTCTCGTAGCTGCTTGATGCGGGGCGCCAAATCGTCCAATTCCATTTTACCGGTTTCGAGAGCTGCGTAAAGACGTGACAATCGCGAGTTGAGATCTGCAATTTGCTGATCCAACTTCTCAATCTGCTTACCTGATTCGACCTTTGAACTATTGAGCTCTTCATTTACCAGGCGAACAAGCGCCTGCAAGTTCTCCTCTGTAAGCACACGTTCCCTCAATCGATGAATAACGGCAGTCTCCAGTTTCTCTCGATTGACCAAACCCGAACGACATGCGGTTTTTCCCTTCTTCAGGTAATTCTGGCATGCGTAGTACGAAAACTTTCCACTTTTGGCTGTGCTTCCAATCAACTTTGCACCACAGCAACCGCAGAAGCCAAGACCACTCAAAAGGTAATTGCTGCTGACAGTTCGGGGGTGCTGAACTCTTGGAGCTCTTGAGCGAAGCATCTCTTGAATTTTCAGAAAAGAATCTTTGTCGACAATCGCCGG
>JABDCI010000060.1:3789-5122 GCA_013288215.1 Verrucomicrobiota bacterium | reverse complement strand
GATTTGAACCTGGTTGAAACCATCAGGCGGCGGAGTTCGAATTTGCAGCTTGGCAAAATCCTTCCAACCGCGATAGAGTGTGCGTTCCTTTCGGTCGCGTAGCTCAATTGGTTAGAGCACCGCCCTGTCACGGCGGGGGTTGCGAGTTCGAGCCTCGTCGCGACCGCCACTTTGAACTGAAAAATGCAACATAACATGAGGATGGAGAAAGCGCTTTGTTTCAAGAACCCGTTTCTCCTTGTGGCCGGCGCCCGCCCCAATTTCATGAAGGTGGCGCCCATTGCGCGAATCCTCCGCAAGCGCCGTGTTGCGTTTCGACTCCTCAATACAGGACAACATCACGATCCTGCATTGAGCGACGTCTTTCTGAAACAGCTTCGACTGGGAAGCCCCGATTACAATCTTGGCGTGGGGAGCGGGACGCATGCGGAAACCACCGCGCGGGTGCTGGAGCGCGGTGAAAAGATCTTGCTTAAGCTCAAGCCGCGCGCGGTGATCGTCGTGGGTGACGTGAATTCCACGTTCGCGATGGCCTTGGCGGCGGTGAAGCTGCATCTGCCCGTTGCGCACGTGGAGGCGGGACTGCGCAGCCGCGATCCCTCAATGCCCGAGGAGATCAATCGTATTCTCACCGATCGCATTTCCGATCTCCTCTTCACTCCTTCCTCCGACGCGGATGCGAATTTAAAGGCCGAAGGCATTCCAAGCAGGAAAAAAGTGCGGGTGGGCAACGTGATGATCGACTCGCTGGTGGCCGCGCTTCCACTCTTGCCCAAGCCCATTGAAAAAAGTTTTGTATTGATGACTTTTCACCGGCCTTCCAATGTCGATTCCGCAGCGGGACTCAAGCAGTTGACTTTTTTCTTAAAGGATGTGGCAAAGCGCATTCCCATTGTGTTGCCGCTTCATCCAAGAACGCGGACGCAGCTGAAAAAGTTTCATATGTGGGATTTCTTGATCCGCATTCCAAATCTGAAATTGACGGGGCCCCTGGGATATTTTGAATTCTTGAATCACATGCGTTCTGCCCGTGCCGTGGTGACGGATAGCGGTGGCATTCAGGAAGAAACAACTTATTTGGGAGTGCCGTGTCTGGTCATGCGAACGACGACGGAACGTCCGATTTGCGTGAAATATGGCACCGCCATGTTGTTGGGCAGCAATTACACGATGGCGACGGCATGTTTAGAAGGTATTTTAGATGGGATTTGGAAAAAGCCGAAGCCGATTCCGCTTTGGGAAGGACATGCGGCGGAACGGATTGTGTCCGCGCTGATAAAACGGCTTTAGCCAATGGCCGTGTTTTTAGCTAAGCTTGGAGCATGATTGCGCT
>JABDCI010000060.1:0-3779 GCA_013288215.1 Verrucomicrobiota bacterium | reverse complement strand
CTCCAGACTTCCATCGCGAGGACCTATTCGATTGAAGACTATCGTCTCGCCCTGGCACACGCCACCACGGGAGGAGCGTGGAAAAAGCTCTTCAAAAAGTCGGAGGCGAGGTGCGCATCGTACAGAAGGTGTCAGACTTAAAGGATGCCGAACGCCTCGTCCTGCCGGGGGTCGGGGCGTTCCGGGATTGCATGCGAAATCTAGACGGTTGCGGGATGATTGACGGAGTGCGTGACTTCATTTGCAGTGGAAAGCCGTTTCTCGGCATCTGCCTGGGATATCAAGCGCTTTTTGATCGCAGCGAAGAGGGACGCGACGCGACAGGACTCGGAATCCTTGCTGGAAGTGTGGTGCGCTTTTCGGATGGCACTTTGAAGGTGCCGCAGATCGGCTGGAATCAAATCCGCATTCAACAACCCGATTGCCCGTTGCTGCAAGGAATCAAGGACAACAGCTACGTTTATTTCGTTCATTCCTATTTTCCGAAACCGGCCGACTCCAGGATTGTCGCGAGTTGGACCGAATATGGGGTTCGCTTCGCATCGATGGTGTGGAGGGACAACGTTTTTGCATGCCAATTCCACCCCGAAAAAAGTCAGGCTGTAGGGCTGCGCCTTCTCCAGAATTTTGTAAAACTTCGGACTTAGAACTTGAGCAGAATTTTTCCGCCGCGTCCTCCCGTGGTGGCGTGTGCCAGGGCGAGACGATAGTCTTCAATCGAATAGGTCCTCGCGATGGAAGTCTGGAGTTTGCCCTGCGCGAAGAGGTGATAAAGTGCGTGAAACATCTCGTCGATTTTGCGTTGGCTCGCAGTGCGATACCAGGAAGTGAGCCAGAAGCCGCGAACGCGAAGGTCTTTGAAAATGAGAAGTTTCGTGGAAATGCGGAAGGGTTGCCGGCTCATCGCGCCATAGGTCACCATCGTGCCGCGCGATACCAGGTGTTTGGCCACGTGCGCGGCGCTCTCACCGCCGATGCAATTGAGGCCAAGCCGGATATCCTTGTTGGCTGCCATTTCAGCGAGCTGGCGCAAGCCCTCCTTGTCTTCCACGAGCACGATGTCGGCCCCAAGAGCGCGCAATTCCATTTCCACCCCTCGTCGTCGTACGAGGTTGATGGTGTGAATGCCGCGTTGATGCGCGAGCTGGATGATGAGCTGGCCCACGGCAGATGTCGCGCCATTTTGGACGAGCCAGTCGCCAGGCTGAAGGGGAACAAAATCCTCAAGCATGCGCCACGCTGTTGGTGGATTCACCATCAACATGGCAGCCTGCTCGTCTGCGAGAAAGGGAGGGAAAATGATCAAATCGGAAACCGGAGACACGAACCATTCCCGCCAGGTACCGATGCCAAGGGCGGGTTTTACTTTCTGTCCTGGTTGGATTCGTACTCCTGGTCCGCACGCCACGACTTCGCCCACACCTTCATTTCCTCCAATGGCCGGCAGGTCACGCAGTTCTCCATAGCTGCCTTCCAGCATGTTAATGTCCGCCGGATTGATCGGGGCGAGCTTCATTCGAACGAGAACATCGTGATCGTTCAAGACGGGCAGCTTATGCTCCTCAAGAACGGCCACGCTGCTTGGAGCCCCATGATGATGATACGCAATGACTTTGGAAGTCGTGGGCAAAGCGTTCATATCCCATGAGTAAGAGGAAAGGATCCTTGCGTGCAAATCATTTCAGTCTTTTCCTTGGAGGCGTCGCGGTGGTTCCTCTCTTTTATCCGAAGAATTTAGGCTTGTGACGATGATTCACCACGGGTAGGCTCGACCACTTTTTGCGATTTATGTTTGTCATTCCCGCCATTGATCTCAAAGACGGCAAGTGTGTGCGTCTCAGGCAGGGCAAGAAGGAAGAAGTCACCGTTTATTCGAATGATCCTGTTGCGATGGCGCAACATTGGGAGTCGGAAGGTGCCCATGTCATTCACGTCGTCGACCTCGACGGAGCGTTTACAGGGCAACAAGCCAACCTCGGCTGGATCGCCAAAATCTGCGCCTGTGTGAAGTGTCCCGTGCAATTGGGCGGGGGGTTGCGATCCCGCGAAACGGTGAAAAAAGCGCTGGGTTGTGGCGTTGCGCGCATCGTGCTTGGAACCAAGGCGCTTTCGGAACCTTTCTTAAGCCAGATGCTCGTCGAGTTCGGTCCCCAGGTGGTCGTGGGCATCGATGCAAAGAGCGGGAAAGTGGCGATCGAAGGCTGGACTCAGGAATCGAGCCTCGACGCTTTCGAATTTGCCCGGAAAGTCAGCGCGATGGGGGCAACGCGCGTTGTTTTTACCGACGTTCAAACGGATGGCATGCTTTCGGGGCCTCCCCTGGCGAGCTTGGACCGACTTTGTGCTTCTGTTCCATGTTCCGTCATCGCCTCCGGTGGAGTTGGCAGCATTCAGGACGTTCAAGTCCTCAAGAATCTGGGACATCCCAATCTGGAGGGTGTCATTGTCGGAAAAGCGCTTTATGAGAAAAAATTCACGTTAACAGATGTTGTGTAAATGGTTTATCAGCAAATCCCTGATTTGAAATCCTAGGGGGTGAAGCGTTGACATCCTCTTCTAAAATCAACATGATCCTTCGCTCAAGTACCCATCCCTGAAACCACGAATTTCATGCCAACAGCCTTTATTACTGGAGCCACTGGATTTATCGGAGGACATATCGTGCGTCGGCTGGCTAGTCGGGGTTATCGAATTCGCGCCCTGGTACGGTCCACCAGTCGTCGGGACGGTCTGGAAAACTTTCCCGTAGAGTGGGTCGATGGCGACCTGAGTCATACGGGAGCCCTTCGCGAGGCAATGGAAGGATGCAATTTTGTTTTTCATGCGGCTGCCGATTACCGGCTCTGGGCACGCTATCCGGCAGCCATGTATGCCACCAACGTGGATGGCACTCGAAATGTTCTCCAAGCGGCGCTTGACGCCAAAGTGGACCGGCTCGTCTATACGAGCACCGTTGGAACCATCGGCCTCAACGGTCATCACCAACCGGTTGACGAAACTTCCTTTCTCAAGCTCGAGAAACACACGGGTCACTACAAGAAATCCAAGTTCCTTGCCGAGCAGGAAGCCTTGAAATTCGCGAAAAAAGGCCTGCCGGTCATCATTGTCAATCCCAGCGCGCCGGTGGGATCCCATGATTGGAAACCGACCCCTACAGGACGCATCGTGCTCGATTTCATCAACGGCCGCATCCCGATGTATTTGGACACCGGGCTCAATTTTGTCGACGTCGAGGATGTTGCTGAAGGGCACGTGCTCGCCGCGCACAAAGGCCGAATTGGGGAACGTTATATTTTGGGACACCAGAATCTCAAACTAAAGGAGCTCCTGAACATGCTGGCTGGCATCACGGGAATTCCAGCTCCTGATCTGAAATTGCCATATCCGCTCGCACTCATGGCTGGCTGGACGTCCGAACTGTTGACGCGCATCACAGGCGGAAATGAGCCTCGCGTTCCCCTCGAAGGAGTTCATATGGCGCGCAAATACATGTTTTTCAAATCGGACAAAGCCATGCGTGAACTGGGCTACCGTCCAGGAACCGTGCGTGCGGCCTTGTGGAAAGCGGTGCAGTGGTTTTCTGAGAATGGTTATCTCAAACAACCCCTTCCTTCGAGTTTTGTACCCATTCCCGCCATTTCCAGCAATGACGATGCTGCCATGGTTGAAGAGGCGATCGCCATTGCCGAATAAGATAAGATGCATTTCCAGAGGTCTTTATGATAAAAAAAACTCTCTTCAGGAAGCACGGCGGCATGCGCACCGACAAATCCGACGAT
>JABDCI010000059.1 GCA_013288215.1 Verrucomicrobiota bacterium | reverse complement strand
GGCCTCCTGTTCCGGTCCCATTCCCCATGTGTGGCTCGTTCCCAAAAGCATGATCGCCAAAAAAAAGTTTTTCATATGTTGCAACCCTCAAGGTACGCCTTTTTGGAAAGATGGCAATAAACTGCGAATGTAGCCTTCGACGGGATGCGTCAAAGGAATGAAGACACCCCTTTCATCGTAAGATCGAGAGCCTTGAGGGCAACGAGAGGAGATAGAGAAAAGAGAGTAAGGCATGACGTGAAAATCATCCACGCTGGTTTGAGTCAGTTTTGAGCGCGGGCAATCCCCCCCCGAGCTCGCAGCAGGCGCGTTTTACGCTGAAGACTCGACTTCAGCTCCATTTTCCGAAAGGTTACACCATGGCAGGTTCTGCATCATCCCCATCGACTTCCGTGAATATGCAGCGCAATGGTTCGGAGAAAAATTATCTCAAAACCGAATGTGTGGTGCTTGGCGGAGGACTCGCGGGTTGCGCGGCGGCACTGGAACTTGCTGATGCGGGAAAAAACGTGGATTTGTTTGTTAAGGGGCGCATCGCGCGTGACAGCAACAGTTATTACATCGCAGGTGGCCTTGCGGCGGTTGCGACGCAGGAAGGGAAGCCCATTTCAGGAGACTCCTTTGGGTCACACTTCCGAGAGACCATTCAAGCGGGCAAGCATCTCAACGACGTGAGGGTGGTGCGCTCTTGTGTCGAACGCTTTTATCCGGATGTGGTCCAATGGCTTGTCGAGAAAGGAGTGCGCTTTGATCGCGCGCGTGGCACACGGGCCTATGATTTGCATCGCGAAGGAGGGCATTCGACGAACCGCATTTTTCATGTTCGTGATACGACCGGGATTTCCATCATGTCGGTGCTGGTCCAGAAGGTCCTTTCGCATCCTCACATCCGTGTGCATGAAGAATATGTTGCCATTGATCTGATCACAAAAAATAAACTCAAACGGACGCGTGGTCTCGACGCCTGTTTGGGTGTCTATTTATACGACGTCAAATCGGATCGTGTGCTGACGGTTGCGTGTCATGGCGTGTTTGTGGCAACAGGCGGACTTGGAAAAGTTTTTCTCTACACGACCAATCCGGAGGTCGCCACGGGAGATGGCTTTGCGATGTGCTATCGTGCGGGGCTTCCCCTGGCGAATATGGAGTTCGTGCAGTTTCACCCGAGCGTTTTTTACGATGAAACCGCGCACGATGAAGGCGAACGGCGCTTTCTTTTGACGGAAGCGCTGCGTGGGGCAGGAGCAATCCTTAAGTTGCGAGCTGGAGATACGGAGGATTTCGTGTTGCGACATCATCCGCTTGGGTCCAACGCCACGCGTGACGTGGTCACCCGCGCCCAGGATATTGAAATGCGACGTCATGGTCTAAAGCACCTCTGGCTCGACTGCCGGTCCATTGGACAGAGAAGGCTGAAGCGGGATTTTAAAAGTTCTTATGAGTTTTGCAAAAGTCATGGTTACGATATGGCGAAGCAACCGATTCCCATCATTTACGCAGCGCACTACTCGAATGGCGGAGTACTCGCAGGCCCGTCTGGCGAAACGGCGATGCGGGGATGTTACGTTATCGGCGAAACGGCCTATTCGGGACTGCATGGCGCCACGCGCCTGGCGAGCAATTCCGCTTCGGAATGTGTTTTGTATGGCCGTCTTGCAGCACTTCATTTTCTCCGGAGCCGTCTTGCGGATCATGAGGTCCTTGGCATTCCACTTTGGAACGTAGGCGAAGCCACATCGTTGCGTGACAAAACGACAGTTTCTTATTATTGGGATACGGTGCGCCGTACGATGTCCGGATTATGCGGTGTTTCCAGGAACGAAGAGCGTCTCGCTGCCGCGAAAGAGGTGCTGATGGCGATTAGGAAGAATATTCATGAGTTTTACTGGCATTATCGCGTGAGCCGAGATTTTCTGGAGGCGCGCAACATCGCTGACGTGGCGGGTATCATCATCGAAAGCGCTCTTATGCGCAAAGAAAGTCGGGCATGCCATTTCCGGGAGGACTATCGAGTTAAAAATGACCGGCATTATCGCCGGTTGACGCTTGTCCGGCGCTCACGGCCTATTGCACTGATCCGTGTGGACGAGCCAAGTCATGGAAAACTTTCATGAATCCCGACAACATCCTGATCGTTCCGAAGTGGACCAAATACGAGTGGGATCAGCGAAAGCACGTGTTGAGCGCGCGCGAACTGTTGCGAAAATACGACAAAACCGGTGTCGATGCTTCGCGCATCCTTAAAAGTCACGAGCGTCAAAAAAAATCCCTTCGTCTCTTGAAACAATGGTTTGCAAAGGCGCGTTTCGTGGAGCGCGGACGTCTCACGCGTGCGATGGCGGCAACTGCAGATCTTGTGATTTCTCTGGGTGGTGACAACCACTTTCAATTTGTTTCACACTTTCTCAAGGAGACGCTGGTTCTCGGGATAAATTCCGACCCGTTGACAAGCGAAGGCAGCATCACCACGTGCACGGTAGGCGAATTAGGGCGCAACTTGAAGCGCCTCGCAGCAGATGCGTTTCACATTGAGGAGTGGGTTCGCATCCAGGTGGCGCTCAACGGCAAGCCTCTCCAAACCTTGGCTGTTTCGGATGTTTTTCTGGGTGAAATGTTACGGACTCAGATGTCCAGGCACCAACTGATCTTTGCTGGAAAACGGGAGGAACAGAAATGTTCAGGACTGGTTGTGGCGACGGGTGCCGGTTCAAGCGGATGGTTCGATGCGGCGTGCCGGTTTGTGTTTCCAAAGGGGAGGCGCCGACCGAAAGCCGAGCGCTCCCTTCAATTCCTTGCGACGGAGCCTTATAGCGGCCGGTTGTCTCGTTTGTGCTGTCGGAGCGGTGTCCTTCGTCCGGGATCGAAGCTCGTGATCCGGTCCTTGAACGATTCCCATGGCGTGATCGTGCTGGATTCCCAGCACTTTCATCCGTTCCGCGAAGGAAGCGTCGCGGAAATCGAAATCGGCACCCCTCTGCGTGTCATTGTGGGCTGGAAAGACTCGAGTCAGCGGTAAAGCTTGTGCTCGCGGATGTAGGTTTCCACCTCGTGTGGAACGATTCCATCAAGACTCCCCCCGCCGCGAATTTTTTGGCGCACGATTGTCGAAGATGCAGGTGAGATTTTTCTCTCGATAAATTGGATGTTCAATTTTTTGAATTTTTCAGGGATGTCCGAAGGTGATCCGACTTCACGATTGAAAACCAGATAGCTGATCCGTCGGCTCCAATCGGAATAGTTCGCCCATTGATCGAGCACCAGGAGTTGATCGAGACCGAGCATCAGGACGAGATGGTCGCCGGGGCGCTCGTTTTCAAGGTGCATGAGGGTGCGCCAGGTGTAGGAGGGAGTTGGCCCCTCCAATTCGAATCGTGAGAGTGTCACTCCTTCGATGTTTTGAAATGCGATTTGGAGCATCGCCCAGCGGTGTTCCATGCTTTCGATGGCATCGGAAAGGGGCGTCTGGTTCTTGTGCGGTGAAAGGCGGCAGGGCATCACAATAACTTGTTTCAGGCCGACGCGAAGTCCTTCGCAAGCCATTTCCACGTGGCCGCAATGCACAGGATCAAAAGTGCCACCTAAAATTCCGTACTTCATAGTGCTGTTGAATGGTGAATGTGACAAGGACAGGGGAGGAACGCGAGCCCATGGTTTACTGGCTTAAAGAGGGATAAAACTGTGATGTGGCATGGAAATACCTGTTTTGTTCTTGGAACAATAGGCCAATTCCGGTATGCGATTGGACAACTTTGGAAGAGAGCTTTGGAAGCATTCTGGCCGATAGTCCACCCAAGGCCATTCATGCAACGCGACATCCTACTTCATCGTCCCAAAGTAATTGTCCCGAGCATGGCTTGTTCTCCGTTCGCGGCGCACTCCCAATGGATTGTGTGGAACATTTCATGGGTATCGCGCATGTCTGAAATGCTTTGCGCCCTCTTCTCAACGGCTGAAAACAAGGAGCCCAGTTTATGACGTGTCCCATCCCTGTGTCCAAACGTTCCAAATGGCGATTTGGCATACGCACCTTTCTCGTCCTGTTGAGTTTGATTGTGGTGGCGATTGTCGTCATCTCGTGTGCGACAGTGGACCGGGTGATTGTGGCGCCGCCTTCCATTCCCGGCGCGACGTTCGTGGGATCGGAAAGCTGTTCCACGTGCCACGAAGACATTTCCAAAGATTTTAAATTTGCCACTCACAGCCGTCAGTTGGCCAAAGGCAAAAATGCGGAAGAGGCGGGTGTGGGATGCGAGTCCTGTCATGGTCCCGGAAGCCTCCATGTCGAGTCGGGCGGAAAAAAAGGAACCATCATCAATCCGCGCAAATCTCCCGAAACGTGCTTTCAGTGCCATCTGGATAAGCGAGCTGAGTTTTCATTGCCGCATCACCATCCTGTCCTGGAAGGTAAAATGAGTTGCGCAGATTGCCACAATCCTCACAAGGGCAACATGATCAAAGGCGGGGGAACCAGTTTTGATTCTGCAAATGAAACGTGCTTCCAGTGCCACACCAAGCAACGCGGCCCGTTTGTCATCCAGCACGAGGCGGTGCGCGAAGGTTGCGTCACATGTCATAAAGTTCATGGTTCGGTTAATGACAAGATGCTGACTGAGCGAAATCAGAATCTCTGTTTAAAATGTCATTTCCAGACACAGACCATACCGGGCGCCGCTTACATCGGCGGGGGTGTCAATGGAAGCGGCGCGGGAGGTCATGAACATTCTGGCGATTGGGCGTCTGCAACTTGTTGGAGTTCGGGCTGTCACGAAGCCATCCATGGTTCCAATACCAGTGCGCATTTGAGGTTCTAACTAAACTCTATCTATGCCCATCATGAAGATATTGAAATCCAAAATCTCAAACACGTCTTTTGTGATGAAGGCCGCCTCACTTTTGCTTGTTGCAAGCCTCGGATGGAACTCGCCCGTTTTCGCTGATGACACGCCTACGGTTGCTCCAAAAAAAGCTGACTCTGCCGCCAAAACAGATTCTTCCGGGAATACGGAGCAGGAAAATCTGGAGAATTATATCACCCTATCGTTGGACGGGGTGGTGTCCAAAGGAAACCGAGCCGCGCTGCAGCAGCGAACTGATGTCAGTAGAAACATCAATGGTGGTATCGAGGATTTCCATTTCGAGGAGGATCTTACCAAGGATATAACCTATAACATGGACGCCCGCTATCTCGAGGACGCGCATGATTACAAGTTGAATCTGGTCCTGACCAAAAAGGATTTTGGCTATATTGAGACGGGATACAAACAGTTCCGCACTTATTA
>JABDCI010000058.1:2746-5529 GCA_013288215.1 Verrucomicrobiota bacterium | reverse complement strand
ACGGTGATGGGATCGCCTTTTTACATCAGTCCCGAGCAGATCCACGATTCGAAAGCGGTGGATTTCCGCACGGATATTTATTCGCTCGGCATTACCGCCTATCACATGCTGACGGGGAAAGTTCCCTATCAGCGATCCTCCGCTGCGGCGATTTGCGTGGCGCATTTGCAGGAACCCATGCCGTCGGTGGCGTTTCCGGATGCCGAACTCACCCGTGCGCTGGACGCTCTCATCCTGCGAATGGTCGCCAAGGACCGCCAGGAACGTTTCGTTTCAACCTCCGAGCTGCGCGAACAAATGGAACAGTGGACGGCGGCATACCCTCTCGATGCCGCCGCACGAGATTACCTCGAAGGTCTCAATCTAAAGAAACGCGAAGTAGAACAATTGTTGGAAAATGCGGGGATTTCGATGAGCGATGTTGACATGGACCTCAGTCTGGCACCTTCGTCGGATTCGGCAAAAACCATGGTTGTCGAAAAAGCGCCCTGTCTCCATCGAAGCAAAAACATTCTCAAAGAGGATGAACGTCCTCGCCGCCCTCGCCTTCGTATTAGCCATTCTTGCAGGGCTGCGCTGGGCTCACCGGCAAAAGCTCCAAGAGGAGCATTCGGACACCACGGCCGCCATGATCGCGCCACCGGCGCAAGCTCAAACGAAGAGCGCCAGCGCTGAGCCTGTCGCGAACCGGGGGATCCTCCGAGTGCAAACGAACCCCTCGGATGCCCTCATCATGTTCCGTTCAAAGTCCCAGCATAGTCCCGCCACCTTCGAAGACGTTCCCATTGGCAAATACGCTGTTCAGATCTCCAAACCCGGCTATGTCGACGTCGATGCGGAAGTAATGGTACAGGAGGAAAAGCCGGTGCAGCTGGCGATCGATCTCGAAAGAGCGGTGACCACTATTCATCTGGAAACAGTTCCCTCCGGAGCGAAGGTGTTCATCAACCAGGATCTTCGAGGCGTGACGCCGTATGATCTCGAGGGGCCTTTTGAGCAGGTTGTCCAATGCGCGTTTGAGCTCGATGGTTTTGACCGGCATGAGCAACCCCTGAAATTTCTGGATCACGATCGCAGCATCACGATTCACCTTAAATCCAACGAACGCGTGGAAGCGGCTCTCCCTCAAGTGGCGGAGACGGAGAAAAATCGGAGCCTGAAGGAAGAAATGCTCGACCTGATGGACAGGGCACGGCTCATCCCAAATGAGAATTGGCCTGGGCAGAGGAGTCTCATGCTTGGCGAGCTCGATCAGAAGCTCTCTGATGCCGGTCTCGGGAATCCAGGCGTAAGAAAGATGGTGCGTTATAAGATCGCCACCAAGCTCCAGGAGGTGCGTGGCATGTCCCAGGATGACTACGATAGTTCGCGAGTTCAAATTGCGGAGGGAATCGATGCCCTGATCATTGAGGCGCGACAAGGGCGAGCGGGTTTCACTACCCGGCCGCCTTACCAGCGGTGAATTCTCAGTTGCGTACGAGCCACATCATCCAGCTCAAGGCGAGACTCACCAATATGCAGGCTGTGAATGCATCGACGAGCTGGGTGTCATTTTGCGGCGAAAACCAATCTTCCTCGAAGACCCTCCATGGAATCCCGAAGTTGCGCAGTAACCAGAACCCCGCCAGAGCGAGCCCCACGCCCGAGAAAAACATGAGTTTGCCCAATTCCTGGAACATGGGGTTAAGGTGGGTTAATAATATTCACATCGAACGCGTTAATATCTCTTAGAGTGCCCTTTCCGGCGATGCTGTTTCATGACCGTTCGGGCAGCGACCTCCTTCGCCCGTTTGCCGTAACGCCCCGATTTTTCGGCGCTTTCTTTGATGTGTTCGTATTCACGTTGTTCCTTGGCGCTGACTCCTCTCAGATGTTTTTTACCTGGCATAATCGATGTTCCTCGTTTGATTCATTGGTGCGGTTCTTTAAAAATATGAACGAGCTATCGTTTTTTCGGAATCAGGGAGTGGGCCCGTTTATCCCATCAGGAAAACCGGTTTGTCATTTACGGAAAACGCGCAGTTGCGAGAAAGCGGTAATCGCCGATGCTGCATCATGAAATCAAGCTGGTCCGTCCGCATCATCCTCATTTTTTTGCTTTTGGGAATGGGTGGAAGCCTCCTTTTTTGCTTTCTGAATGCGCGCCTTTCGCAATATCTCGCCAGCGCTTCATTTCGTGAAGTTATCTCGAAGAAAGTGTCCAAGGGTCTGATGTTGGAGGGTGCCTTCAGTTCCATTGCCCGGGCAGGCCTTGTTTCAGTAGATGCGGACCATTTTGAAGGTGTCAATGCGAAGCGAACCGTGCATCGGATGGAGGCAAATTCCATCCGTGCGACTCTCGATCCATTGGGGCTTCTTCGACGCCAATGGCTTTTTGATTCCATTGAGATCGACCGAGGGTGGGTGGAATTTCAAAAATTCAAGGGACAGCCTGAAAACGATTCAAAAAAAGAATCTCCCCATGCATTTCCGTTTCCCAATCGCATTTATCTGAGAGAAGTGCAGGTGCGCGACGCAGAGGTTCGCTGGCCATTGAAGGACAAGACGGGGCGGATCCGAAATCTGCAGCTCAGGATTTTGCCTCACGGAAAAGATTTCGAATATTTCGGGCATGATGGTGTTCTTGAGATGCCGTTGGTTCCGAAACTCAAAGTTGCCGAGCTGCAGGCGCTTAAAACGAAAAATGAAGTCTTCATTGAAAAATTTGTTCTTCGACCGTTGGAGCGATCTGCCTCGTTTCTCAGCGTGCAGGGCAAAGCTGCGCTGAATGGAGACAAGAAGAT
>JABDCI010000058.1:0-2736 GCA_013288215.1 Verrucomicrobiota bacterium | reverse complement strand
AGAAGATCGATGCCCAGTGCCACGTGGAACGCATGCCGCTCGGGCCGTGGCTACCGCCACCGTGGGCAAGTAGGGTCATCGGACGATTTGGCGGAGATTTGCGTTGGGAAAGTAAGGGCACGCGCATCGAAGAGGCCTCGGTTTTGGGACCCATGGAAATCTGGGATCTCCATGTGAACGATCTGCCTTGGCTCGGCAAGATGGCCGCCATCACGCGCAATCATGCGTTTCGTGATCTCAAAATGGATGACATTTCTTTCAACCTTCGCTGGACGAAATCGGATTGCCAATTTGAGGATTTATCCATTGACGCGCACGACATGCTTGCTATTTGCGGTTCGATCCGCCTCCACCAGGGACAATTGAATGGAAGGCTGCGGGTTGGCACGACACGGAAGAATCTGGAATGGTTGCCCGACTTGGAAAAAGAAGTTTTCCGTTTAGGAAAAAAGGACTATTACTGGGCCGATGTCCAGCTTTCCGGGACGATCGACCAGCCCAAACAGGATCTCGTTCCACGCATTAAAGAGGTTTTGATGCGCCACCCCATCGCCGCCTTGGGGGTTCTGATCCGACAGCTCGGTGAAGATTGATCGAAATTGTTTCCGGTTCAGGCGGTGATTGCGGCAACTCATACGAGTTGGACATCGCAGCGAGTACGACCACTCAAGCCTTCTTCGAATCGTCTTTCAGTGGAACGATACGTACACTTCCAGGCGCCGCCGATTGCGTGAAACTTTCCATCAGGTTTCCCGATAGCGAAGGTCGGCTGTCGGAATGGGGAGTTTGAGTCAATGCCGAACGCAAGGCGCCTTCGACGAGTTGGGTGCAATGAATTTTCATGGGCGGCAAGGGACCAAGGTCGGCTGCGAGGTCCTGTCCTGACATTGTCAGCGCTTCTTCGGCCGTTTTTCCTTTGATCAGCTCCGTCGCGAGGCTGGCTACTGCAATGGCAGTCTCGCAACCAAACGATTGAAAGGTCGCCAGATCGATGATTTTTTTTCCGTCCTGCTCCTTGAATTTCACCCACATGCGCACCATGTCGCCGCAGTCGGCGCTCCCCGCCGTTCCGATCGCGTCGGCACCCTTCATCTCCCCCATGTTTTTGGGATTGCGAATGGCTTCGGTGATCTTTTTCTGAAGATCCGCGTCATCGGAAGGTTCCATAAATCAGTGAATCTGTTCGAGGCGATAGCGAAGAATCGTGGGATCGATCTCTTGCGACCAGGCGTCGATGCCGCCGCGCAACGCGCGAACCTGCTCGAAGCCGTGTCCCAAAAAATAAGCCGCGGCATCGAGGCTCGCTGAACCTGAATGATCATACACAACAAAAAGAACATTTCTCGGCCAGGTTCCGAGAATTTCTTGCATCAAATCCTGCGAAAACAACACAGCCCCCTCGATGTGGGTCGCGTTCCATTCTTCGCGGGTGCGGATATCGAGGAGATTCATGGGATTGCCGCTTTTTCGCATGGAGTCCAGGTCCTTTGGGGAAATCTGCAACTTTTCATCTTCAAGATGGCTTGCTTGAATATGGCTCATCACTTCGTTCACATTGAGATCATGGTTCCTCTGGCAGAGTTGTTCGAGCGTTTCCGTCGGCTGGAATCCGCAGCTGCTGCAACCGCCGAGGTGATAGCGGCGGAAAAGGGCGCGGCGGGCGCCCGGAAAAACTTCGAGGACGTCGTGCATGGTGCTTTGAGGTGTGAGGGTCGAAGTCATGAACCTGAAGTGAAAAACTTTTGAATCGTGCGCAAAATTTCGACCATCTGGTCGATCTCCGCTTTCGTGTTGTAAAAATAGAAACTGGCGCGTGCTGTGGAAGGCACTCCCAGCTTGCGCATGAGCGGCTGGTTGCAATGATGGCCGCCGCGAAGCGCGAGTCCATATTGATCGGCGACAGTCACGACATCATGCGCATGGATGTCGCCGAGGAGAAAACTGAGGAGGCCGGCTCGGCCCGCTTTGGGTCCAAAAAGCCGAATGCCCGAAAGAGTTGAAAGTTGCTCATACGCATACGAAGCGAGTTCCTGATCGTGCTTGAAGATTCGATCGCGTCCGATTCCATCAAGGTAGTCGATCGCGGCGTGCAGTCCAATGGCGCCCGACATGTCGGGCGTTCCCGCCTCAAACTTGTGGGGAACCTTGTTCCATGTGCTTGATTGAAAGTCGACGCTCGAAATCATCTCACCGCCGCCCTGGTAGGGTTCCATCGTTTCGAGGATCTCGCGGCGGCCATAGAGAACGCCGATACCGGTTGGACCGCAAATCTTGTGACTGGAGAAGGCAAGGAAATCGCAGCCGATTTCTTGCACGTCCACAGGGCAATGGCCGGCGCTTTGAGCGGCGTCGACGAGGGTCACGATGCCCAGTTTGCGCGCTCGCTGGCACCATTCGGCCGCGGGATTGACCGTGCCGAGTGTATTTGAAATATGGGTGAAAGCGAAGAGTTTCACATTTTTATTGAGGAGCTGGGAGAGCTTGTCCGAATCAAGAAGTCCCTCGTCTCCTGTGACGGGCGCGTAGACGAGCTGCGCGCCGGTGCGCCGGGCAAGGAGCTGCCATGGGACAATGTTGCTGTGATGCTCCATTTCCGTGAGGAGGATTTGATCGCCTTTTTTCAGGTGGGATAAACCCCACGCGGATGCGACGAGATTGATGCCTTCCGTGGTGCCCCGTGTGAAAATGATTTCATCCGAGGTCCGGGTATTGAGAAAGGTCGCGCTCCGGGTGCGC
>JABDCI010000057.1:4622-5863 GCA_013288215.1 Verrucomicrobiota bacterium | reverse complement strand
TGGTTAAGGAACTACTGCGAGAACCGTCCAATTCGCCGTTTGCTGCAATGTCGTGCCGTCACTCAGCTGGATCGTGATGACAAGCGTATGATTTCCAACCTCAAAACCGGCATCACGCAGGAGGCTGAACCTCCCATTTTGAATCTTGCCATTGATCAAAAGCGGCGAAAGGAACGCCGTTCTATCGGCCCCATCAAAAATAATGCTTATAGAAACGACAGGCAGCGTCGAGTTTTGGAGGATAAAGGAAACATCCAAACTCTGAGAGCTCACAAAGGTGCCAGAACCCGGGAAGATGGAAAGTGTCGGTCCGAATAACCCTTGAATTTCCTGGGGTGAAAGCGCTCGGTCATAGATCCTTACCTCATCAATATCACCTATCCAAGGGTGGTGGTACGGACCAAAATTATGTCCCCCGATCACGACATGCGTCGAATTGACAGGTAGTGGTCCCGGAAAACTAGCCGCTCCCGGAAAACTAGGCAATCCAACAGGATTTCCATCTACATAAACATTTTGACTGCCAGATTGATAAGTGACCGCGTAGTGATGCCACGCGCCGTCCCTGAGATTTGAAACCGTGTCTAATATGTTGACAGAACTGTAACCACCGGTCCACACAGCATATTGAGCCCCATTGACACCGCCGACATCACGGCCGTCTCCAATGCCCAACATGAATGGACCACCACTATCATCTAATTTATCGATCCAGGTTTTCCAATCCCCAGCCACAGCGGGTTCCGTCGTCCGAATCCAACCTGAAACCGTATATTCTTGATTTGAAAAAGTAAAATCTCCGACATCAATGCCATCGCTTCCGTGAAAGGTATAGGCTCCGTTAAATTTTCCCGGTATCGGAGTTGCTCCCGTAATCACTCCATCATGCCCATTCCCGCTCGCGTCATGGGCATCGCCATCCAAAGGCCAATACCCGACCAAGCCATTCGTGGTAATTTGTGCCGAAAGATGCGAGACGCTAAGAAAAATGAAAATGTTTAAAAAAAGAAGGAAACGGAAGAATTTCATAGATTTTATTTTGGAGCGTGTAAATTATTTGCTTACTCGCTCCATGTCAAGTCAATCTTCATGGGGAGCTTACAAATTCACTTGTGGCTCACAGGGCACCTTTATAGCATTTATTCAGCGCGGGTGTGGTTCAATGGTAGAACGTGGGCTTCCCAAGCCTGAGACGAGGGTTCGATTCCCTTCACCCGCTCCGAGAATGGAGCGGGTGAAGG
>JABDCI010000057.1:0-4612 GCA_013288215.1 Verrucomicrobiota bacterium | reverse complement strand
AACAAACAGACAAGAATGGGAATCAACACGCACAAGATAACCAGGCTCATCATTCCCCATCGTGTCTTCCAGACTTTCGGACGCTGGAGCCGGCTATGCCGTTCCGTAAGCTGCACCGATTCAGGATGATCCAGCTCAGCTTTCATGGCTGCTACCGACGGATAACGATTTTGCGGCTCTCGTTCCATGGCATGCAATATGATCTCTTCCAAAGGGGGTGAAATCTCAGGATTTAATTTCCGGGGAGCCACAGGATCACCCGTCAAGCGGGCGTTCATCACGATAAAAGGGTTTTGTCCTTCGAAGGGAACTGAGCCCGTCGCCATCTGATAAAGAATCGCACCGAGACTATAAATATCGGTCCGCTCGTCACCTCGCCTTCCTTTCACCTGCTCAGGCGCCATGTAATCAGGGGTACCCATGGTAGGACTAAATCCGGTGAATGTAATCCGCCGCATTTCAGCTGCCTTGGCGATTCCAAAATCGATGATTCGCAAGGTGCCATCCTTGCAGAGCATGATATTTTGCGGCTTGAGATCACGATGGATGACCTTCTGCTCGTGCATGTGGGCAAGAGCGCCACAGATATTACTGGCAATGTCCACAGCATCACCCAATGGGAGGGGTTTGCCACTCTGAAGCACATTGCTGAGCATTTGTCCTTCGAGATATTCCATCACGATGTAGGGACGGCTCTTTTCGATCTCGAGGTGGATGAAGCGAACAATGGAAGGATGATTGAGTTTCTTTCCGATTTCTTCTTCCCGTTTGAAACGAGAATAGAAGGCCGCATCGGCCTCGTATTGCATGAACGGGACTTTGATGGCGACAACCTGATCCGTCTTTGTGTCGATCGCCTTGAAAATGGAAGCCATTCCGCTGCGGGAGATCAAATCAATGATCTTAAAGCGGGCATCCAGGGTTCCTCCGACTTGAAGCTCGTTGCTCACTGGTTGAGCTTGTTCAACATCCTCAACCAGACGTCGTACGCCCCGGTGATAGAGAGGTATTTTAGTCTGGTCAACTTGGATGATTTGGCCGGAAAGATTGTCATCGGTTCCCCGTCGTTCGGCTAATAATTTGAGGTAGGGGCATATCTCTTCGAGGCGCAAGCGTCCCACTCCTTCGCAAATTTCTCCATCGTTCATATAACAATACAAGCCATCGGAGCACTGAAGCAATCGATCTCGCGGGAAAACAGAAAGGCGTTTATAGTCGAATTTGACGAATGGCTCTTTCCCAACCGACCTCGTCAATACAGAGCGCAGATGGCTCGCTCGGGCCTCTTCTTCTGAAATCAAACGAAGTTTGACCTGCATTCCAGTATAAGAATGGTCTGTCGTGAGTCGCTGGATATTGTCTTTTCGAACGAGATAAACACGGCAATCTCCCACATGGCCAATGGCGACTTCATTGATGCGGAAAATACAAACCGTGAGTGTCGTTGCCATCCGTCCAGCGCTGCTCGCATCGTAGACCGCAAGATTTGCGGCATTGAAGATCTGCTGAAGCAACGAATGGAACGGCGTCTCAGGTTTAGCATCCTGGAAAGTCTTGAGAGCTACGTCCACTGCGAGGCGGCTGGCAATATGCCCGTTCCCGGCAGAGCCAACCCCATCGGCGATGACCGCAATCATTCCTCGGCTGATCTTTTCTTGCTCATCGCTAGGCTCCCAAAAGCCAAGGCAATCTTCATTTCTTTCACGGACAAGGCCGGCGGAGGAGAAGGATGTAGAGCTTATTTTCACTGAGGCAGATCACTTTGCCAGACACAGCCCGGCTCGGTACATGCAAAAAGCAAAGGCGGCCACACCTTGCCAGATGTGGCCGCCTCGCTCCCTTTAGGGAGAACTCCAATCGTTACGCTGAAACTCCACTGGGCGAATCAACCAGAATGGATCGACCTTTTGTTTTACTCGATTTGATGAAGTAAAAAGCGCCATAGAGACCCCATACGCCGGCAACACCCAGAGCAATAAAGGGTTCTTTCCAGCTCATGCCCGCAACTGAGAACGGCCCGATAATGTAGAAGAGCATGCAGAGCAAGTTGGCGAGCAGTCCAAAGACTGGCACGACGACATGCTTGAAGCCGCTAAAGCTGTGGTGTTCGCGGAAGGCCACAATCGCCGTAATGCAGGTAAGCATGTAGAGCAGAAAGGTGCCGAAGTTGCTTGCCAACGTGACGATCAGGAGGCTTTGAGGAATCGAAGCCGCCTTATCATGACCGAAGAGGCCGAAGCTATACCATACATTCTGGGGAAGGGCTTTGATGGCGTCATCTGTTTGAGCAGCACCTCCACAGAAGTTGAAGTAGACGGCGAATATCCCGATCACAGCTGAAATCGTCGCAAGTGTCCAAATGGCACGGTGCGGCGTGATGTTCTTGCCATGGAGAAGACCGAAGTGGGATGGAACTTCCTCGTCGCGACCCATGGCATAGGTGACACGCGCTCCCGTGTTGATGCACGACAGAGTGGTGCCAATCAAGGCCAGGAACACGGTAAAGGCTTCAATTAACATGAACCACCTGCCTGCTGTCGGGCTGCCAAACAACCAAGAGCCAACGATGACCATCATGTCACCAATAGGGGCCGAGGAACCGGCCGCTGTTGTCAGCTTGTAGCCGCTATTGAGGAAATATCCTGCAGCGAAATATTCGATAAGGTAACAAATGAGACCTTGGATGAGCAACGAAAGAAGCACGGCGCGAGGAATATCGCGTTTGGCGTTCTTGGCCTCCTCACCCATGGACGTGACGGATTCAAACCCGACGAGGATCAAAATGGCGACACATGCCTGGATCAACGAAAAATTGAAGCCATGCGGTGAAACCACGGAAGTAGCAGTCTGGTGAAACTCGAAGGTATCGGCTGGATTCTTGGGATCAGATCCTTTGTCGATGGCTTGATCCGCAGCGTACGTGATGGTGAAGTCCTTGGGTTTTCCATCAGCCCCCATCTCGTAAACATAATTGCCATCCTTGTCCTTAACCGGTGCACCGGTTTTATCGGTGGCGATGATCTTATTGACGGCATTCCCATCGGGATCCAAAGTGTATCCGACGGACCCTTCCTTATGATTAATCCGGTAACCGAGTGCCATGATTGAGAAGATCAAGAGCGCGGTGATCTGGATCACATTGATCGCGATATTGACCGAAGTCGCTCCCGCCACACCACGATAGGCGATGTAAGCAACCCCGTACGCAAACACGACGCAAAAGAGGATCATGAACAGCGGACTGGGTATTCCCGCATTAAAGACCGACGGGAAAAACTGCCCCATTAAATAACCTGCAAGAATGGCAGTCACACCCACCATCACTCCTGGATAAATCCAATAGTAAAGATGGCTGGCCCAACCCACGACGAACTTTGCGAGACGCGCGAACTTGTAAGCCTTGGTTTTCGATAAAAAGGCCTGCTCCGCAAAGACATAGGAGGAGCCTGCCCCCGGATAAAGCTTCGAAAGTTCAGCATAGCATACTGCCGTGGCAAAACAGAGCGACAGGGCAATGACAATGCCAAACCACATGGCGCAGCCAGCCATGGGAGCGCCGTAAAGAGATTGCTGGGCATATGTCAACCATAGGAAGGCCCCGGGCGCAATCAGCGCCATGGCATTCATGGTTAAACCAGTGAGACCCAGCGTGGGTTTCATTGAAGTTTGTTGAGGTTGTGTAGGCATAGATTTGAGTAAGGGTGAGGGTTGTTCGGCTCCAACGAAAGCAAACGCCGTGCCAAAGTGGAAATTTTATAAAAATTCCGTAAATAAAACTCCATCCAGCCCTTGTTGCAGTTTAAAAAGAGCAACTGCCTGATATTTCACTCTTCGGCAGGTGTCTAAACCTAGGCAGGGCTGTCGATAATTATTCAGCGAACTGTTTTTAATTGATCAGTAGAGCGATCTTTTTAGATGAAGAAGTTTCATTGATGGAATTTTTATGAAACTTTTCACTCTCATTTTTCCATGGGACGATCAAATCGGGATCAAACTAAGGATCAATGTGCGATGGCATCAAGATTGCTTTTCAAGAAGGAAGATCCGATCCGTGAGAGTAGATGAGAAACTCCAAAGAGATCTGCTGTGAAAAAAATTGAAGCCATTATCAAACCTTTCAAACTTGAACAGGTTAAACAATCTCTCGCTGAGATGGGTGTCCAGGGACTGACTGTAACCCAGGTCCAAGGTTTCGGTCGCCAAAAAGGCCGATTGGAAATCTATCACGGCAGTGAATACACCGTGGATTTTCTACCGAAGGTCAAAATTGAAATCGTGCTCGGTGACAGCCAATCCCAATCTGTGGTTGCCGCGATTGTGAAAGCGGCGAAGACAGGGAAAATTGGCGACGGTAAAGTATTCGTCTTTCCGATTGAAGAAGCTTATCGGATCCGAACCGAGGAAAGAGGAGAAAAAGCGGTCTAAACCATTTCGAGAGGGGCATCTCTGCCAAACCCCTTGCCCACCAACTGGACCTATGAAGAAAATCGAAGCGATCATCAAGCCCTTCAAGCTCGAGGAAGTGAAACACGCGCTCGACGAACTGGGTCTCCACGGCATGACAGTGAGTGAAGTCAAAGGGTTCGGACGCCAGAAAGGCCATACGGAGGTC
>JABDCI010000056.1 GCA_013288215.1 Verrucomicrobiota bacterium | reverse complement strand
TTACCAATCCGACTTTGGATAAGAGGTGTTGAATGAAGTGGTATTTTACACCGAAGTCGAGGCCCTCGATCCAGTGGGTGACAATGGTTTGGAGGTCCTGATGGAGGAGTGACAATCCGCCAACGCCCACAAGGAGCAGGAGAATTCCCTTGATGAGCTTAAAAATTCCGATAAGCCGTAATCCAATTCTTCCTTCGGAGGAACGATCAAGATTCACTTTGGGTTGAGCGTGCATCTGGTTAAGAGGTCCATTCTGCCTCTTAAACCTGAAAGCGGAAGAATTTTGAGCGGCTTTTAAGCGTAGTGCCTTGAGCTCGCACCGCTCAGGTTTGGGGTTGACGGTGACAAATTTCCGAAAAATTCAATAGGCTTGTGGTGTGTCGGCATGGTGTTTTTAAACAAAGGGTATCGATGGATAAGATTGACGCAGGATTGTAGTAGAATCGACACCCATCCATTGGTCGAGAACCGTTGCATAAACTTGCCGAAAATCTATCTGGAAGTTCAAATCGCCATCATTGAGATTTTCCAGGGAAGGATGTGTTCCGATCAGACCTGGTTTTAGGCTCTTGCCGAAGATAAACATGGGGGCAGCTTGGCCGTGGTCGGTGCCCCGGCCTCCAAGACCCGCCGTCCGAACTCTGAAAATGTGAAGCCAAGAACGCGTTCGGCCTGGCCTAAGGCTTCAAGATCTTGTTGAAAGGCGGCGAGACCTTCGGCGAGCGTTTTGAGCAGGCGGTCCTGTGAACCAAGTTGGTTTGCATGGGTGTCAAAGCCAGAAAGAGAGGTGTAATAGACACGTGTATCCATTCCTCCTGCGATCATGGCGGCTATTAGCTTCAGACCTTGGGCGAACGGTTCTTTAGGATAATCGGCTTTCGCCTGCACGCTATGGACTGAGTTGCGGATTTTGTCGGCTGACACTTCGGCGTTCATCGCGGTTCTACGAAGAAAGTCGAGTTGAGAGGCTGAATGAGGCGAAAGGCGGGACTCTCCGCTCGACTGTTCGGTTTTTGAAGCGATTTTAGTCATATTGAAAAACTGTTCGGGATCGCGAAGCGCAACACCTACGGAGCAGTCGCAGTTGAGAGCGGGGCTGAGGGTGTCCCCAATGCTGATACCCAGGGTGGGACTGCATGTTTGGTTTCCGCACGTGTGATCGAACATGCGTCCGATCCATCCTGAGTTTTCATAGGTTTCCGCAATTCCACTTTGCCAGATATCCATTGAGCGAAAATGTGAACGGTCTGGATTCGGATATCCCACCCCTTGGATGACGGTGAGTTTACCCGAGTCATAGAGCTGTTTCATGGGCGCAAGACTGGGATGAAACCCGATTTCATCGGTCGCTCTAAGCACTTTGTCTGCGGGTATGGCGATTGTGGGACGTGAACGATAATAGGTGTCTTGGCTGAATGGAATCACCGTGTTCAATCCATCATTTCCTCCGCTTAATTGGATCACCACGAGGATCTTTTCGTCTGAATTCGTCGTGCTTTGCGGCCCATTCCAAGCAAAAGCGGACCTCGTCAGAAAGCTGGGGATCGTCGTGACGAGGGCGGTTACCCCAAGGCTGCGTGTGAGGAATTCGCGACGGGTCCAAAGTCTAATTTTGGAGGAGCTCATAGCAAATCTTTGGTTATCTTATTTCTTGATAATCCGATGGAAGATCGAAGATTTCCTTGGATGGAATGTTCGATGTAAAGCTGTCGCAGTCGATCGTCATTCCCCCGTCAATCGTCAAGCGCACGGGGGAAGCATCGGCAACCGAAATCCATAAGTATGCCGTGAGATCTTCCGAATCCGGATTATATTTCAAAGTCAGCTTGTTTTTTTCACAGAGCTGACCTCGCATGTTTTCCTGACTTTGAAATTCCATCGGAATATCGTTTCTTTGCAGAATCCCGATGAGGTTTGCTACGTACGAGAGCTCATGACGATAAATTTCCTCCGGGATACGCGAGGGGCCTCGAAGATCATTCACGAAGCTTCCTTTTGGATCTTCTGCTGAAACAACATAAGTCTTCTCTTGAGGCATGAGGAAATAAACATGCGCCAGGTCTTTGCGAATCAACGTGACAAAAGGCACGCCAAGGCTGCTCATTTCGATCCGCAATTTATTGCCGTCCACGTATGCTTTTTGGCGGGTGGACTGTCCTGCATAGAATCCCGAGAGAGTCAGAACGGAACTGAATTGCACAGGCCATTTGAATGAAAGAGGAGGAGGCAATTTAAGAGCGATTCGCTTGCAATCTGGAGGGGGATCAAACGAAAAAGCAGGCGGCAGAGTGTCTTGGAAATTCTGCCAGTCAATCCATGTTTTTTCATCAGGGCTCACAAAGCGAACAGGTTTTGAATCCGACTGAGACACCCATAAGACGAAAAGATGATCTTTGGAAGCGCTATGGTATCGATCGCAGATCCGATTCCTTACTTTCTCCATGACGCCGTGTTCCGAGGCCAAGTTGGCCGCGTGAAGCATCGTCAGGAAATGGACTGCTCGACTAAGATCGACCAAGGCGGATCCTCTTTCGATAACGCTTTCCATTCGGGCCATTCGAGCAAGAATGCCTTCGGGATCCGATTTAAGTTCGGATGGCGGGATAAGAGTGATCGAAGTTTTTTCTAAAGGCACGCGAACCTCAATTTGAGGAGATTCCGGAGCCTCCTGAACGATGAGTCCAAGGTCTGCATCCATCAGGTCAACCCGCAGCTTTCCTGCATCCTCGTACACCCTGAGGTAAATTTTACTTTTGATCGTCTTTCCGTCTGCTTGGAAGTCGGTCATGACCACTTCAGATTGAGATTGGGAAGGCATTTTGAACTGTGCTTTCAGAAGCGAGCACGACATCAACAGGATGAAAGAGATAAAATGACATCCTTTCATCGGATTAACAAAGTTGATATGCCGGCAATAGCATCATCGCAGCGATGAGTTGTTGGAGAGCTTCAATCTGAGATTTCTTGGAACGAGCGAGATTGAATTTATCAACGAGCTGATGACGTTCTGTTTCAGTAATGGAAAGCGGCAGGAGAATGCTTGCCAGCTTGTCAACGAGAGCAATGGGAGAAAGGTTGGGATCAATAAGTTTTTCCACATCGATGTGAACAGGGAGGGCATGGGGGGCCTCCATTTTTGAGGTTTCTTTCATCATGGCCTGAGTCGCCGCGGCCTGTTTTTCCATGTGTGGATCTTGAGTTTCGGATACTTTCATTGCCGGAAGGGTCAGATCTCCTTTCTGTCGTGGATCGATTTCAGCGGGAACCTTTCCTTCACCGACGTTATCTGCAAAAGTATAGCGGGCAACGAGCCTCGATGTGTCGATCCAGTTTCGGCCTCCCAGCCAGCCTTTGACATTCGGAGGCATGTAGGGAACTTGTCCCATGTTTTGCAGCATCCGCCTGAAAAACTCGATATTGGTTCCATGAAGTCCAAGCGTCCGTGCGGTTCCAACAACGAGCTGGATTGGACTTTTGATTTGCGAGCCCATGACATCTGTCGAATAAAAGTCAGGATGGGAAAATATCGAGCGTAGCAGGGTTTTGATTTCATATCGCGAGTCTCGAAATTCAGAGGCGATATGCTGGATTGTCTCGGAAGAAGGGGAATCGCTTGCGAAATAGGTCCAAACTTTGCGCGTCATAAATTCGGCGCATTGCGATTGCCCGAGGATGAGATCGATGAAATCATCGCCATCAAAATTGCCGGTTTGTCCGAAGATCGTTTTAACGTCGTTGTCATGATTGTTGCCCTGAAAACCAAACTGGAAATTTTGAAGCCCCCAGCCGGTCAAGGCGCGCGCTCCTTCGCGGATATCCTTCTCCGTGTAGCTTCCCGTTCCCAGGGAAAAAAGCTCCATCAATTCGCGTGCAAGATTTTCATTTGGCTTACCTTTGCGGTTTTGATCGTTATCCAGATAACGAAGCATGGCGGGGTCGCGAATGATGGAGTGGAGGAGATCATCAAAGCGGGCAAGGGCCTTGTCCTGGAATAACAGGAGCTGTTTGTAAATGGCCACTGGCTGATTTACCTTTTGCGTGCTCGTTGCGAAGTGATTGTGCCAAAAAAACACCATCTTTTGATGCAGCATGTCGGCTGGTGTGGGAGATGCGATCATAAGATTGATCCATTCCCCGATCAAATCACGCAAATGCTCTCCCATCCGCGTCTGGATTTTTTGGCGTTCCGGTTGGCTCAGCAGTTTCATTTGCTGAGACCGCAGGTCTTCCTCTTCCGAGAGCCAGTCGGGAACGAACAGAGGCTGGGAGGGTGTGCTGAAGAGAGCCGACAGGCTTTCTGTCAAACCGCGTTTTTTGAAATCATCGATCTCTTCAGGGTGCCCACCAAATCCCGCTCGAAAGAGGAGGTGTCGCGCTCTTTCCCAATCCCAATCAAATGGATAAACGGAATCGAGGGCCATAGAGTTTTATTAAAACCGACCTGTTGGGAATGTTGCAATTTTCGCGATCCAAAAATAGAACGTCTGAGTCGGTTCTTCTTTAGCAAGGAGGAGAGCAGAAATCTGTGCCAGCTTGGGCCAATTCGGGTGGGAATTTCTGATATTTCATGGAATCGCGAATGAAACGCTACGACACTTCATGCAGCTTGTGGGATTCGAGTGAGATTTTGCGTCGCCCAGGATTAGGATTTTGTCGATAAAACACGGCCACGTTGCCAAGGCGCGTTACGAGCTCGCTTTGTGTCTTTGCCGCGATCACTGGCGCGAGGTTCTTTTTATCTTCCTTGAAAGCGATGAAACGCACTTTGACCAGTTCATGTGTCGTCAACGCTTGGTCGACGCTTCTCAACAACGCTTCGCTCAAGCCTTCTTTTCCAAATCGTACCGAGACCTCAAGATGCTGCGCGAGTGACTTCAGTTTTCGAATTTGTTGATTGTTCATGCGAAAGCTTCATCTGGCGCGACCCCACAGGGGTCAACCCGAAAAACCAAGATTGGGGAAACGCATGGAAAGGAACAGCGGACGGACAGATTTTTTAACTTTAGCGATAGCCGTACGGCGTGATCTCTGCATGGGTGAGCTGCTGCGTTTCAAACAGCTGGTCGATCACACGAAGGAGATGATAACGACAGTATGGAACCTCCTTTGAAATTTCTTTCAATGACATAGGACCTGGCATCAGGATCTTCCAAAGTTGTTGTGCGCAATCTTTCAATTCTGAATCCTGCCATTCCATTCGCGCGTGGATGCGTTTTATGGGTTGTTCATCCGGCAGCTTCAGTTTGTCTTCGAGAAACATCATTTCGTCCTTCAAATGTACGGCGGTCATTGTAAATTCGTTGACGTTCGGTATATCGAGTGCCGCGACGACGACAGGCGGTTCCACCGATCGCGTAAATCCAAAATTTGCTTTGGGAGTCACCAGGAAAAGCTGTAGCAATGCTTCGAAACCGTAGAGATTTTCGTATCGGGCGGAGATAGGAATACCTTGCGAAAACGCGAATTCACCCATGATTTCTGACGTCAGATTAAAAATATGCATCACGCCGTGCTGTTGGGAAAGATGGATTGTTTGGAAAATCGTGGGCAGATCGAAAAAGTCGAGGCTTCCGGAAAGCTCGCGCGCATTGCCGTAAAAATAGAGCTGCATCGTTGTCTTATGGAGGCGGCGCGCGAGCAGGACCGAAAGATAATGACCAAAGGAGGAAACCGTCGTGATCAGCCGGTGGAAGGAATCCTGGCTAAAGCGCAGGAGAGTGGCTTTTTCCGGGACGCGTACGGAAGTCGTGCGTGCCACATCCATGAGCAGGCCGACTTCGCCGAAGATGTCGCCTTTGGAAAGATATGAAATCGGGATGGGACGTTCGCCCTGATCGTCAGAGGCGATTACCTCCACAACACCATCATTGACGACATAGAAAGAATCGCTGGGTTCTCCTTGAAGATAGACGACGCTGTCAGAACCATATTGGAGGAGGTGTCCC
>JABDCI010000055.1 GCA_013288215.1 Verrucomicrobiota bacterium | reverse complement strand
CGCTTGCAAGACAATCCGCTCAAAGCGAAGGTGAGCGATCGCGTCGTGGTCCGCCTGCATGAATGGAAGAACAGGCATATTAATCCGGAAGGCACCATTACCGAAGTGCTCGGAAGTTCGGACGACCCGAGCCTCGACGTGCTGGTGATCGTGAAAAAGTTCGGCTTCCGTGTCGATTTTCCCGAGGACGTCATGGAACAGGCCGAACAGATCCAGGATCGCGTGACGGAACAAGAGCGGGCTGCGCGCCTGGACCTTACCCGGGAAATCGTCATCACAATCGATCCCGACGATGCGCGCGACTATGACGACGCCTTGTCGTTGAAGCAGCTTTCGCCCGGCCGGTTTCTGCTCGGCGTTCACATCGCCGACGTGAGCCATTACGTGCGCCACGGATCTCCTCTTGATGTCGAGGCCAAGCAACGCGGCAACAGCATCTATCTTCCCGACCGGGTCATTCCCATGCTGCCGCAGAAACTTTCGAACGGAATATGCTCGCTGAAGCAAGACGTGGAACGGCTGACGTTTTCCGCCTTGTTTGAAATCAGCCCCGAACTTAAAATCTTCTCCGTCCGATTCGCCGATACGATCATCAAATCGACGGCGCGGCTTACTTATCGCGAGGCGCTCGCGGTGCTCGCTTCGAAGTCCGGTCAGGCGGAAACGCAAAGCCCCCAGGTTTCCGAGCTTCTTCGCAACCTTTGGTCCCTTGCCTCGAAGCTGCGCAATCAGCGTTTTGCCCATGGCTCGCTCGATCTGGATTTTCCGGAATTAAAGGTTTATTGCGACGAACGCGGCCTCGCCACACGCATCGAAAAGCAGGAAAACGACATTTCGCATCAGCTTGTCGAGGAATTCATGCTGCTGGCCAACGAAGCGGTGGCAGCCGAAACGCAGCGTCGCACGGTGCCAAGCCTTTACCGGATTCACGATGTGCCCGACGCCGAGCGGCTCGAGGAATATCGTGACCTCGTCGTTTCCATGGGATATTCCATCGGCGATCCCACGCTGCGCGGAGAAATTCAGAAATTTCTCAAGCGACTCGAAGGCAAGCCTGACGAATACATTCTCAAGCTCAATCTCCTCAAGTCGCTCAAGCGCGCTCAATATTCAACGAGTCCCATCGGCCATTTCGGACTGGCGAAGGCAAACTATACCCACTTCACAAGTCCTATTCGCCGCTATGCCGACCTGATCGTCCATCGCATATTGCGGCGCGTGCTTCAGGGGCGCAAGACGCAGGCAGCCCGCGAACCCTCCTACGACGTTGCCACGCTGGAACTCATCGCGCACCATTGTTCAACAACGGAACGCGTCGCCGATGAAGCCGAGAAAGAGGCTGTAAAACTGAAGCTGATCGAATATTTCGAGCGCCAACTTCACGAGCACAAGCTCGACGCGTTTGACGCTTTGGTGACGGACGTTCGCAACTTTGGCATGTTCGTCGAATTGCCGGCATTCATGCTCTCGGGGCTCATTCATGTTTCAACGCTTCAAGATGATTTTTATCAATTCGATTCCACCGCGCAAAAACTCGTGGGCAAGCGGACGCGACGAGTCCTGCGTGCGGGGGACAAAATCCGTGTCGAAGTCGACCGTGTCGACCGCTTTAAGAAACAGGTGGATTTCCGAATATCCGAAGAAAGTGCGGCGACAAAAAAAGAAAGAGAGAGTCGCTTGCAACCGAAAAAACGTGACATAAAGTAAACTGAATGAAACTCCTGATTTTAGCCGCTGGCTACGCAACCCGACTCTACCCGCTGACATTAAATCAACCGAAACCCCTTCTTCCTGTTGCGGGCAAACCCTTGGTGGATCATGTCATCGACAAATTTGACGCCTGCTCCGAGATTGACGAGATCTTCGTGGTGACGAATGACAAGTTTGCCGGGCATTTTGAGAATTGGGCCGCTCAGAAAGGCCCTCAGCCGGGACGCCGCATTCGAATCTTCAACGACCGCACCAAATCTGATCAGGACAAGCTCGGCGCCATCGGCGACATCCATTTCGTGATGGAGCAGGCGAAACTCGACGATGATCTCATCATTGTCGCAGGCGACAATCTCTTCAGTGGCAACCTTCATCATTACGTCCGAGTTGCGAAAGAAAAGGGTGTTCTGATCGGCGTCTACGATGTGAAAAATCTCCAGGAGATCAAAAAATACAACAATCTCACACTCGATCCGCAAGGACGCATCACGCATTTTGAGGAAAAACCAAAAGAACCGAAAAGCACGATCACCGCGATCGCGCTTTATCATTATCCCAAAAGCGCTCTCCCTCTCATTCGCCAATATATTGCGGAGGGTAATAATCCAGATCAACCAGGACGTCTTGTGCAATGGCTTTACCCTCGCCTCCCAATCTATACCTACCTGATTCAAGGACAATGGCTGGACATCGGCAGCCGGGAGACTTACGACGAAGCAAATAAATTGTTTGCGAACTTCGTCGATTCGTGAGATTTTGCGCGGCTATGGCACGCCGCTACATTTTTTCATCCGAATCGGTCACTGAAGGGCATCCCGACAAAGTTTGTGATACTATTTCCGACAGCATCCTCGATGCGTGTTTGAAGCAGGATAAGCACAGCCGTGTCGCCTGTGAAACTCTCGCAAAATCCAACTTGGTAGTTGTCGCCGGTGAAATCACCACGCACGCCGACCTTGATTATCCCCAGATCGTCAAAAACGCCATTGAAGGAATCGGCTATACGGACGATCATTGCGTGTTCAATCACAAGACCTTCCAGATTCTGACCTCCATCCTCTGTCAGAGTCCCGATATCGCGCAAGGAGTCGATGCCCGCAAGGCCGAAGGCAAGGCGACGTCCGAACAGGGCGCGGGTGACCAAGGGCTGATGTTCGGATTCGCATGCAATGAAACGCCCGAACTCATGCCCGCCCCCATCGTCTATGCCCACAAATTAAGTCGAGCGCTCACCCGTGCGCGCAAGTCTGGCAAAATCAAATGGCTCGGACCTGATGCCAAAACCCAGGTTTCTGTCGAATACGACGGTCATCGCGTGCTGCGCATCGATGCGGTCGTCGTTTCGACCATGCACCATGACAACGTCAAGCATCGGATCATTCACGATACGATTTTGCACGAGATCATCCTCAAAAACATTCCCAAAAACCTTCTCGATAAAAAGACCCGTTACCTCGTCAATCCCACGGGACGCTTCGTCGTGGGTGGTCCCGAAGGCGATGCGGGAGTTACCGGACGCAAGATCATCGTCGACACCTATGGCGGCATGGGGCGTCACGGCGGTGGCGCGTTTTCAGGCAAGGATCCTTCAAAGGTGGACCGGAGTGCCGCGTACATGGGCCGCTACGTCGCTAAAAACATCGTGGCCGCGGGGCTCGCCGAGCGCTGCGAAGTGCAATTCGCCTACGCGATCGGATATCCTGAACCCGTTTCCCTTTGCGTTGAAACGTTTGGCACCGGAAAGATTGCCGACGCTAAAATTGAAAAGGCGATCCGCGATATTTTTAGTTTCAAGCCGGCCAACATCATCAAGCAGCTCGATCTCCTTCGGCCCATCTATTGCAAAACAACGAACTACGGCCACTTTGGACGCGAGGATGATCTCAAAGCCTTAAGCTGGGAACGCCGCGACAAGGCGAAGGAACTTTCGGCACTCCTGCGTTGAACGGGGAGATTCAAGCTTGAGGCTTGAAAAAACTGTCTTTCAATTTTCAACCCTGAGCTTTCAACTTCCTAGATGCAGCTTCTCACCGCTCGAAAAGGCAGTGTTGAAATCACGGAGGCACCCGATCCCGTCCCCGCTGAGAACGAGCTTCTCATTCAAACCGTTTTTTCCGCCATCAGCACCGGAACCGAGCTCACCGCAATTTCAGGACAGGACACCTCCCTTTTTTCGCTTCTGAGACGTGGCGTTCGATCGTGGGAGAAAATCCAACGCTCGCTCGCTCGCCGTGGCTGGCAGCAGACGCTGGCAAAGGTCCAGGCCGCGGTCGACCGGCCATCTACTCTGGGTTATTCGCTGACGGGCCGCGTGATCCGGGTGGGCAGCGATGTCGAGGATTTCCAGCCGGGTGACTGGGTCGTTGCCGTGGGTCCCCACGCTTCGCACGCCACACTTGTCACTGTGCCGCGCCTGATGTGCGCCTCACTTTCCAAACCTGAATGGGCAATCGACGCCTCTACCGCCGCGTTAGCGTCCGTCGGCATTCATGCGATGCACCGGGCCCACTTGAGCGCAGGCTCTGAAGTGGGCGTCTTCGGACTGGGATTGATCGGCCAATTCACCGTGCAGGCGCTCCGCGCCACAGGATGCCGCGTCATCGCATTCGATCCCATCGAATCGCGCCGCAGCGATTCTGCGCAAGTTGGAGCGGAGATATACGATCCGCGCGAATTCGATTTTCAGGAGGCAGAGCGCATCGCGTCGCATGGAGAAGGTCTTGATGCCGTCTTTCTGTGCGCGAAAACCGAATCGCCCGAAATTCTATTGAAGGCTGCATCCCTCTGCCGCAAACGAGGCAAGCTCGTGGTTGTCGGAGAATTTCCCATCGAACTCCCGCGCGAAGCCGCCTATGAGAAGGAACTTGAGCTTTGCGTCTCCGCCGCGTACGGCGAGGGCCGCTACGATCCCGCTTACGAACAGCTCGATCAGGATTATCCCATCGCATGTGGACGTTGGACGGTGCGTCGCAATCTGGAGCTTTTTCTTCGCTGGCTCGACGAAGGGCGCATGTCTGTCTCACACTTCCGCCCACAGATTCGTCCCTTCATCGAAGCTCCCTCCATCTATCGGCAGTTGGCATCGAGTCCGACCGTGCTCACGGTGCTCCAATATCCGGAACAAAAGCTCCCCAATCTCACCCTTGAGCTGTCACCGCGCTCCGTCGCTCGTTCGACCGCGATTCCCATTGCCGTCGTTGGCACGGGCCGTTTCGCCACAGAAACACATTTGCCCAACCTGGCGCAATCTTCCGATAAGTTTACGATTCACACGCTTGTGGGGCGGCGTCCCGCAAAAATTGCTTCCCTGGCTCGTCGATACCACGCACGCAATGCGACGAGCGACTTTCAACAGGTGATCGCGGACAGTTCGGTTGCTGCAGTCATGATCTTGACACCTCACAATCTTCACGCTGAAGAGGTGATCGCCTCCATTGAGGCGCGAAAACACGTTTATGTCGAAAAACCCCTTTGCATCACGCTTGAGGAATGTGAACGCATCCAAGAGGCGGTGCGCAAGGCCCATGAGACACCGACGTTTAGCCCCGTGCTCTTCGTCGGCTTCAATCGTCGATTCGCCCCACTTTCTTTCAAGCTCTTCGAAGCGCGCATCAAACATCACAAGCCCCTCGACATTCATTATGAGTTCCGCGCACCGCCCCTTCCCAGGGACGACTGGTACGATCGTCCTGAACAAGGTGGCCGCTTCATTGGCGAGGTGTGCCATGCGATCGATTGGATTCTCTGGCTTGCAGGAAGCCCACTGCACGACGTGATGCCGGTCAAGAGTCCGAACGGAGCGGATGTTTTCTTCCGTTTCGAGGATTCCAGCCGTGCGCATCTGCATTTCAAAAAAGTGTCTCACCTGCGGGGGCCGAAAGAGGAGATCACTGTTTCTTGGGATTCCATGGAATGGGTCATTGAGGATTTCACGCACCTCAAGGTTTTCGATAAGGACCGTCTTCTGCATCGGGAATCATGGAAATCGAAGGGGCATCGGGAGGCGCTCGACGCATTTGCAGGAGCCATCGCCCAAAGCAAAACAGGCGACGATCCCTTTCATTTTCTCGCCAGTTCACAGCTGACGCTTGAACTCGATCGCGCTCTGAAGTCTTAATTGATCCAGTAAAATCATCGCTGGGCGAGGGATGCTCGCCGCCGCTCATCGAGTTCCAGGCGTTTTTTTACCATTTGACAGAACCTTAAACCTTACAATTAAACTTGCGTAAATGCTTTGCCACTCGCCTTCTGGAGGCACAGGCGCCGACATTCGAACCGTCCAAGAGCTTCTTGGACATCACCGTGTCGAAACCACGATAATCTCTACGCACGTCATGAACGAACCGGGAGCAGGAGTGAAGGGC
>JABDCI010000054.1 GCA_013288215.1 Verrucomicrobiota bacterium | reverse complement strand
CGATTTGCCAAAAACAAGTAAGGCCTGGTTTCACGCTCATCCGCCGCCGATGCGTCCAATCGTGGATTTTTTCCGTTTCATATACCGGCAGAGGGCGGGGACCGACGAGACTCATATCGCCCATGAGCACGTTCCAGAGCTGCGGCAATTCGTCGAGACTCGTCTTTCGCAAAAAGTTGCCGAACCGTGTGATGCGGGGATCCTGTGCGAGTTTGAAAACCGGCCCTTTCATTTCATTGAATGCCTCCAGTTCCGATTGCATCATGTCGGCATTGGAATTCATCGAACGGAACTTGAACATGCGGAAGACACGCCCATGGCGTCCGCTGCGCGACTGGATGAAAAGCGCCGGACCGGGAGACTCGAGGCGGATGATGATTGCGATGAGTCCCATGAGCCATGAGATCAGAATCAGTCCGTAAAACGCGACCATGAGGTCCAGGATGCGCTTGGCGACAATCTGCCAAACTGGAAGTCCACGCGATGCGAAGACGAGCACAGGAACGGTTTGGAAGTTTTCAAATACTGGCCTGGAAATATTGGACTGCAGATGGTCGGCGATGATCCATGCCTCCACACCTTCGAGCTCGCAGATATTGATGGCTTTCTGGATTTCCGCGAATGCGGTGTGTGGAACGCTGAAAATGACACTCGTGATGGGTGCGCGGTAAAGCCATTCGGCGACATCTTTTTCCAACTGATCGAGGCGGTTGATCGTTCCCAACACGCTCATCTGGATTTCCTTCTGCGATTCCACGCGTTGTTTGAATTGATCCATTGAGGATGGCTCCCCCACAAGGAGGACTCCCGGAGGAGCGGTCTGACCATAAAAAAAGAAATCAAAAAATCTTTGCCACGCTGCGTGCCGCAACGCGATAAGCACAAACGAAAAAACCGCGAAAAGGATCACCACTCCGCGGGCCAGATCACCCAACCGGAAGAGATAGATCAGAAAAGTCATGAGAATGACGATCAGAAAGAGTGATTGAGCCAGACGTATCAAAAAAAAGTGACGCTGATTGAGGAGCCTGGAACGGTACAACTTTCCCGAATCCAGGATAAAGGGGCCCGCGATGATCGCGAAAAGAAACAGCGGGGAGAACGCCTGAAAAGGTTGAATGCGCGCAATGTCCAGTGCCTCCCAGTGGCCAGCCCACGAACGAAGCCTGTGCGCGGCATAAAGTGACAAGCCGAGGATGAAGGTGTCGATCGCGCGCGCGCCGAACGTCTTGAGCTCTTGTTGTTGATGCAGCATGTCGGTCCTGGAAAATCGGGCGGTTGGAGGACGGGGACTATCCTGTCACCTTTTGGAAAGTCGGAATAGCTTGTTGCATGAATTCAATCACGATTTTTTGAGTCTCAGCCTCCCTGCCGGGCGGAGCTGGAATATCCACCGTCACATAGGCCCAACGGTGATTCACGTTGTGAAAAATCCGATCCCAAGCTGTCCACACGATGCGGTTCAAGTGACGCGCGGTAAGGCGGTTGTGACCTACAAACCAATAGATGTACCACTCGCTCAAAGTCGCAGAAGCTTGTGGAGATATTTGACGCGTGATAGTCAGCCGCATGGTTTCAAGCGTGTAAGGTTTCGGTTGGAGCATGGGGACCGAAAAAATTCCGCCGTTCGACAATGTCCAGCCCTGCCCTACAAGGCATGCCTCCGCCGCATGAATGGACGAACGATCGCGGCCGCTGAGAACGATTCCCAGAAACACCTCGCGTCCGTCGGGATGACGATAGATTTTCCGCGCGAAGAGAGTGTCCTCTCCCAGATATTTTCTTTCAATGGGTTGGACGGCCACCGGGGTTCCCACCCAGTCGCCGATCCTCCCTGGCAATTCCAACGAGAGTCCAGCAAGGGCTTCTGCGGACACGTCGGTGGTTTTCCGGATGACCACGAATGCAAGAAGGAGCATAGCCAGCAGCACGCCATAAGGCAGAATAGCCACAACTCTTTGCCTGGACGCATGCAAGTTCATAGAGGCGGGGACTTATGGCCGGAAGGTGTTTCCAGGAAGGAACAAAGCATAAATAAAAGGACGATCACAACGAGATAGCTCACGATACCGAGATGTTCGTGAACCCAGTTTCCTCCAGTCTGGCCGAACCATTGAGCGCTTAGGATGATGATCATGAGGCGTGTCACATTGGCGACGATTGCAAGAGGGATGCTCGCGATAAAAATCACCGCCTTCTTCCAAGAACGATCCTGTGTCACATATCCCGCAAGGACTGAAATCATGACCATGCTGGTGAGCGATCGGATTCCACCACAAGCGGGTGCCACGTCATATTCGAAGGTTCTCGCCATGTTGTGAATGCGAGTGCCCTCGCGCACGACTGAGATGCCGAGGAGATGACTCAATGAAACCGCGATTTTTGTGACTGCCAGGCGCAGAGGGAATGCGACGATGGTTTCCAGGAAGTTCATCGGGATCATAAAGATCAGGAAGGCAAATGGAAACGCCATCTCCCGTGCCCGATGCCAGCCCTGGAAAAGCCATGCCATGGACCAGAGGAGAAAGATGAAGGCGATGACGCTCGCGCGTGGGATTTGCCCCCGCATTCCAATCCAGTGAAGCCCGAGCGCTCCTGCGACAAGATAGAGCGCTCGCCAGTCGGTGGTTGCCGGCCAGCGGAGGATCGCCTGCCGGCGCCAAATCAAGAGACCAAGGGAAATCCATGGGACGTACCTGCCTTGTGCGGCATCGATGATTTCATCGTGCCATGCCAGCCAGAGCCAGGAAAAAAGGGAAGTCCCGAATTTCGTCGCCCAAATGCTCGCGCCCGCCTTTTCGAAAAGAAACCATGTGGCGGCCAGCACCAAACACGCCAGCCAAAATGTCGGCCGACGGATCCGTTCGCGAGGAGCGGCGATGGTCAGAAGATCGCTCATCAGCGATGGCCCTTCGGAACGCTGTGAAGGAGAATGAGGGGGAACATTCATTCTTTTAAATCGGCTTGAGTTTTATGCTCCTTGTACCAAGCGATCGTTTTTTGGAGCCCTTCGCGGAGCGAAACCGCCGACTGCCATTGCAAGCACTCTTTCATGCGGCTGATATCCAGCACCTTCATCATTTGGCCATCCGGCTTCTCCCGGTCCCAGCGTAATTCTCCCTGATAGCCCGTGAGTTCCTGGATCTCGGTGACGAGTTCCCGGATGCTTGTGCCGACGCCGGTTCCGAGATTCATGGGCGCCGGGTCCTTCAGTTTTTCCGCTGCGAGAAGAATGCCCATCGCGCAATCTTCGACATAAAGAAATTCACGCACGGGTTTTCCGGTGCCCCATACTTCCACTTCGCGTGCCTTTTGCTCGCGCGCTTCGACAAACTTTTTAATGAGAGCCGGCAGCACATGGGCGCGACGGATGTGAAACGTGTCGCGCGGACCGTAAAGATTGGTGAGAATGAGATGGAGAGCGTTGAATCCATATTCTTTTTGATAGGCCCAGCCCTGGATAGCCATCATTTTTTTGGTGAGCCCGTAATTCATGACGCTTTCATGCACGGGGCCGTTCCAGAGATCCGCTTCCTTAAGAACACCCTCGAGATAGCCGGGGTAGGAGCATGCCGTCCCGATGCCGACGAACTTTTCCACCCCGCCGCGACGCGCGGATTCCATCAAGTGGGCTCCCATCACCAGATTTTCGTAGAAGATGCGTCCTGGATGAAGCTGGTTGATCCAAATCCCTCCATAAAATGCGGCGCAATGGATCACTATGTGAGGCCTCGCCTGCTCCATCAGTCGATGGCAGGCATCGGGATGCGTGAGATCACAATCCTTTTTTCGCGGCACCACCACCCGCGGGGGGGGGAAGGAAGCGCCTGAAGCCGGTCGCAAATGAACGAGCCAAGAAATCCCGCTCCGCCTGTGACGACGATCGTTTTGTCTTTCCAGAAGGCTGGGTCGAGCTTCATACATTCGAAAATTCATTTCGAATCTCGATCACCTGCATCGAGGCGATCAACTCGTCGATGCCATGTTCAGCAGTGACCGTGGTGTGAAATCCCAATCTGTTAATTTTGCGGTAGGAGACTTCGTAGTTTCGCTGATCCTCGTCCTTGCCGACTTCGGCGAAATGCAGATAGTAACGAACACGCTTCTGAATCAGCCGGGCGATCTCCTCCTTGCTGTAGTTCAATTTTTCGGAGCCGACGTTGTAAACCTGATTGCGCATCTTCCGAAGGTGTTTCATGGCGAAAAGAAAGCTTCGGGACATGTCGCGCACATGAATGAAGGTTCGCTTGAAATGTTTTTCGTAAATGATCAGGTTGCGCTCCTTGACGGCGCGATAGACGAAATCGTTGATCATGAGATCGAGCCTGAGGCGGTTGGAGATGCCGAAAGCGGTTGCAAAGCGGAAAATAACAGCATTGCCAGCATCCAAGAATAAGCGCTCCGCCTCCGTCTTGGTCTTGCCATAATCCGTGAGAGGATGCAAAGGAGTGTCTTCACGGCAATAGTCGCCGACAATCGCGCCGTAATTGCTTCCCGTGGAGGCAAAAACGACGGGTTGTTTTTTGGAGCGTGCCCGATTGAGGATGCGCGAGCCTTCGACATTCACTTCATGGGCAAGGGCCGCATCTTTTTTGCAGGCTGGGTAACCCACAATCGCGGCGAGATGAATGATGAGATCGATGTTCTTTGTGGATTCACGCATGGCCCGAGGTTCGCGAACGTCGCCTTTGACGAATTCGAATCCAGAATAGCCGAAACATGGCAAAAGGCCGCGGCCTCCGAAGGTAAGATTGTCGAGCACGCGAACCCGGTGGCCCTCCTGCAAAAGATGAGGGACAAGGTTGGATCCGACATAACCTGCGCCGCCCGTAACGAGAATATTCATGCTGAGTGGGAGAAGTTGCGGTAATACCAATCGATCATTTCGCGAATTCCTTCCCGTAGGGAGATGGTCGGCTGGATGCCGTGCGTCACCCTCCGGAGTTTGGTGGAGTCCGCACTTTTTATCATGCGCCCTTCCGGCTTTGAAGTGTCAAAAACAAGGTGAGGGTGATGTCCGCTCAATTCACAAATCAATGCCGCCAGGTCTGCGATACGAATTGTCTCCTCATATCCCACGTTGACGGGATCCGCGGCTGCATGATGTTCGGTGACCGCCAAGAAGCATCGTGCGAAATCAATGGCGTGAAGAAAGTTGCGTGTCTGATTTCCACTTCCCCAAACCACGAGAGGATCTTCTCCGTCCAGGATGCGTTTGATGAGCATGGGAATCACATGAGAATAACCGCCTTCCCATTTGTACCTCCCGGAGTAGGCGTTGAACGGACGGACGATCGCGACACCGATGCCCGTTTTGACCGCGAGCTGGCTCGCTTCCATTTCCAGTTCGCGTTTCGCCCATCCGTATCCGATATTGGCCTTTTCCGGCTCGCCCGTCATCACCGGCAACTCCGGCGTGGGAGAAGGGGCATCATCGGGATAAACGCATGAGGAACTCACCACACAGATTCGTTCTGGTTTGCACTGCGCACAAGCTTCCAGCACCCGCTTGTTGAGGGTCCGGTTAAACGTGAGCATTTCATCATGATGGTTCGGACTATAGGCAATTCCGTAGGCACGGGAAGCGAGGTGTATCACAATCTCTTGGCCGGCGAAGAAGGATTCCGCGATGTTTGGCTGGCAGAGATCGCCTTCTTGAATGCGGATCTTGCCTTCCAGATGTTTCAAACTGGAACGCGTTCCCTTGGAAAAATCATCGATGACGAGAACCTTGGCTCCGGCGTGGACGAGGAGATCGCAAAGATGAGAGCCGACAAGCCCGGCGCCGCCGGTGACGACCACATTTCGCCCCGACCAGAAATGGCTCATCCGTTATTAAAGGAAACCTTTGCGATTGAGCATGAATTGCGCGCCTTTGAGTCCGAATTGCAAGGCGCGGTTGCTAAATATTCCACGCAGGCGCGGCAGCATGAAAGGCAGGAGCCATCCTGTGGCGCGGCGCAGGTAGCGGGTGCGCTTGCTCACGAGCATGAATCCCATTCCGCCAAGCAACATCCAGCGCGCCACGGGATTGGAAGTAACTGAATGAATGCGCGACTGCACGAGGCGCAACGGTGCCGTCGCCTGCTGATAATGAAGCGTCATCTCGGCCCGATGGAGTTCCATGTGGGCTTGAGCGAGCCTCTTGCGGGCTGAAAGTTCGTTTAGTGGAGGTGACGTCTCACCCATTCCGTGTCCTTTTTCAGTTCTTCTACGGTGGCGTCGAAGACGTGAGTGCTGACGTTTGCTTTGCGTTTCAAACGAACGAAAAGAAACGTGGAAATCAACAGATAGGCAAAGAAAACGCCGAAAATGGCCGTAAACCGATAACTGTCCCAAAAGAAAACCACGATGGCGAATGTCAGAACGGTCAAAGTCAAAACTCCGAAGATCAGGCCTGCTGCAGCGAGGATCAAGAGTTCAAGGAGTCGCCGCTTTTCCTCCTGAAACTCAATTCCAATCAACTCGAGCTTGGTGGACAGAAAGCCTGTCACCGCATTGAGCAGGCGTCGCACG
>JABDCI010000053.1 GCA_013288215.1 Verrucomicrobiota bacterium | reverse complement strand
TCCAATGGGCCACCTGATGAATGGAATCGTACGCGGTTCCCCAATCTCTAAAGCTAATCGAAAAGTTGCGGGGGAGTTCCTCCATTGAGACGAGAACCTCGCCGCAGCAGGAACAATAAATGCCGTGAGTTGAAACTTCAAAAGTGATGAAGGGAATCGCCGGGGCGCCGCAGCAGGCGGAAGGTTGATAATTGTGATTGAACGAAAAGGTGCGCCGATTCCAAAGATCGCGATGATGGGCGACGGTTGTCCCGAGGCGATAGGCAACAACGAGAGGATGCGACGCCCTCCAACATCGCTCATAAAGCTGGCCCAGCGTCTGATTGAGCCAGCGCACGAGAGAAAGATCATCCCACGCCTTCATCGCATGCATGTGCTCTTGCCAGAGGTCGAATCCGCCTTCTTTCTCAAACGTCAATAACGGTGATGTTTCTTTCAAAGGCATATGGGAAAGCTCTCCGAGTACACAACCCAGGAATAGCTCGTTGACAAAGTATCCAATGGATCTCGCAAACAGGCAATTCGGTTTTTTTGCCCTTAAAGATATCGCCAGACCATGCGAATAAAACGTTTCGTGTCGATAATCGGATCAATGTGGCTCGATTCGCCCCGGTAGATGGCCGGAATGGCCACGGAAAGTACGTTCATTCCGAGTCGCCCCGCTTGGATCAACATCTCGCTCTCCAGTTCAAAATGATCGGTCGTCGGAGAAAATTTTTGCACAAATCGCCTGGATAAAAGACGGTAGCCGCATTGGGAGTCCGGAATCTCCTGCCCAGCCATTTGGCTGATGAGCCAAGACATAAAAAAATTCGTCCATTGCCGAATAGCCGGCATATTCGAAGGCACATACATGCGGTTACCCAGGACAATGTCGGCGCCCGATCGTTCCGCCAGCAACAGAAACGAGGGAATCGCAGCGGGATCATGCTGGCCATCACCGTCGAGAAAAACGAGGTAATCCTGCGTGGCACCCGAGAAAGCCTCGAGTGCCGTGCGGATGGCGCGCCCCTTCCCGAAATTTTTGGGGTGCGTCAGAACCCGAGCTCCCGCCTGGCTGGCAACGCGGGCGGTGGCGTCTGTCGATCCATCATCGATCACCCAGACTTCGACGCCAGAACGAAGACATTGACGCACGACAGAGCCGATGCGGGCTTCTTCGTTGTAGGCAGGGATGCTGACGACACCATGACTGACAGCCGCAAGAGAATCAGTGGACCGATCCATTCGAAGGAGCTTCCGCGTGGCCCAACGGATTAGCAACAGGAACCGTCGATGAAGTCGTCGAATTGGAACTCTTCAATTGTTTTAGTTTCTCAAGCAGTTCCGAATTAGTCGGATCGAGTTCGGACGCTTTTTGATAATGCTGAAGCGCCTCCGCCGCATTGCCCATCTTGCGATAAACATCCCCCAAATGATCGTAAACCACGGAATCGGCGCCAATGATTTTCGCCGCGCGCTGAAGCTGCGCCATCGATTGTTCGAGATTTCCAAGACGGTAGTAAACCCAACCGAGACTGTCGATGAATGCGCCGTTATCGGGTTCGTAGGTGAGCGCCTGTTGGATCAGGCGCAGAGCTTCATCAAGCTTTAAATTATGATCTGCGTACATAAACCCCAGATAATTGTACGCGTCCGCGTAATCTGGATTGATCTCGATGGCTTTTTGAAATTGTGCCACGGCCTGGTCAAACTGGCCATTTCTCTCCAGAGCCGCCCCATAATAAAAATAAAATACGCTGTCGAGAAGATCTGGATTGGACGCGCTCGCCAATTTCAGCGCATCTTCAAAGAATTTCACGGCGTTCGCATAATCCTTCATCTCGCTGTAAATCAACCCATAGAAATAGCTCACCTGCGGTGTGTTCGGGAATTTCTCCTGAGCAGCATCAAGCTCCTTGAGTGCTTCCCCTGGATGCTTGTTCTTGAGTTCAAGGAGGACGATTTTTAAGTGCGGCATGAGCTGGCTCGGATTCGCCCCGAGAGAAAGCCGGTAGTTGGCCACGGCGCGATCCCATTCCTTGGCGTCTTCATGCATTTCGCCCATGATGGTGAATACCTGGTAACGAAACGGTTCCTCCTGGACAATCTGTTCAAGAAGTTGGATCGCTTGTTTGCGGTCGCCCTGCCCTACGTACGTAAATGCGAGTTTGAGACGAATGTTTTCTGCATTCGGTTGAGCGACAAGGGCCTTTTGATAAAGTTCAATCGCCTTGGGAATGTTTTCCGTGGTGACATAATAATCCGCCACGCGAGAGAGAACAGCGGGCTCCCCTGGTTGCAAAGCCACCGCCTTGTCGTAGAAACGAAGCGGCTCATCTTTCGGCATGTTGAGCTTTGGATCTTTCAGCGCAAGCCCTGCCGTGAGATCCCCCAACCGCAACCAGAAGTGAGCCTCGTCAGACTTTTGTTCGGATGCACGGCGCAACACTTTATGCGCCTTCTCGAAGTTCTGAACTTCCATCGCGACGTCATAGAGAACTTCATATCCCGTGATTTCGCCAGGAGCCAGGTCGATGGCGTGCTCCGCCGCGCGTTCCGCCTGCTCCCATTGCTTGTCTGAGCGATAGGCGACGGCAAGAAGGGTCCAGCAGACAACGGACCGCGGATCCTGTTTGACAGCCGTCTCCAGCATGGCGGCCGCCTTCTTAAAATCGTTGTTTCGGAAATATTCTTGCGCGATCGCTTCGCGCAGCTCCGTCCTCGTAGGATCGAGCGCGACCACTTTTTCCAGATCCTCCATCGCCTCGTCCTTTTCGTCGTGAGACCGATGGATCAACCCGGAAACGTAATGCGCCAGAGCTTGGGCAAATTTCTCCTGATCAGGACTCAAACGACCGAGATCGCCGGAGGCCCATTCCGCAAAGCCAATCGCTCTACGCGCAAAACGAGAAAATCGACAAAATCAACGTCGCCGAGGAGATCAAAGGTTCATTTCTCGACTATTCGATGTCGGTCATTATTTCTCGCGCGTTGCCCGACGTACGTGACGGTTTGAAACCTTCGCAGCGTCGCATTCTCTATGCGATGCACGACCTTTCACTTTTTCCCAACAGGCAGCATCGTAAATGCGCCAAGATTTGCGGCGATACCTCGGGCAATTACCATCCTCACGGCGAAGCTGTCATTTATCCAACGCTTGTCCACATGGCTCAGACATGGTCCATGCGCGAGCCGCTGGTCGATGGCCAGGGCAATTTCGGTTCGGTTGAAGGGGATCCGCCCGCCGCCATGCGTTACACCGAGGCCCGCATGACCCATCTCGGCGCGATCCTGATGGAAGACATGGACCAGGATACCGTCGATTTTGTTCCGAACTATGATGAAACGCGTACAGAACCAGTTGTTTTTCCTGCGGCGTTTCCGAACCTTCTTGTCAACGGCGGCACGGGCATCGCGGTGGGCATGGCGACGAATATCCCGCCACACAACCTGGGCGAGGTGATTGATGCGATTTGCGCGCAAATTGATGATCCGGCGATCACGATTGCCAAACTGATGAAGCACGTCAAGGGACCGGATTTCCCCACGGGTTGCATGGTATGCGGGCTTGATCCGATCAAACAATATTTTGAAACTGGACGCGGCAGCGTGAAGGTGCGCGGCAAGGTGGGACTCGAACAGCTCAAAGGCGGACGCGAGCAGCTCGTTATTACGGAGATCCCTTTCAATGTGAATCGCGCGACTCTCGTCGAGAAGATCGCCGAGCTGGTGAATTCAAAAATTCTCACCGACATCACGGCTATTCGCGACGAGTCCGATGAGAACACGCGCGTTGTGATCGAGCTGAAGCGTGATTCGGTCGCGAAGGTTGTTATTAACAATCTCTATAAATACACCCAGCTCGAGAGCTCTTTTGCGGTGAACATGCTTGCGATCGACCATGGACGGCCGAAAACACTTTCGCTGAAGGCATTGATTCAAGCTTATATTGAGCATCGCCGCGAGGTGATTTTGCGTCGGACCCGGTTCCAACTTCAAAAGGCTGAGGAACGAGCCGAAATTCTTGAAGGGTATCTGATCGCGCTGGCGAATCTCGATGATTTCATCCGCATCATTCGGGAATCCTCGAATCGCGATGAAGCGCGCATCAAGCTGCTCGCATTCGAATTTTCCAGAAAACAGGTTGAGAAGCTGGGTGTCCTGATCCGCAGTCCCGCCCGGCTCGTCAATGACCGTTATGTCTTCAGCGAGAGGCAGGCGGATGCAATCCTGGAATTGCGTCTCTATCAACTCACCGGACTGGAGCGCGACAAAGTTCAGAAGGAATATTCCGATCTGCTCGAGCGGATCAAGGATTTGTACGACATTCTTGCAAAAGAATCTCGAGTCCTGACCCTCATCAAAGAGGAATTGAAGGAAGTGTGGGTTAAATACGCCACGCCACGCCGGACCGATCTCGTCCCGGACGAAGGTGAAATTGCGATCGAAGATTTAATTGCCAATGAAGGCGTGATCATCACTCTCACTCACGGCGGCTTGATCAAGCGCACGAACGTCAGCTCCTATCGCTCTCAAAAACGTGGCGGCAAGGGAGTCATCGGGATGGCAACGCGCGAGACCGAAGCGAAGGAAGATTCCGATTTCATCGAGCATCTGTTTACAGCGTCCACACACGATTATCTGATGTTTTTCACAAATACGGGGCGTGCGTATGTCGAGCGCGTGCATGAGATTCCCGATATGGGGCGTGCGTCCAAGGGGCGCAGCATCGCGAATCTCCTGGAGCTCAAGCCCGAGGAGAAAATTGCGGCGTTGATTCGCATCATTTCGCGGCGCGGCGCGGACGACCAAGATCAGACATGGGTCGAAAACGAGTTTCTATTGATGGCGACGCGAAATGGTACGATAAAAAAAACGCCTCTCAGCGAGTTTGCGAACATGCGAAAGGGCGGTATCATTGCCATCAATATTGATCAGGGCGATCTTTTGATCGATGTGAAGCTCACGCATGGCAACGATGAGGTTATTCTGATTACCCGCGAGGGCATGAGCATCCGATTTCATGAGGAAGAGGCGCGTCCGATGGGCAGGGCGACTTATGGGGTCCGAGGCATCACGCTCGATAAAAACGATTTGGTGGTGGCACTTGCAGTGGTTGATCCTAAGGCGACACTCCTGGTTGCGGGAGACAATGCCATTGGCAAGCGAACGCCGTTTGACGAATATCGAAAGCAGTCGCGCGGCGGCAAGGGAATCATCACGATGAAAACAACCGAAAAGACGGGCAATGTCGTGGGCGCTTTGACTGTGACAGATTCCGACGAACTCATGCTGATCACCTCGAAGGGGCAGATGGTGAGAACGGCGGTGAAGGCGATCCGCGAAGCCGGACGCAACACACAGGGAGTCAAGCTCATCAATCTGGACAGCAGCGACCGGCTCCAGGCGATTGCGCCCGTTGTCAGTGAGCAGCAGGAGGATTCGACGGCGGAAGCCGCGTCTTGATCGCGTCTGCGGGAGTGCGATCTTCCGGCTTTGTTGGGGCGAATCCATGATCAAGAATCTTATTTTGGACTGGTCGGGGACCGTGGTGGATGATCTGGATGCGGTGTTTCGTGCCACGAACCACGTTCTTCGGCGTTACGGTGTTGAAGAGATTTCACGCGAGCGGTTTCGCCAGCAATTTTGTCTTCCATGGATCCATTTTTACAAGAAATGCCTGCCCCAGATACCTCGCGATGGCCTCGACAAGGTGTTTTGGGAAGTGATGCTGCCAGAGCAGCAAGGGATCGGGCTGCTTGCGCACGCGATGGATTTTTTTAAGTTCGCAGCATTCCATCATCTGCCGGTGTTTGTATGCAGTACGGTCGATCCCACAAGTTTCTGGGGACAATCCGATCGGCTAGGTATCTCACCTTTCCTAAAGAAGGCGTACGTCGGCGTGGAGGATAAACGCGAGGTGATCGGCCAGATTTTAAAAGAGCATCAGCTCGATCCCATCGAAACGATGTTTGTCGGCGATATGGTGCACGATGTCGAAACCGCGCGGCATGGGGGCATCCACGCGTGCGCGGTGCTTACGGGATTCGACTTGGAGGAGAAGCTCAGGCTGACCAAACCGGATTATCTCTTGCGCGATCTTCGCGAATTGCAGCTGGTTCTCGAGACGCAATTCAAAACCCTGGATGGCCAACCAGTGGCCACCGTCGGCGCCCTCATCCTCAACGAAAAAAATGAGTGTTTGATGGTACGAACTCAAAAATGGAGCAACAAATGGGGTATTCCTGGTGGAAAGATTCGTCGCGGAGAGACGGCGGTTGAGGCGTTGCTAAGAGAAATTCGGGAGGAAACCAATCTGGAGCTGATGAATATCCAATTCGTCATGGTCCAAGATTGCATAGAGTCAACTGAGTTTTATAGAAAAACTCATTTTATTCTATTAAACTATGTGGCACGGGCTGCCAATGCCCAGGTTTTTTTGAATGACGAAGCTCAAGAATTTCGTTGGATGAAGCTTTCGAAAGCCTTGACATTAGATCTTAATTTTCCAACGCAAGTCCTTCTGGATCAATATGTAAAAAAGAAAATTTCATGGTAATTTCGAGGTTGACCATGCCGATGTAGGTAGCATAGCGTGAAAAGCTTGAGGATGGAACGGGTTCTCCCCAAAAAGAACTCCATTTATGAAAACCCTGTCCGCCGTGGTTTTTTGGTTTATGGCCATTCTCGCATTGTCTCTTTGCGAAGCCGCGGATCCATCCGCCCCTATGACACAGGGGGAATTGGCTAAACGCGTCGCATTCTTGAGCGGGTTGGCTGATGGAATTCCAGCGCCTCTGAGCGGAGAAAATGCAGCGAATGTCCTGAGCGCGCATGGGTGGGCTCCTCTGGACGGCTGGCGATTAGGCGCCTTGGCAACCAGGGACGATTTTTACGTCGTGATGGCAAAATATCTTGGATTGAAAGTGCTCAATCCCGATGATCCCAAAAGCTATTACGATGCGTTGACTTCGGCTGGATTCACTTTTG
>JABDCI010000052.1 GCA_013288215.1 Verrucomicrobiota bacterium | reverse complement strand
CGCCTCCACACCTTTCACCTGGCTGGATGAACTGGCGGCAATCTTCGACTTGAACTCCAATAGGCGGCCGTTGGCGATGTTGCGGTTGGACGTTTCGAACGATTTTCAAATGTCCTTGCTGCCATGTTTTAACCACGCATAATACCATCCATGCTGCAACCAAAGATTTTCGCCCAGGCATCGGATCGCTTTAATGCCTTCCTTTTCGTTTTTTCGGCATTTCATTTTTCAAATGCAATAGAAGGATGCAGCACCCATCAATTTTGAACGCCTATTTTCAATCAATTTTTCACTCTAAAAAGCACTCATAGCTCAACTGGATAGAGCATCGGTCTTCGGAACCGAGGGTTGTAGGTTCGAGCCCTACTGAGTGCACCACTCCTGAAAGTCGATTTTCAGAGGTAAACTTGAGAGCCGCCTGTGCCGACTCCAGCAGGCGCCAGACACTCTCCAGGAGACCTTTTGACCAATCTGCAGAAGCAGAACTCTAAGACTTATACCGCTATCAAAATATTATTGTGCGAAAGATTCCTTGCGCTACCGAACAGATCCTTTTCCTCTTCAAGGCAAACGATTTGTAACAATATTTTCAAATCAGCAGGATCGCAAGCACCACAAGGCGAAAAACCCTTCAAAGCGTATTAGAAGGAATATTTATAGGAGAGACTTAATAGGTGGACCGACATCTTCCAAGTTCCATTGTATGCTGCATTCTGGTCATTATTAATAGTTCGGTTTGCGTAGATATTATCAGCATAAGCGAGTTCAAAAGAATGATGTTTGCAAGTGTGTCCAAGGCCTATCGAAAACATATGTCTGTCCGCGTCAGGTACCAAAGGTGTATAAGTTTGATCAGAAATAGGGCTTGGCAAATATTGATAGCCGGAACGCAAGATCCAGTCTTTAGCAAACTTCCAGTCGCCGCCCAAACCGAAGGTCCAAATATCCTTCCAAGCATATCGAGTGCTCGTTGAGGCGAGCAAGACATCATCGTTGTTAATTTCCGTGCGGATATTGCGAAGTGTGGAAAATTCTATCCATTTCACATCGGTTTCCAAGCGAACCTTGTCTGTCAATTCAACGCCATACCCCAGTGTGAGCTCTGCAGGAAACTCAATTCCTGTGTAGTAGGGTGTTGCGGAAGTTACTCCGCTAAAAGCAGCGGGCATACTGCTGGGAGACGGTACATTAGTAAGGTGAAGGTTTCCGCTATATTCCACATCGACCGGAGTACGGTACGTAACAGCAAGTCGTTGGTGTTCTGCAACTTTCCAAGTGAGAGCGATGTTTTCTCCGATGCCTGTACCTTGAGCAATAAAACGTGCATCGCCATCCGAACTGGTAGGATTGCCTGTCAAACTGGACCATGGATAAAACTGACGCTGATCAAGTTGAGATAAAAAAACATCAACCCCTACACCAATTGAAAGATTCTCTGTCAGCTTGGTCGCAAATGTTGGGTTAATATTAACCACATCCAATTCGGAATACCAAGGCATGGTATACCTGAAAATGCTGTTTTCGCCCCACGCGGAGGATGTCCCAAAAGGTGTCGTGACCCCCAATCCCACGGTGTATTTACCATCTGCCAAAGGCATGGCTGCAAAAAAATCAGGAAGAGCTTTTAAAGGCCGCCGGGACATGAGTGTTTCTCCATTGGCTGAATGGAAGGTCACATCGGCATAAAGGAGTGTAATAGCGGCCATAAATGAAGAATTTTGCAAATCAACAAGATTGGCCGGGTTGAGATCGACTGCTGAAACATCATCGATTTGTGCTATGTTGCCACCCACGCGTCCTACGCTGGAAGGACTGGAAGGAGGATTTCGGAACCCTTGACCCCACACGGCGTTCGTCATCCCGATTGCAAAAACAATGAAGAGAAAAACCGATGCCACTCTAGAACGATATGTGTATTTCATAAGACCATAATGACTTAAAATCACTTTATTGTTCGGTATTGCCCATGAATGCGTAGATATCATCGCGAATGCCCTCCGTCATCTAATTCAGCGTTTTTCCTCCGTGCTTGGCTACCGATAGTCTCAACCGCCCCAGTCCAAACTGTTCGTCATGCTCGTTCGGAGCTTCCGTCACTCCATCGGTGAACAAAATGATCTTGTCCCCGGGTTCCACGGGAAGAGCATTCTCCTGGGTGCGTTCATCCGCCTTGAGCAGTTTGACGACAACCCTTCGCTTCCCCTGGCGATCCTGACCCTCGAATTCCTCGCTGATGAGATCTTCCCCGATCCTTTCTCCCAGCTCGTAACGCTGCGAAATCTGTTCCTTTGACATGTTCATGTGCCTCTAGATGACCGGAGTCAAAAGCTTAAATTAAATTGAGAAACTCATTCTCGCTCTTTAGATTTAATATAATATTGACATACAATACATTGCCGCGATCTCTCGGCCTTCTCTCTTATTAACGGCACCCTTGAACAAATCTGTAAGGGTTTTTTTCTTAAGACCCAAAAAGCCCTTCCACCTCTTGCCGATTTTAGGGTCTTGGAGACTTTCCTTGATCGTCCTTTGACGACAGCAAGCTTGGCTCTACGAGTTCATCCCGCTTCGCGACAACCTTTTATTCACGAACTTAAATTAACATCACAAGCAACCAATTTGGACTAACTCCCTGGATCAAAAAACGGGACCGCTCACACCCATGTTCAACCAATTTTTCGCTCTTAAAAACATTCATCGCTCAACTGGATAGAGCATCGGCCTATCGGAACCGGATGTTGCAGGCTTGAGCCCTGCTGAGTGCGCCACCCATGAAAGTCGATGATGAAAGGGAGATCTTGCAGGTTGAACGCTCTTCTTTCGTTCTAAACTGTTTCAAGCCAATACAAAGGTCAGAAACTCCGAGTCCTGTTTCGCAGCGATGGCGAGTTCGTTTGCGTCCATGATAGCGGCGCCATCTCCTTCCTGTAAGGTTTCATGCATCACGTTCAACTCGCCTCGAATGAGGTGAATCCAGACGCCTTGATCATGGCTTAGCGTCATGGTCACGCTTCGCCCCGCATCCAACTTGCCAAAATAAAGTTCGGCATCGGTGCGAATCCCAATCGCTTCGTCGCGTGGCTCGTCGGCAAACAACAAAGTCAGACTATTGGACCGTGCGGCCTTGCCGAGTGACTTTTCAGCATAGCGCGGCTCGCCCCCGGGTTGATTGGGTTCGAGCCAGATTTGCAAGAAGTGAGCACGCCGGCTTTTGGACGGATTGAATTCACTATGTTGGACACCTTTCCCGGCGCTCATATATTGCAAGTCGCCCGCCTTGATGACTCGCCCGTTCCCCATGCTGTCTTTGTGTTCGAGTTCGCCTTCGATCACGTAGCTAAAGATTTCAGCATTTCGATGCGCATGGGTGCCAAAACCCCCGCCTGGTTCGATGATATCGTCATTTATTACCCGAAGAGATCGAAACCCCATGTGATCGGGATCCACGTACTCGCCGAATGAAAATGTGTGGCGGCTATGGAGCCATCCAGTTTCCGTCTGGCCACGAGCGGAGGCGGCGCGTTTTCTCAAAATGGGTCGCTTGATTACCACGGAAGAAGCTGTCGGTTTCATGCACCCAAAGTAATCCTGCTTTGGGATTCTCGCAAGATGCTCTTGTTCTTCGTCGCATGGGTTCCAACAGGCTTTCAAGGCTGCTTCAGATGTCTCCCCTTGGGGTCGATTGAAATCATCCAGCTGCCAATCCAAGGACCTTCGGAGAGAGATTAATAAAACTCAGGAGTCGGGCGGTTTTTGTCCAAAATCCTTTGAATAGCTGATAGCAGCGCGCAACGTGCTGGAAAGAGGCGGCTCCTTTAAAAATAATTCAAAGGATTTCCTGATTGAAGAGGATTCCAAGACACAGGCGCCTGCCCGACAATCCCCCCTTGGCAATCAGGCGTTGTACTTCACGCCTGCCTGGTCGAGAAGCTCTTTGACCTTGGCCGCCGTCTCATCAGCACCAGGAACACAAAGGGACGGATCCTTTTCCGCACCGGCGGCGAGCGCCATGGCGTAACCTTTGCAGTCGTATCCACACGCCGTGCAATCCGTCTGCCCCATGGCCGCGTAAAGTTTCACCGCAAGCGGTTTGCCCTGCACCATGCCCATCCGCGATCCAATATCCTTTTCAGGATCGTGCCAGGGAGCATCATTGGTCAAATCCGGATTTTCCTCCTCCGTCGGAGCTTCCACAGCGGTCGGGGCGTCGGAGGCTTTTCCGGCATCTGGCGCTCCCGTTGGTGCGGGAGGCTTACCAGGCGAGGCCACAGCGACTTGAGAAAGAAATTTTTGAAGCCATACACGCTGTTCGGGTGAAAAGGGAGCGTCATCAGGAACAGTGATCATAGGAGCGGTGGTCGCAGGCTTGGGAGCAACCGCAGGAACAACAGCGGCTGTAGGCTTGGGAGCTGGGGCAGGTTTTTTCTTTTTAGCAGCTTCTTCGGCAAGGCGGACATCCACTTCCGTAGCTTCCGCCGGCTTGATTGAATGAAAATAGTCGTTGGATTTCGCGAGTTCCCGTTTCGACATCAACAGGCCGGTGAACCGATTTTCATGCGCAAATTCGTACTCGTGATCCATTTTAATGGCATCAAAAGGACACGCTTCCACGCAAATCTGGCAGCCCATGCAAACCGTGTAATCGATATCGAATACCTTGGGTTGCTTGATAATCTTTCCAGCCTCATCACGCATCACTTCGATGTAAATACATTGCGGCGGACATTCCGTTTCACAGATCTTGCAAGCGACACAACGAAGATGATCCGCATCCTTGTCAAAAACAAGAAATGGAAAATTGCGGTAATTCTGTTCGGGTTCCTTGCGCTCTTCGGGATATTGGATCGTGGTCATGCGATCCTTGTCGAAGTAACTTCCCACGAAGTTCTTCGCCGTCACTGACATTCCTTGAAGTAGCGCAGAGCCGAGCATATAAAAATTAAGTAACGAGCCTTGAGAAACGAGAAGATCTTGTTTTCATCATCGATCCACTTCTCCTAATACGATATCCACGGCTCCAAGAATCACAATCACATCCGCAACTTTCTCGCCGAGACACATATCCTCGAGGATCGTGAGGTTGATGAAGCTCGGTGCGCGCACGTGATAACGGTAGGGCATGGTCCCACCCCCGCTGACGAGGTAAAAACCGAGTTCGCCTTTGGGAGACTCGATGCGGCCATACACTTCGCCTGCTTTGGGGCGGAAATTGCGAAGCTTGACGTTGGGATTGATAAAGTCACCGGCGCTTGGAAACTGCTTCAGCGCCTGTTTCAAAATCTTAATGCTTTCGCGCATCTCAAGCACGCGAATCATGTAGCGATCGTAAACGTCCCCATGATCCCCAATGGGAACCCGGAAATCGAAGCGCTCATAGATTCCATATTTGTCCACCTTGCGGATGTCGTAATCCACGCCGCTCGCACGCAGCATCGGCCCAGTGATGCTTGCGTTGATCGCCAGCTCCTTGGAGAGCACACCGACGCCCTGACAACGAGACATCAAAATCTCGTTGCCGGTGAGCAGCTTTTCAAATTCATCCAAAAAATAGGGGTAATTGTCGACGATCATGGAGATCCGTTTAAGATCCTGGGAAGTAAGATCGACACGAACGCCACCGAAACGCATGTAATTGCACATCATGCGCCCGCCCGAAACGGCTTCAAAAATATCTAAAATTTTCTCCCGTTCGCGAAAAGCGTAGATGAGAGGAGTCCCGAGCGCGCCAAGGTCATTCACCATGAAACCTATGAGACAGGTATGGTTCACCAAACGCGTCAATTCGGCCATGATGACGCGGATATATTCGGCGCGTTCAGGAACCTCAATGGCGGCGAGCTTTTCAACGGCGTGCGCATAAGCCCAGTTATTGGTCATGGAACAAAAATAATCGAGACGGTCCGTGTAAGGCATCGATCCGAGATACGACGTTTTTTCCGCAAGCTGTTCATGGTTGCGGTGCAAATAGCCGAAGACCGGTTTCAACTTGACGACTTCTTCGCCATCGAGCACCACGTCCATGCGAAAAACTCCGTGAGTGCTTGGATGCTGCGGCCCCATCGAAATTTCGAGGAGTTGCGTGCCAAGATCATTGCCACTCAGCACTTGATAGCTACGCGGGCCATACAAGGGCTGCTCCGCGGAAGCGGCGTCGAAAGTTTCTGGAAGTGTCGGGATCATGACGAGGACTTGGAAGCATGCTGCTTCGATTTTTCGAGCACTTCGTCATGAGGTGTGGGCTCCCATTCGTAGTCGTCGGGCTCCTTGTAATCTTTGCGCATCGGATAATCCTGAAATTCATCCCACATCAGAATGCGGCGTAAATCAGGATGACCGCTGAAGCGAATTCCATACAGATCATAGATCTCACGTTCTTGAAACTCGGCGCCGCGAAAGATGGGAGTGATGCTCGGGACGATTGGATTCTCGCGGTTCGTTCGGCAGCGCAATGCCACGGGTCCCTGCTTCTTCGCCATTGAGAAGAAATGATAAACCACCTCGAGATAACCGGGCTTTTCCATCTCGGTTTCCGTGCCATCGGCGTTTTTTACCTTTTCTTGACGCGCGAGCCAGTCCACTCCCGCCACATTGGAAACAAAATCCATCGCAAGGTCAGGACTGCTTTTCAAAAAGTACACGACTTCGATCAGGTCGGCAGAGGAAACCACAAAGGATTGGGAGGCATCCTCCCATATGACCTTGGGGAAGTTCTGAGTGATCAACGCTGTGTTCATGCTCCTCGCTGGATTTTTTCCGGTTTCCAGACGGACCGATTGAACGGAGGATTCAGATCATGCGCACCATATTGTGGCACCGGAAATTCGGCGGGCTCGGAATCATCGTACCAGCGCACCTTCCCGCTGCCAGTCAAATGCTGCCTATCAATCTGGCGCTGTAAAAACATCAAGGCGTTCAAAAGCGCCTCGGGGCGTGGAGGACAGCCAGGAATATGAACATCCACAGGAATGAAACGATCGATCCCCTTGAGCACGTTGTATCCCTGCTTAAAAGGACCGCCTGAAATGGCGCACGCCCCCATGGCGATGACATATTTTGGCTCAGGCATCTGATTATAGAGACGCACCACCTGGGGGGCCATCTTCTTAGTGACGGTCCCCGCAACAATCATCAAATCCGCCTGGCGCGGTGATGGACGAAACACTTCGGCGCCGAAACGTGCCAAGTCGAAGCGCGAGCAAGCGGTCGCAATCATCTCGATTGCGCAACACGCCAAACCAAACTGAAGCGGCCAGATCGAGGAACGGCGGGCCCAGTTATAAATGCCTTCGACGCTGGTGAGAAAAACACCAGACTTCTGCAATTCGCTTCGCAA
>JABDCI010000051.1 GCA_013288215.1 Verrucomicrobiota bacterium | reverse complement strand
GCCCAGTTCCACTGTTTGGCATGACTCTCGAAGGCATGAGTGACGACGTTCGCACCGTAACGTAGGGCGATTTCGCAGGTGCGATCCGTGCTGCCGGAATCAACCACAAACATCGAGACACCGAGAGAGAGCGCATGCTGCAGGCACGCTTCGAGATTTTTTTCCTCGTTGTAAGCAAGCACCCACACAGCGAGCGGAAGCCTGTCCTTCGGTTCAAGCTTCAGATCATTCATCGAAATATTTCTTCAATCGGGTTTCGAAATGCTCGGGCATAAACTGCTCATGCACGCGTTGAAATCCATTCTCCCCCATCTGCCGGGCTTGTGCAGGATTCATTAGAAGTCGTTCGATTACCCGAGCTGCTGCAGCTTCGTCATGCGGAGGCACGAGAAGCCCCGTGCTTTCATCGACGACGATTTCACCAGCAGCGCTTGCGTGCGTCGCAATCACAGCCTTACCGTGATGCATGGCTTCCAAAAAGACGATCCCAAAGCCTTCGCCTTCACTCAACAGCACGAACATGGCGCACCCTGCATACCATTTTGAAAGTTCCTCGTCGCTGATACGGCCCGTGAAATGCACGGCATCCGACAAGCCGAGCGAAGAGGCTTCGATTTTGTGCTGTTCCAAAAGGGGTCCGTCACCCACCGATACCAGGCGGAGGTCCGGATGATGCTGGCGCGTCTTGGCAAAAGCGCCCAGAAGCGTCCTCATTCCTTTGTAGGTTTCCGCGTGTCGGGTGACCGTCAAGAGATAGGGAGGACCGGAGGAAGGCGACACTTTTTCTGAAGCTTTCACGAATTCGGGGCTCAACCCCAGAGGAATCACGACGCAGGGCAGATGTGCGTGCTGGGGATGCCGCTCGCGAAAACGGTTCACGGTAAAGTGACTGTTCGCCCCAATTCTTCTCGCGCGGCTCAAAGCCATATGCTGCGCCCAGGAGAGGCGTTTCCATGCCTCCATTCCGTGTAAAAAGACATCGAAAGGAGCGCGAAGGCGGCCGGCGAGCAGGGCCGCGACTGGAGCAAGACCGAGATGCCAGCACGAAACCAACTGGCAGCTCTCCGGTAAATCGCGGCAGAAACATGCCTCGGCCAACATGCGCGCATATCTTCTTTCAAATGCCTTGATGCGAACATGCCCATCGAGGGGATCCGGCCGCCGGTCGTTGGACGACCATATCTCTGTCGGCAAGGAAGTGCGCGAGACGGACTGGAGAATCTGCCGCGAAATGCGTTGAATTCCCCCGTCCTGACCATTCAGCCCTTCGCTCACCAGAACGAGTCGCGATGTCTTTTTCAAAGATGTTTCCTGAGGGCCGCCCGCCTCGCGGCCAACACGTGTTGTTGATGATGCCGTCTCACGATCCAGAATCTGATGACCCCCCAAAGGAAAACCATGCGAATCACACCGCCCAAAACATCCGAGAAATTTGTTTCCGGCCGAACCATCTGGGCGAAGGTAAAGATGGACAAAATCAATCCAAGAGGCTGGACGCGATCGCTCCAACCAAACTTGAGAATCCGTCCTCCCAGGAATCCGAGCGCCGCCATTCCGATCAAAACCCAAAAGGTTCCCCCATTAATGTAAAATTCGCTGATCGTTCCCACTCCGACGCTTGTTCCCTCCGCAATATTCATATCCGCGTAATTTATCGCGAGTTCGCTGGAGCCTCCCGTGATCGGCTTGTCTGCCCAAAGAATGCGAGGTATGAATGCCGACACGAGGGCGTCGAAGATCGTTTTGCCATGCGCAAAATCCTGATGCATGTCCATGTGCTGCTTGACGGAAAACCACACATCAAAGGCGCAGAGGCGCTCCGCAAGCTGGGTAATGCCCTTGCGATAGGCATTCATATCCCCGTGCAGAAACACCCGGTCGAAATTTTCCATCACAATATCGCGCAGCGTGCGCTCGCGTGAGCGGGCATCCAGCGCAATGCTGTGTCGATAGTCATTTTTTGTATCCTGCATCAGCGGGGCAAACAGGAGGGATGCCGATAAAATGCCGAGCAACACCACTTTCGATCGATGAGCATATTGAAGTAAAAAGATGAAAAGGATCAAAAGTGTGCTGCCGAAAATTCCGCCCAGCACGGATCGCATGCTCCAAATGGCCAGGGCAAAAACCCACGCACCGAACTTCCAGGAGCGGACCCATCCGAGGTCCTTTCGGTTCTGAAGGGCCAGAAATATAAAAAGTCCGACCGGGGCGCAATATCCGAACACAAACGCGACCACAAAAAGCGACATGGGGACGAATGGCAGGATGATTTCACTAAAAAACATGCCTGCAAAAAAGAGGAGGACAGCCTCCCTTTCCGTCACGGTCACCACATGCGCATTCTTTCGCTCCCGCACCTTGCGACCACGAAATGCCAGGACCATGCCTGCCAGAAAACATGCCATGCCGGCCCACGCGAGCCACATCGTCGAGTCGAGAAAAGGATCATGCGCCAGATCGTACGCCTGCGTTTCGGAGGCGAGATAGAGGGTGGCTACAGAATAGCTCAAGATTGCCAGGAAAATGGGGGCTTCCATCACGCCAATCAGATGCACAGGCAACCATCGGCGAACGATGAGGGTAACCGCTCCTAATGCGACCCAGGCGACCCCCCAAGAGGAGGATGACGCGAAAGCCTGTTTCAGCGAGATGGCGAGCATTCCCCACAATAGGAGCGAGAAAAAATCAAGAGGTTCGGAAGCGCGACGCCCTGCCCGATGCGGCATCCTATCGGGGGGCGCTCCGGGTGGCTCTGCATGAGCCGACTTTGCCGGCTGTATTATCCTCGGCATATCTCCATTCCCCGCAGAATACCCTGCGCGGCTCTGTCCGGCGAAAACTTGAGAAGCAATTCGCGCACACGCTTGTCCCCGCAATTCAGCCGCAATTCGCCGCCCGCAACCACCGCCAGCCGTTCCGCCAGCCTGGGAACGTTGCTTTGTGGATAGATCAACCCGTTGACTCCCGGCACGATGAGGTCCACTCCGCAGCCAACTTTGTCCGAAACAATGCAGGGCAAGCCACACGCCAAGGCTTCGTTCACTACGAGGCCCCATGTCTCACTCCGTGATGAAAGCACAAGACAATCGGCCGCGACGTAAGCCTTGGCAACTTCGGACTGATTCAGGAAGCTGGTGAATGTCGTTGGCACATTCAGCCGAGCCGCGAGCTTTTCGAGCTCAGAGCGCAGCGGCCCGTCTCCAGCCAAAAGTCCGCGCAGTTTCAGCTCAGGACGGCTTTCCCGAAGTTCGGCCAAAGCCATGATGAGATCTGAAATCTGTTTTAACGAAATCATTTTTCCAACAAACGCAAAAACAAATTCATCTTGGTGAATTCCCCATGCATCACGCAACTGGGAGCGTTCTGTTCGCAGCTGGACCGACTGCAGCTGGAGTCGCGTGTTGTCCACGCAGTGGGGCGATAGGACAATTCGGTGGTCGGGAACCCCATAGTGGCGGTAATATTGCGCGCTCCATGTCCCTACGGCGAAACAGACGGAAAATTTTGAGAGCAGATTGCGGTAAATGGGCGTTTTAAGCCATTGCAACCACCGCTTGCGATCGGTGTGGAGGTGGGAATCTCCGCGGACCATTAACGGAGCATGGGCATTCCATGCCTGCCCGATCACCTTACGGTAAAGCTGGGAATGCCAGCCATGGACCAGGATGGCATGCCATCGGTGGCTTGCGATGCCTTTGAAAAGCTCGTTCATTCCGGCCGTCTCTCCAGCAGACTCATAGCCGGAGCGCAGATCGATGTCCCACTTGAACGGCCGGCCGAATCCCTGGCCCTGCTGCTCCTCGGTCGGAAACCGTTCATAAAAAACCTTCAACTCGATTTTGCCCGAAGACGCAAGCGCGCGGTAAAGAGGCGCGTAATATTGAATGGGATGGGTCGCAACGATGGCCAGGGATTTCACGAAACGTTCTCCGCGTGAAACTTCAGGACCTCATCATAAAAGGACGCGAGCTCATGCGCAATCGATTCGGCGAGGTACGGCCGAAATGCCTCCCAGCGAACTTCCGGGCTCGACGAAGGCCAATGTTGAAGCACCCGGCTGCATTGACGCGAAAGATGGTTCTCATTTGGGTGTGCATCAAAGAGGACTGCCACACCTGCATTTGTTTGCGTCATGATCTGCGCTGCTTCGCTTTTTTCATGCAGCAATGCCAAGACGGGGCGTCGCGCGAGCACCGCCTGGAAAAGTTTTGAAGGAGAATAGTGTGGCTCGGTCGAGCCTACGATCACAATCCCGTCCGCCGCTTTCAATGTCGCAAGAATTTCGAGGTAATCGTGTCTTTCTGGAAATTCTGTCAACCACTCACCGGCTCCGACATCTTCTGCAATCTGCCGCACTTGTTCCCCACCCTTTGCCGACACGCCGGTGCCGAGACAAAGCAGGCGCACGGGATCATCCTTTCGTTCGGCGCGATTGACTTTCGCCATCCCTTTTAACAATCCACGCATCGGCAACACGGCTTTCGGTAAAAACGCTCCTGCATACACGAGTTGCGGAGATCGTCCGCGAGGATCGAGCCGGCGGGGATGCACCGGATTGAGGGCGGCCTGCTCGAAATCCCACTCTGACATGCCATATTGGAGCGCGCGCTTCGGAATATGGCGGAGGTGGGGATTCCGACTTACGGCGCCTGCATAATAAGATTCGGTGATTCCAAGAATTCCGGAGGCGTGCTGCACCGCAATGGGCTCCAGGATGCGCGCCAGTTCCAACGACATGCTTTCCTTGGATAAAAAAGGATAAATATCGTTTCTCTCAAGCACCCAAGGATCGATGTAATCGATGATGTAAGGGACGCGAGACGTGCGAGAGAGCGCGGCTCCAAGGAGCGCTTGATAGTTGGATGGAATCGTAATGTGGACGAGGTCCACTTTTCCTTTTGTGATCGCCTCGTTTAACGCTTCCCGCATGGACAAAAAGGCTCGAATGCCGATGTCACCCAACCCAAAGGGACGTGTCCAACCAGCCGGAATGGCTCCAACGCGGACAACGCGCACCGCAGGATGGACGAGCTTTTCGAGATCGGGATCAAGGCGCTCCTCATAAAACTGTGGATTAACCGTCAAAACCGTCACATCCCAACCTTCGTGAATAAGACAATTCGCAAAAAGCCGTGCACGATGGACGGACGCTAGATTCGAAGGGGGGAAGTGTGCCGCAACGAGCCAGACATGTTTCAGCCGGGAAAACGTCATGAAGAAAACGGGTTTCGATGGATCAGTTCGCCTGCGCCAGCATGCTTTCGTAAAGCTGCATATATTTTTTCGCAATCACAACGGAGGAAAATCGCTGTTCGGCTTGTTGCCGGCACGCTTTGCGGTCGAACTGTGTTATTTGACGGGCCCCCTCTTCGAGCTCCGCAAGATTCGAAGCGATCCATCCGGTCACGCCATGATGAACCACTTCCGGCACAGAACCTCGCCGCAACGCCAGAATGGGTGTGCCACACGCCAACGCCTCGACCATGACAATGCCGAAGGGCTCCTGCCATTCAATAGGAAAGAGAAGGGCTGCCGCCCGCCCCAGCAGATCCCCTTTGTCCACATCATCCAACTCGCCCATGTACTTGATCTGCTCTCCGTCAATGTGGGGGGCAATTTGGCGGTCAAAATATTTCTGGGCGTTCTTTCCGGTGCCAATTGGACCCGCCAGAATGAGCTTCTTTTCCATGCGATGCGCCAAATCAATGGCGTGATGAGCGCCTTTTTCAGGATCAAACCGGCCCAAAAAAACAAAAGGTGCGCCGGCTGGAACTTCGGGTACGAATCGGTATTTTTCCAGACAGACTCCGTTAGGAATGGTTTCCCATCGTTCGCGTCCACACCGTGCGGAATCGACGAGAACCTGGCTGCACGCCGTGAAACCAATGGTCCTCCCGGCCAGACGCGAGCCCCAGCGCACATTGCGCATCGTAACTTGACGCTGATATGTCTGAATCTTCGATACCCGCGTCGGAAGGATTGGAATCAAATAGGCCATGCGAGCGAAACTGTGAACGAGATCGTAAGGTCCTTCGTTTCGGAAAACTTCATCAACGTGGATAATATTGCGGATCAGGTCGAGTCCGTGCTGGGAGCGCCGCGTCCGCCATCCCCGCAGATCCGCTGGTGTGCGCGATTCTGGATGAGCGAGCAGCGTGACGACATGCCCGTTCTTGATGAGTTCGCAAACAAGCAAATCAACCACTCTCTCAATCCCTCCGTAAAGCTTCGGTGGTACCGGAATCTCAGGATCGACCGTAATCAGGATTTTCATTTGGGCATGGAACGTCGAACAACTTCCAGGAAGCGGGTCTTTTCCTTTTCCCAACAAAGCACTTCGGCTGAGATTTTTCGAGCATGTTCGCGTGCCTTTCGCAATCCCTCCCTGTCATCAATCCAGTGTTGAAGGCCCGCTGCGAGAGCCGAAACGTCGCCGGGCAAATATAAAAAACCCATGCCGGGCGCCTGTTCCAGAACCCATGACTGACCGCGGGTGCGACTTGCTGCGATGGCCAAACCTGATGCGACATAAAGCAAGATCTTGTTGCTAATGCAGAGATCGCTGTTCAGCGTGTTTGCGAGTTCCAGAGCAAGCCCAACATCATGCCGCGCCGCTTCCAGCATCAAACGATCCGGCAAACACCATGGAAGAATCGAGGTTCGTTGTGTCAACCCGCGAGCCGCGATTCTGTTGCGGATTTCCTGCGCATAACCGCGTGGCAGATGACCCATCAACGTCAGTGAAAAATCTCCGTGAAGCCTCGCACATGCATCAATTGCGTCTTCTAATCCTCGCTTGGGGCCGATCGTTTGTGAAAACCAGAACATGCTGAGGCCCCCTTCTCTGGAGATCGATGTCACGGCTTTTGCCTCGAAGGAGTTTAAAATCGGAATGATTCCCCTGCGACCAAAACGACGCCCCATTTCATCGGCAATCTGGGGAGACGCGGCGGTCACGTACGCGGCAAGAGGCAACGATTTTTCGAGCAAGACGCGAGCCATTTGATTTTCCCGTGAGGACTCATCCATGCCGTGTTCGCCAGGATGATAATCTTCAAGATCGATTCCGAAGGGAATTCCAAGACGCTGGTGCGTGGAAATCGCGATCGCGATCCCTGGAAGCGTATGGCAAATGATCATGTCCGGCCGGATTTCGGCAATCCAAGCAAGAACATCTTTGCGCCATGGAGCAAATGCATCACAAAGCAAATCGAGGTCTCTGTTTTCCAGCAGAACACGCTCTTGCGCCCGAATGCGGCAGCGTTTCCATTTCCAGCGCCGCAGCCACGAACAGTTATGAAGCGTCAGAACCCTGGACTTCCAGGGTTTTGACTTCAAAAGCTCACCATCGAGCGAGGATTGCCAGGGCAAGGTTTGAAATCCGATCACCGTCACATCAAAGCCCGCCGCATCAAGACA
>JABDCI010000050.1:8192-8384 GCA_013288215.1 Verrucomicrobiota bacterium | reverse complement strand
GAGGGATCGAAGGCTTGGAGCACCAAGAGTCTTGGTTCGGGAGTGGTGATCCCGGCAAGCTGTTTGATGTTTACCTGGGTGCCATACGCCTCCACCATGATGTTTTCAACGAGAGCGGAGGATGCTTTCCCGGTTCGAATGGAGGAAAACTCGTGTTGCACGACTTCCGTGGTCTTGATCATTTTTTCTTCG
>JABDCI010000050.1:0-8123 GCA_013288215.1 Verrucomicrobiota bacterium | reverse complement strand
CTTCGGATTCCAACAAAATGTCGTCGAGTGCCATCCCTCATGCGTAGCTTTTGTTCCAAGGAAGCGCAAGCCGCAAGAAAGACCGGGGCCACGACGTCCTTTGAATTTGCAGTCGAAACGTTCATGATAAAACCATGCCTATTCATGGAGTGGCCGAAGCATCCGGACGGATTGAAGAAGTCCGATTCCAGATCGGTGGAATGAGCTGCGCCTCGTGCGCGATGACCCTGGAGAACGTGCTGAAACGCTGTGAGGGCGTCACTTCGGTTCATGTGAACTTTGCGACCCGGGAAGCCCGTGTCCAATATCAAGTGGGGGTTCTTCGAGAAGAGCAATTGACACAAAAAGTGCGCGATGCCGGCTATGATGCCCATCGTGCGGCATCCCAACCGTCGCATGTGAAAGAGCACGAAGGATCCTTTTTTTCAGGAAGCATGATTTTGGCCCTGTTTTTCTCGATCCCTCTCCTTGTCCTGAGCATGGGACAGGTTCACATGGTTGGGCGTAGGTGGCTCCTGCTCGCGCTGGCGACCCCCGTGGTGTTTGGCCCCGGCAGGTCTTTCTTTCACGGAGCATGGCTTTCCTTGAAAAGGCGGAGCGCCGATATGAACACGCTGATTGCTGTCGGGACGGGAGCTGCCTATTTCTACAGTCTCGCGGCAACCCTCTTCCCGCAATGGTGGCGGCGCATGGGCGAGGAACCGCATCTTTATTTTGAAGCCGCTGCCGTGATTATCGTTACGGTCATGATTGGACGAAGACTCGAGGAACGCGCAACTGGACGCACGCGCCAATCCATGCGCAGCCTGCTCGGAAAACAGGCGCGATCCGCCCGCGTCCTTCGTGACGAAAAGGAAATCGACATTCCCGTGGAAGAGGTGCGCGTGGGAGACTGGGTCGTGGTGCGGCCGGGAGAGAAGATTCCAGTCGACGGGATGATTGAGGATGGTGCGTCGTCGGTGGACGAATCGATGCTTACGGGTGAAAGCCTCCCCATGGAAAAGAGGACGGGGGATCCCGTGATTGGAGCGACGCTGAATCTTACCGGAAGTTTTCGTTTTCGAGCGACGAAAGTGGGGGCTGATACGGTATTGCAGCAAATCATTCGCATGGTGCAGGAAGCGCAGGACACAAAGGCGCCAATCGCGCGTGTCGCTGACGTCATAAGTGGATACTTTGTGCCAGCTGTGATTATTTTCGCCTGTCTCACCTTCGCCGGCTGGCTGGTTTGGGGGCCGCCGCATGCTTTCGGCCTTGCGGTGGTCGCTTCGGTCACAACTCTCATTGTCGCCTGTCCCTGTGCGCTTGGCCTGGCAACTCCCACGGCAATCATGGTGGCGACCGGAAAGGGCGCTGAGATCGGCGTGCTGATCAAAAGCGGCGGAGCCCTGGAGGCCGCTGCGACCTTGCAAACCGTCGTGCTGGACAAAACGGGAACCATTACGGAAGGAAAGCCGGAGGTGACGGGAATCTGGGTTGACGCCGGATCTTCCGAGAATGAGCTGCTGCGGCTGGCAGGATCTGTGGAGCGACGATCCGAGCATCCGCTGGCTCACGCCATTCTAACCTATGCCGCCATGAAACAAATCGCATTGAGCGAGCCTTCGGGATTTCATGCGAAGCAGGGGGTGGGTGTCGAGGGGCAGGTTGATGGAAAGCGTGTCGAGGTGGCGCGCATGGGGCGAGAATTGTTCTCAGATGAGGTGAAGGCGCGTGCTTGCGCTTTTGCAGCGCAGGGAAAGACGCCTGTGATGGTAAGGGTGGATGGACGATGCGTCGGCATCCTGGCCATTTCCGATCGTGTGAAACCGGACTCTGCGAAAGCGATTTCCCGCCTGAAAGCGATGGGATTGCAAGTGGTCATGATGACGGGAGATCAAAAAGCCGTGGCCGAAGCGATTGCGCACGAGGTGGGCATCGAGCGGATTTTCGCGGAAGTCATGCCGCAGGAAAAAGCGGATAAGATCCGGGACATCCAAAGTGAGGGCCGAAGAGTAGGCATGGTGGGTGACGGGTTGAATGATGCCCCTGCATTGGTCCGCGCCGATGTGGGGTTTGCGATCGGTAACGGAACCGACGTCGCACTCGAAGCCAGTGACATCACACTCATGCGCAGCAGTCTTACAGGTGTCGTCGATGCCATCCGGCTTTCGCGGCGGACGATGCGTGCCATCCGGCAAAATCTCTTTTTCAGCTTCGTCTATAATGCCCTTGGCATCCCCATTGCGGCGGGAGTCCTTTATCCCTTCACGGGATGGCTTCTCAGTCCGATGCTTGCAAGTGCGGCGATGGCGATGAGCGATGTCTGCGTTGTCACAAATAGCTTGAGGCTTCGCGGCTTTGAGGGCTCGGCACATCCGGAGTGATGCATCTCAAATTCGAGATAAAACCAGGGTGACGATCAGATCCTTGGACGACCGTCGGATCCAGTTCCTGATCTGCCACAACATTCGGCCAGCTGATGAGGAAGTCATGAGATTGCGCCTGTGGCGCTTGTCATTCCCGAGGAAGCGGCAGATCAAAACTTGTTTTCTTCTAACCAAAACTTGTTTTCCTCTCATGGGTCCTTTATAGTGTGACTAGTGTCACAGACTCGGCCTTTGTTCATACAAAGTACTCTTCTTGAATGGGAAAGACTGAACCAACTGGCATGGGACAAACAATCCCATCTTCCCAAATCATCGGCTTCGGGCGGTACAATCTCCTCATAAAATTGGGCCAGGGAGGAATGGGGTCTGTTTTTCTCGCACGTCATAAAACACTGCGTCGTTTCTGCGCAATCAAGGTCATCAACCTTCATATTTCACACGACCCCGATTCCACGGAACGCTTCTTACGGGAGGCTCGTGCCACCGCATCCTTTTCACATCCAAACCTTGTCCCGGTTTTTGATTGCGACCAATTTGAAGGGCAATCCTTCATCGCCATGGAATACGTGGAAGGAATGAGCCTCGCTGAAATCATTCAAGCACGTGGAGCCCTTCCCATTCCGCTGGCATTCAGCTGGTTAATTCAGGCAGCCACAGCCTTGGAGTACATTCACAGCAAACATGTGATCCATCGCGATATGAAGCCGGATAACATGATGATAGATATGAAGGGGACCCTCAAAATCATGGATTTAGGGCTGGCAAAGGACTGTCTCAACTCCGATTTCAGCATGACCGTAACGGGCATGATCATGGGCTCGCCCAATTACATAAGTCCGGAACAGATTAAAGATTCAAAAACAGTGGATCATCGCAGTGATTTATACGCACTGGGCATTTCGTTCTTTCAGATGCTCACCGGGCGCGTCCCGTTCCAACACTCATCCAGTTCCCTTATTTGCATTGCTCACCTTCAGGAACCCGTTCCCTCTGTCAATTTGCATGCTGATTTGAACATGGCGTTGGATTCGTTGATTGGAAAAATGACAGCCAAGGATAAAAATGAACGCTTTCAATCGGCTACTGAAATTCTGGATGCCATTCGGCCTCTCGCGGCAGACCATCCCATCGAGTCTTCTTCGGAACAATTTTTCTCCAGCCTTGGGGTTGAAGATCGTAGGGTTGTCCGTGTCCTGGAAAAGAACAGCATTGCCGAAAAGGAAGTGGATGGTGATTTTACCCAGGCTCCTTCAACTCCTGAACCGAGTTCTCAAATTCCCACCATTGCCCCTGCGGGCCATCCATTCAACGCGCCTACGCCCCATCTGTCCGCCAAACGGCCGCGTCTCGGATGGACCGTCTTCGGTCTCGCAAGTTGCATCTTGATTTTGATCGGATGGAAATTATGGATTCATTCTGGCAATCCGGCGCCGGGAAAAGAGATCCCGTTCGTTTCTCAAAAATCGGAATCGCCCAAAGTGCAACCATCCGCTGCATCTCTTCCCATGCCTGTCGCAAAACTCGGAGGTTTGTATGTCAGAACAGAGCCGGAACAAGCGATGGTGATGTTTGGAGCCCGATCTCAATCAAGCCCTGCAACATTTCCAGAGGTGCCAGTCGGGAAATACACGGTTCAGATTTCGCTTGATGGATATCAGAATGTCGAAAAGGAAGTGACCATCGAAGAAGACCATTTTGCCCAATTGAACGTCTCCCTCACGCCTGTTGCAAAAAAGGAGGCGAAACCGCAACTCAGCACAGCGGGTGGAGTCCATTCCAAAACCCAGGATCCCGTAAGCCAGTGGGTTGAACGTTTGGACAAAGCCATGCAAGCTGATTACAATCAATGGCCGATGACCAGACAGCAAATACTTGCTGGGGTGGCAAATCATTTGAATCAAAAGGGTGTCCAAGGAACGCATGCCAATTTAGCCGTGACGGACATTGGAAAGATCCTGGATGAGGCCCGCGGCTCATCTCCCGATGTTTACAATGCAGGGAAACAAAAGATGGCCAGGGATATCTATTGGAGAATCCGGGAAGCGGTGGCAAGCGGGCAGAGAGGATAACGTCATGAGACTCCATTTAAAAAATAGGGGCGGGTTTGCAGAAACTTTATCCCGTGACGGGTGCTTTATCCTTAACCTCATGTCGAATTATTGGATGGCGCTCCTTTTGGTCTCCTTCTCCGTCACGCTTCATGCACAGGAGAGTGGATCTCTTTCCCCTCGTCAAAAAATCGTTCATGTCCTCAATCGGCTGGGTTTCGGCCCTTCGCCCGGTGATATCGAAAAAATCGAAAAAATCGGCATTGAATCTTACATGCGTCAGCAGCTCCATCCTGAGGAAATCGATGATTCCACTGTGGAACACGTGCTCGAGCAATTCGACACGCTCCAGATGACCAACAAGGAGCTTCTCGCCGACTTGCACGCTGAAACGCGCCGTTTTATTCAAAAGCAGAAAGAGCAGAAGGAAAAGGCTGAATCCGAAATGAAAGGCGACCAGACTGAGATGTCTCCGTCCCCTGAAAAGCCCGTGGCAGAGCCGGACAAATCCAGTCCGAATGCGAAACTCGCCATGGCAGCCTCACGGATTTCTTTTCGGGCGGTAGGTGAACTTCAGGAAGCCAAACTGATCCGTGCTATTTTTTCCGACCGCCAGCTTCAGGAAGTCCTTGTCGATTTCTGGAGTAACCACTTCAATATTGACGTCAAAAAACAGCAATGCCGTGTTCTCAAAGTCACTGACGACCGGGAAGTCATCCGTCCCCATATCTTCGGAAAATTTCGGGATCTCCTGGAAGCCAGTGCTCGGAGTCCTGCCATGCTCTATTATCTGGATAACTGGCAAAACTCGATCAGCGTCACACTGACTCCTGCGCAGCAAAAAGCCCGCGATGCCGCCATCGATAAAAGGCTTGGCCCTGGAGCAGCGGCAGCGCAAGGCTCCTCGAAAAAACAAGGCGGTTTGAATGAAAACTACGGTCGCGAGATCATGGAACTTCATACGCTTGGAGTGGATGGAGGCTATACCCAGCAGGACGTTCAAGAAGTGGCCCGTTGCTTTACAGGCTGGACTTTCGATCAGGCCACAGGCGAGTTCCGTTTCGCACCCCGTCGTCATGACCATGGAGCAAAGACTGTCTTAGGACATCACATTCCTCCGGATGGTGGCATTGAAGACGGCGAAACGGTGCTCGATATTCTTGCTTCGCACCCTTCGACGGCCCGATTTATCTCCCGCAAACTTTGCCAGAGATTTGTTTGCGATGACCCCCCGTCTCAACTGGTTGAAAAGGTGGCGGGAGTCTTTCAGCAAAGCAACGGTGATTTGCGCGAAGTGGTCGAAGCAATTATCACGAGCCCCGAATTCTTTTCGCCTCAAGCTTATCGCTCAAAGATCAAATCCCCTTTTGAATTTGCAGTTTCGGCTGTCCGCGCCACCAACGGTCTTTTAGTGCCTCCAGACAAAGAAATTTATGCGAAGGCAAGGGCGGCGGCCGAGGGCGCAGGGACTATCGGGCACGGAGCTGAGAGGCTTTCTGGAGCAAAGCGCAAATCGCTCAACTGGTCCATTTTCGAAATGGGAGAACCTCTCTTTGCCTACACGTTTCCGACCGGTTATTCAGAGATCTCATCCAAATGGGTCAGCACGGGCGCCCTGATCGAGCGGTTGAATTTTGCGCTGGCATTGACGAGCCAGGCTCTTTCGGACGTGGAAATTTCCCCCGAGTCCCTGGTCAAAGAAGTGGATGCCGATCAACCCACGCAGGTTCTAAACCGTTTGACAGATATGCTCTTACAGGGAGAGGTTTCCGAAACCACCCGACAGACCTTGGCCAAGACGTTGCCGGACGAAACAGGCAAGATTGTGGATGTGCGAAAGCTGACAGCTCTCATTCTTGGTTCGCCGGAATTTCAAAGAAGATAACCAGAGGATAAAATTATGAAAATATCCCGTCGCTTGTTTCTCAAACGGGGGGGAATTGCCCTTGCCACGGTTGGTGCCTATGGTTTGTGGGGCCCCTCTTTTTTACACAAAGCCGTTTTTGCCGCTGAAGCGGCCCAGGCCTCAGGAGGACGAAAAACACTCGTCTGTCTGTTTCAGCGAGGGGCTGTTGATGGTCTTTCGATGGTGGCGCCTTATGGTGATCCTTTTTATTATCAGGCACGCAAGGAAATCGCGTTGGCGCAACCTTCACAAAGCGCTGGAGCGGCAGCAAGTTTGGATTTGGATGGCTATTTCGGCCTGCATCCGGCGATGGAAGCTTTTTTGCCTATTTATCAGGAGGGCAATCTGGCGGTCATGCACGCTTGTGGATCCCCCAACAATACGCGTTCCCACTTTGACGCACAGGATTTCATGGAATCAGGGGTTGCGTCCGATAAAAGTGTTCACTCAGGCTGGCTGAATCGGCTTCTCGTTCAATGCCCCGAGGATCATGCAAAAGTCGCCCCATTCCGCGCCGTGGCAATGGGAGCCATTCTTCCCCGCGCGCTCCAGGGTGAACATGAGGCCTTGGCCATTCGCGATCTGGACCATTTCGGAGTGGCTCCCTCTGGTAACGGCTCGAGTTCTTCAGACAATTCGGCGGGAGCTGCTGCCGGTTTCGAAAACATGTATGAAAGCGCTGTAGGAGACGTTCTCCATGGAACAGGACGCGAATCCTTTGAAGCTATTTCCATGCTTAAGGGCGCCGATCCTTCAAAATACCGGCCGACATCTGGCGCCGATTATCCCAAGGGGGTCTTCGGACGTTCGCTGATGCAAGTCGCGCAACTGATCAAAGCGAACGTTGGCCTTGAAATTGCATTTGTGGACATTGACGGCTGGGACACTCATGCCAACCAAGGAGCAGCTCAGGGACAACTTGCCAATCGATTGAGGGAATTTTCCCGGGCCATCGCCGCATTTTACCGTGATCTAGGCGACCGGATGTCTGATACCCTGATTCTTACCATGAGCGAATTTGGTCGCGCCGTGCATCAAAACGGAAATCGCGGCACCGATCATGGCCATGGCACCTGTTTCTTTGTGCTGGGTGGTTCGGTCCGCGGAGGCAAGGTCCTTGGACAATGGCCCACGCTTGCTCCCGACAAGCTATTCGAGAATCGGGATCTGGCAGTCACCACCGATTACAGGAACATCTTTAGTGAAGCCTGCGTCCGCCACTTCGGTATCGGCAAGGAAGATCTGGCCAAGGTATTTCCTGATCATCCCATCGACTTCAACAGCTTCCCGGGCTTTTATAAAATATAACTGTTCCTAAGCGGCGATTTGAAGCGCTTCTCGGGCGAGCTGCAGCTCACTGACGACATCAAGATTGAGACTCGTTCTAGGCGTGAATGATTTGAACAGCTTCCATTCGGGAAGTGATTCGAAGGGCATTCCAACATGTTTGCTGCCCTGAATATTCGCGCGCATCACATTTGCGAGCGAATCGGCAACGCAGATGCAAGTGGCCAATAGTTTCTCGCCTTCAGGTTCAACAAGATCCTTGTTGAAGGGGGAGTCAGGCTCGTGATGGAAGCGTGCGGCGCGTACGATCTCCCGATGCAGCCCCCATTTCTCGCAAAGCATTTCAGAGATTTCGGCGTGCGTGATGTCGAGTAATCGCTTTTCGGCTTCGTTCATGCCACAATTGCGTTCCATCGCATAAACCACCACTGAGAGGAATTCCTGCGGGAAATGGTGTTCCATAAAGGCCTTGCCGACATCGTGAAGGAGTCCGGCTAGATATTCGCGCCCCGT
>JABDCI010000049.1 GCA_013288215.1 Verrucomicrobiota bacterium | reverse complement strand
CGAACGACTTCCGTCGTTCCCATGCCGAGCATCGCTTCCAGGATGTGGTCGATGCTTTGCTGGAACTGAGGGTTGCCGAGCAGGTCCACATCCTCTCCCGGGGTCGTTTGATGCCCCGTCATCGCCGTCGTCTTGTTGTCGAGAACGATATAGGTGATGTCCTGGCCTGATTTAATCGAGTTGGAGATGGAAACTTGTCCGGAGTGGAAAAAGGTCGAGTCGCCCATGAAGACGACTTGTTTATTCGTGATGAACGGGTCGATGCCAGCACCCGTGGCGCCGCCCAGGCCCATGCCCGAATAATTATGCATCAGGTCTTTGTTCGGTTCAAACATCAGCATCGTGTAGCAACCCGTGTCGCCGTGAAACAACAAGTCCACGGGTTCGCGGCCATGTTTGCTCCGCATATACCCCATGCTGCGAAAATCCCGTTTGACATCGAGCAGGACACTCGACGAATCGCGGTGCGGACAACCAGGACAGAAGGCAGGCGTGCGATCCGGAAGATCCACATCATAAGTCGAGGTTTGGCGGATCAACGCCAGTTCGCGTTCGATGCGTCCAGCCATGTCGTGGCCTCCTGTTTTGAGGACAACCGGTGAAAGCAGCTCGATGAGGATGGAGGGGTTCAGGCCAAGCGTGGACGGGAGGGCGCCACCTTCAGGCAGTTCCTTGCCCCAAACAGCCTTGGCTTGAGGCAGAATCCCCTTGGCGTGAAGCGAATTCACGATCGTGATGATTTGCTCCTGCAAAAATCCGCGGCGTTCCTCGATGACCACCATGTTCTGAACATGCGAAGCGAAGCGCTCGACCACATGCGGATCGACCGGATAAGTCAGGCCAAGCTTCAAAATCGGGAACTTCCCTTTGAGGCCCATCTCCGATAAGGCATGCTCGAGGTAGCAATAGGCTAGGCCGGAGGTGATAAATCCCAGGGATGCGCCGGGATGGGGATAAAGAAGCCGATCAAGGCCAAGCTTGGCGGATTCCTGCCAGAGCTGAAGGCGGCGGCTTTCAAGTTGCTCCTCCTTCACTCCAGTTCGAGGAGGAAGAAGCACGGTCTGTTCGACGGGTATGCTGGCTGTATGAATTTCGCCGGGGTTCGTCGTATTGATTTCCGGCCAATGATTCCTTTGGACGCGCACGGAACCACCGCCATCGGCTTGGTTCGTCGTGATCAGATAGCCGATGTAAAAGCCCGAGGCGCGCGAAAGCTTGAAGCTCGCGTCGAGCCAATCCTTTAATTCCTGGGGATCGCTCGGCTCAAGAACGGGCATGAACAGATGCTTGGCAAGAAAGCGGGAATCCGCGGGAACCTGGGTAGAGTCACTCCATGGATCATCTCCGAGCACGATGACAGCGCCGCCATTCTTGTGCGCTCCGGCCAGATTGCCAATGGCAAGCGCATCGGAGGCCACGTGAACACCAACGCTTTTCATGACGGCGATGGAGCGCAGGCCCATCATCTGGGAGCCGTTGACCATGGCAACGGCAAGGGCTTCGTTATTTGCGATGGTGGCGCGGATTCCGTATTGCTTGGGAATCTCGCGGATCGATTCGATCACGTCGAAAAAACCGGCAACCGGCGACCCCGGATAGCCCGTCCAGAGATGAGTGCCACCCTCAACCTCCAAAAGTCCTTTGATGAGGAGCTCGCACCCTGTAAATATCTCCAGTCCTTCTTCCTTCAGGAAACGCGGATCGATTTTACCCGCGAAGCTCTTCGACATATCCGGAGATTATGCCATGGAGCAAAACCAATGGCAAACAGGATGTTGCAAAGCGGTTTGGGCGATGAGTGCGATTTGACACACGAACGGCCTTTCCCTACAGAAGTTCCCATGCGGGACCGACTTCGACTCTCTGTCATTCTGGGTTTGGCGCTCCTTTCGTTTCTCGCCCCACTTAAGTTCACGTTGCCTGTCATTTTCTATTCCATGCAGGTCTGGCCCGCGCATGAATGGGAATGGCTCCTGGCAAGCTGGCCTGAAACGCTCTTTTATCTGTTCTTGCTGCCACTCTTTTTTCTCGGCGTCTTCTGCATGGAACCCGCCGATCGGCGTGCTCGTTGGATGCTCATTCCAGCCTTCTTCGCGGCCGGGCAGTTCCTTTCCGCGCTCGGAAGCACGCATCCCATTTTAAGTCTGCACACGCTCTCTCTCATGGGCTCCATCGTCGCGGGATTTTGGCTTGGAGGTGCTTTCATCCGCAGTGATCATCACCTTCGATGGATTCTTCTGGCCTGGGTTTTGGCCAGCTTCCTGGTGTCCTGGAAAGGAATTTCCGACGCGACGGGCGGACTTGAAGAGACGCGTCACTATTTGGAGGAGCATCCCTCGCTCGCGGCTGACAATCCGGAATTGTGGCACAAGATTCAGAGCAATCGAATTTTTTCTACATTTGTTTATCCCAATGCTTTGGGTGGATTCCTCATTTGCGCGATTTTCATGGTCGCGGCCTGGTCCTTTTTGCCGGGCAAGGGGACACGTCCATTTCAGCTGATTCGGGGAAGTTTCGCCGTGGCTGCCATCATGGGAATGCTCTATTGCCTCTGGAAATCGGGCTCCAAGGGCGCTTACGCCGCATTCATTGCGACGCTGGGCCTGGGGATCGTCACCGGATTCAAGCGTTGGAAATGGATTTTCATGGCATGCTCACTCCTGCTTTTGGCAGCTGGCGGAGTTTTTGCCGTGGGGTATGGCCGCCCCGCTCTTGAGATGGGGAAAAGCACGCTGGAAGCTCGGATCGATTATTGGAAAGCGGCGCTCCAAATTGGATGGGATCATCCCCTTCTGGGCACGGGTCCGGGGACCTTCGGAAAACTTTATACAAAATACAAAACTAAAGACGCCGAAAACACACGTCTTGCCCACAATACTTATCTCCAGATGTGGTCTGATAGTGGATGCGTCGGACTTCTCACGTTTCTGGCGTTCCTTCCAGGGACTCTGATCCGTGTCGCGCGCGCCCATTGCCACAAAAAGACGGTTGTTGTCCGTTCTGTCTGGTGTGCTGGCGTTGCGTTCGCGCTACACTCCCTGGTCGATTTCGATTTCTATATGGTGGGGAACGTCTGGCCTCTCTTTGTGCTGCTCGGTTACCTCGAACGAGGCGCCCGGCAAGCGTCATTGCCTCCATCCGCCGATTGACGCGGAGCTTAAAATCTGTTCCATGTAACACTCTCTCCAATGGCACGCACTCCTCTTCCTCGCTCGATTGAAGTCCGCAACAAGATGTTCTCCTTGAACGGAAAACCGTTCTTTATGTTTTCAGGTGAAATCCATTACTTCCGCATGCCTGAAAAGGTGTGGGAGCTGCATGTTGAAAAAGCGCGCAAGGCGGGCCTCAATACAATCAGCTTCTACATTCCATGGCGCTGCCATGAATACGAAGAAGGCAAATTCGATTTCGAAGGCAGGACGGATCCACAACGCAATCTTGTTCGCTTCCTGAAGATCGTTGAAGATGCGGGACTCTATCTCTCCGTTCGCGTGGGCCCTGTTTCCAACGCGGAAATTTTGGGTGAAGGAATTCCCCTTTGGCTTCTGCAAAATCATCCGGAAATTTTCGCCAAAAATTCGCGTGTGCCAGCCTATCCGGAGGTGACTCTTCTTTCTTACATGTGCCCTCTCTTTCTGAAATATGTGGGCAAATGGTACGACCAGCTTCTCCCCATCCTGCGGCCCCATCAGATTTCGGAGAGCGGCAATCTTATCATGATGCAGCTCTGCAATGAGATCGCCATGACACATTGGCTCGCCAAAGGCTCCGATTCCGCCGATCACGTGTGCCAGATGTATCAGGATTTCCTGAGCGAAAAATATGGCAATATCGATAAACTCAACAAAGCCTATGGTGTTTCGTACCAAAAATTTGATGAGATTTTTCAGCCTGAAGGCGACGTAAGCCTGGAGACGCTCCACATCTTCTTCGACTGGGCGCTCTTTTATCGCCGTTATTACGCGACCTATTATCATCAGCTTTGGAAAATGGCGCGAAAGCAGGGAATCCAGGTGCCGCTTTCGGCAAATGCTCCGCAATTTTATGACTACGATGTCCGGGGGCGAGGGGTCTTTAGCCCCATGACCACATCGATGTTCCGGGATTTCTCCCGGTTCTCCCCGTCGACCATTTTCGGTGGCGCATATCAGATGCGCCGGCTGGATTTCGAAAACTTCCACGATGTTCCCATCACGACGGAATGCACCAAGCTGCTCGATGCCGAAAGTCCCACCATCTGCGCGGAATTGCAGACCGGCATCATGCGCGACCGCCCAAGGCTTTATGCTTCGGATGTCGACCTGAACATCAAAACATCCGCTGCCCATGGCCTCAACGGCGTGAATTGCTACATGTTTTCAAGTGGCGTGAATCCATGCGGCATGGGGCTCTTTGGCACCTATCACGACTGGCAGGCCCCTCTTTCGCTCAAAGGGGAGGAACGCGAGCACATGGCGCCCATTCATGAATGGGGAATGTTTCTGAAGAAGCATGGTGCGGCGCTTGCCGAAACAACCAAGGTCGCCGACACGACCCTGGGTTTTTATCTGCCGTATTACGCGACGGAATATTTCACAGGCTCGTGGGCCAGCCAAATCGAGTTTCGCCGCACGCAATGGTTTTATGACGGATTCGCGCGACTCGTTCAGATCGCTGGCTACAACTTTTCTATTTGCGACCTTCTCGCCAGTTCGAGGGAGGAACTCAGAAAGCATGCGAGCCTTTCTGTTTTTTCGCTGGAATTCATGGATGAGGAGACCCAGCAAAAGCTTGCCGACTACGTCCTCGCCGGCGGCACCTTGCTCCTAGGTCCGCGCCTCCCAACCAGCAATCTCAAAGGCGAGTCCTGCCTCATTTTGGCGCATACCCTCAAAATCCAACCCCATGTTTCAAAAGAACGATCCATGATTCATGGGCATCAGACAGAGTGTGCCGTGGAACAACCGATCCAGATCTTTGAGGCCGGACATGCGGTCGTACATTCAAAAACCGCCGCTGGTGCGCCCTGTGTGATCCAGGGATCTACAGCCCAAAGGGGACAATGGCTCGTCTACGGTTTTGGAATGACCCATCTGTTTGATTATCATGTCGACATGGTCCGGGAATGGATGCAGTGGCTTGGAATCCCGTTGTCGCTTCGAATGGATCCCGCCGATGTGCATGGCGTGCTTCGATGGGGAAAGGATCAGGGCTTTCTCTTCCTCATGAATTATCACGATGCCACACGGGATGGAGAATGGACTCTGCACCTGCAAGCTCAACAACTCGAGCCGCTTACAAAATCTTTTCACCTCGATCGGCGTTCCTCGAAAGTCGTGATTTTAAAGCGATCTGGAACGCGGTTGCATGAATTCAAAGGGAAACAGGCCGCTGCCATTTTGACTTAATATTTTACTTGCAACGAGCATTCAATCCCTGCATAACCCCACTTCTCAAAAACCATCTTTTTTTAAACCGTAAACCTGTTTCCTGTCATTGGTTACATTCCTTGGTCGATTATGAAAAAAACAGCTTCGCCGCGACATTCCAACACGAGACAATTTGAGACGGAGTTCGGCTACTTCAGTGCGGATGGACGGGAATATATCATCAAGCGTCCGGACACGCCTCGTCCCTGGGTCAACGTGATTTGTCCCGGCGACTACGGTGTCGTCGTTTCACAGACGGGGAGCGGTTATTCATGGCGCACGCATGCAAGCTTGAATCGCATCACACGCTGGAATCAAGATCTGATCGTCGACGAATGGGGCAAATATCTTTATGTGCGTGACGAGGATACGGGGAAATTCTGGTCTGCCACCTGGAAACCTGTCTGCCAGAACCCCACTTTTTACGAGTGCCGCCACGGCATCGGCTATAGCACGATCATTTCCCGCAATGCGGACATCCAGACGGAATTGCGTGTGTTCGTTCCCGTGAAGGACCCGACTGAAATTTGGGAGTTGAAGGTGACAAACCTTTCTTCTCGAACGCGCCATCTTTCGGCCTGGTCCTATTTCGAATGGAATCTTGGGGAAGGCCCCGACAGCCATCGCGAATTTCATAAGACGTTCATTGAAACGGATCTTGATGCCGCGAAGCGCCTGATGCTCGCGAAAAAGCGCCTTTGGACGATTTGCAACGCGAAAGGTCAGCACTGGAATCGGAGTTGGGAATATGTGGCATGGCATAGCGTCAACGCTCGGCTTCGTGATCTCTCTGGCAGCAAGGACGCGTTTATTGGCCAGTATGGCAATGTGCAACATCCCCGCGCCTTGAAGGAAGGCCGTTATCTTGCAAAAACCACCGGAAAATGGGACGACGGCATCGCGAGCCTTTGCTGCGGCCTGAAGCTTCGCGCGGGAGAATCCAAGACATTGATCTGGACCCTCGGTGCCGCCAAATCGAGCGGCGAAGCACACTCTCTCGCCAAAAAATATCAGAGTCCTCAGAACGTGGCGCGAGCGTTTGATGCGACACGAACATTTTGGGACCGTTATTTGGATGCTTCTGAAGTCCAAACGCCCGATGCCGCCTTCAATCTGCTCTCCAACCGCTGGTTGAAATACCAGGCCGTCTCCGGCCGCATCTTCGGCAGGACCGGTTATTATCAGTCTGGCGGGGCTTTCGGTTACCGTGACCAGCTGCAAGACAGCCAAATCTTTTTGCACCTCGAAACGGAGCGAACGAAGCGCCAGATCCATCTCCACGCGGAACATCAGTTCACGGATGGCATCGTCCAGCATTGGTGGCACGCGATCACGAACGAAGGCCCGCGCTCGCAATATTCGGATGACTTTCTTTGGCTGCCTTATGTCGCCGGCTTTTATCTTAAAGAGACGGGTGATTATCGAATGCTCACCGAAAAGGCTCCTTATCTGCCGGAAAAAGGAAAGAAGCCCAATTCAGGGACCATTTACGAACATTGCTGGAAGGCGATTGAATATTCACTCGCCCGCCGCGATGCGCGGGGATTACCCATCATCGGCACAGGGGATTGGAATGACGGGCTCTCCGTGGCCGGTTGGGAGGGAAAAGGCGTGAGCGTGTGGGTCGCACAATTTCTTTACGGCATCATCCAGGAGTTTGCGCGCGGCGTCGAAGAAGCGATCCGCCGTGGAGTGCTTTCGTCTTCGGAGCGCCGTCGCATCAAACGTTATCAAAAGGAAGCCCGGAAGTTGTATGACGTGGTCAATCGTCATGGTTGGGATGGGGAATGGTATTGGGCGGCGAGCTGCGATGATGGCAGCCGCATCGGAAGCCGCCGTTCGAAGGAGTGCAAAATCCATTTGAACCCGCAAACTTGGGCTGTCATGAACCGAATGGTTCCCGCTCAGCGCCTTCCCAAGGTCTTGAAAGCCGTCGAAAGATACCTCTATCGTCAATATGGCCCTCTGGTGCTTTATCCCGCGTACAAGAAAGTGGACGACCGCGTCGGCTATCTCACCCGCTACGCACCGGGTGTTCGCGAGAATGGCGGACTTTATACGCACGCCGGAACCTGGGCGATTCAGATGGAGTGCTTCCTTCAACGTCCCGAAAAGGCATGGAAGCTCTTCAAAAGCTTCTGTCCGATCGACCGCGGGATGGCGCCTCGCCTCTATCAGTGCGAGCCTTATGTCACACCTGGCAATGTGGATGGACCTGACTCGCCACTTTTTGGTCGTGGCGGATGGACGTGGTACACGGGTTCCGCAGCATGGCTTTATCGCATCATGACCGAATGGATCATCGGCATTCGTCCCGAATGGGAAGGACTGAAGATCGCACCTTGCGTTCCGAAGCAGTGGAAAGAATTCACGGCAAAACGCGTTTACCGCGGGGTCACCTACCGTGTGCATTTTCACCGAAATTCCAAGCTTCAGCCCGGCCATGTGCGTGTTTCTGTCGAGGGCAGGGATGTGCCGAATGGCATCATTCCTCCTTCCCATGCTGGGAAAGGAACTCAGCGGGTCCAGGTGCAATTCAACTAAGCAGACGAAGTTGAGGTGCTCGTTCGCGTCTTACGACGGAGGGACCGGACATTTTTTGGTCGGCACGTCAAGTGGGAAAGGAATTTGACATGATTGAATCTCGACAATCGCGAATTCGAAGCGGTCGGGAATGTGTTTCATTGACAGGGATTCGCTATCGTCCACAATTTAATCGATATTGATCCCATGAAGACGCTCAAGCTTTCCACACGCGAGTTGGTGCGCCTCGGGCGTCATCCCAATAGAAGGATGCGCGGCCGGGTCTCCCGGGCGTCGTTTCCGAGTGATCAAAGCATCCTTCGCAGCAGTTTCCGCTATAAGGTGATTCGGAAACTGGGAGATGGGGGGTCTGGCAGGGCGTTCCTTGCTCACGAATATGACTCGCTCGATTCCTTTCGTGCCGTCGCGTTGAAAATGCTGCATACACCGGAAGACGTGTCGTTGAAAAAAACGTTCATTCTCGAAGCGAAGCTCATGCGCTTGATGAACCATCACAACATCGTCACCGTCTATGGGTTTGAACGAGGCACTTCTCGGTTTGAAAAACTCCTCTCTTCGCTCGGCATCACCGAGTCGTACGAAGCGTTTATGATCATGGAATACGTTCCTGGTTTCAATCTGGAGGATTTCGTGGGGCTGCATCATCAAAAAAAGATCCTCGTGTTCCCGCAGGTGGCTGCCTACATCGCCTCACGCGTGGCCCGCGGGATCGCCTATGCGCATGACTTCAAATATCCCGGTATTTCAGCGCATGGAGTCATTCATCGCGACCTTACTCCAACCAATGTTCTCATTCGCGAGGATGGCCCCATCAAGATCACCGACTTCGGAATTGCGTATCCGTTCGATCCCAGCAGTCACA
>JABDCI010000048.1 GCA_013288215.1 Verrucomicrobiota bacterium | reverse complement strand
CGGAAAAACGTTGATTACAACCTACGCCAAGATCGGAGGCCGCTCTGTGGGCATCATCGCCAATCAGCGCACGCGATCGCATTCATCCAGCACGGGAATCCAGATTGGCGGCGTCATCTACGCGGATAGCGCCGACAAGGCCGCACGATTTGTGATGGATTGCAATGAGACTGGGCTTCCACTCGTCTTTTTCCAGGACGTTCAAGGCTTCATGGTGGGCCGCGACGCCGAACAGTCCGGCATCATCCGCAGCGGCGCGAAGCTTGTGAACGCGGTAAGCAATTGCGTTGTTGCGAAAATTACCATCATCGTGGGCGGTTCGTTCGGAGCCGGAAATTATGCCCTTTGCGGAAAAGCTTTCGATCCCCGTTTCATCTTCGCTTGGCCAAATGCGCGCTACGCGGTCATGGGAGGCGAACAAGCCGCAGAAACGCTCTTCTCCATCCTGCAGCGCACACAGGAAAAAAAGAAATCGCAGGCAGACCTTGAGCTGCTTCGAAAAACAGTGAAGCAAAATTACGAGACGCAGACCGACATCCGTTATGGCGCGGCACGCGGATGGGTTGACGCGATCATCCAGCCTCACCATACGCGTGACATTCTCCTGAAAACGCTGGAATGGGCAAAGCGCGACCCTCCTGCACATAAATTCCACACGGGAGTGTTACAAGTATAACTCAGCCACAAGCATGCATCAAAAACACCAAGAAAGAGGTCCATCCGTTTTCGTTTTGTGTCTATTCTTCGTGGAAGTCTCAGAGGGGGCATGATGTCTCAGCCATTACGCATCGGGAATGCACAAGCCTTCTGGGGCGACAGTCCAGACGCTCCCGCACGCTTGCTGATGCAGCAACCTCATCTCGATTTCCTCACGCTTGATTACCTGGCTGAAGTGTCGCTTTCAATCCTCGCCATCCAGCGAGAGCGCGATCCCTCCCTCGGTTATGCGCGTGATTTTATTGAAGTCGTCCGAACTCTTCTTCCGTTCTGGCAAAACGGATCCAAAATCCGCGTGGTGACCAACGCGGGAGGACTCAATCCAGAAGGTTGCGCGAGGACATGTCTTGATATCCTGCGTTCTGCCCGATGTGACCCCCTCAAAGTTGCCGTCGTCGCGGGTGATGATGTTGCCGCACATCTCAAAGGCGACGCACGGAACCCCCTCTTTAAACATTTGGAGTCTGGCAAATCGCTCACAACCGTGGCCGACCAGCTCGTCACCGCCAACGCCTACCTCGGTGCCCCCGCGATTGCCCATGCCTTGAATGCGGGCGCCTCAATCGTGATCACTGGCCGCGTCGCCGATCCCAGCCTTACCGTCGGCCCATGCATGCATCACTTCGGATGGAAGCTTGAAAATCATGACGCGCTGGCGGGCGCGACGGTGGCAGGACACTTGATCGAATGCGGCACTCAGGTCACCGGCGGATTCTCCACTGACTGGCTTGCCACTCCGGATCCTGGAAACATCGGCTTTCCGATTGCGGAAGTCCGTGCCGATGGTTCGTGCGTGATCACAAAACCTCCAGGCACGGGTGGAGAAGTCAACGAACGCACCGTGAAAGAACAGCTTCTTTATGAAATTGGAGATCCTGGGAACTATCTCAGTCCGGACGTGACGCTTTCACTTCTTGGCATCGACCTCAAAACGCTTGGCAAGGATCGTGTGCAGGTACGCGGAGCTAAGGGCCGAGCGGCGACCCGTACTTACAAAGTGAGCGCCACCTATCGCGATGGCTTTAAAGCTCATGCCATGTTGACGATTTATGGTCGGGACGCGGTTGCAAAAGCCCGCCGTTGCGGAACCGCTGTTTTCGAGAAATTGAAACGGATTGGCGTTGTTTTCGAGCGAAGCGAAATCGAGTGTCTCGGCACCGGCGCTTGCGCGCCCGGAGTCGTCTCTCAAGGCGACGAGAAATTCATGGAAACCGTGCTGCGTCTCAGCGTCGCGGATTCCCGTCACGAAGCAGTGGAACGATTCACGAAAGAAATTGCTCCACTCATTACATCCGGACCTCAAGGAATTACCGGCTACACAGGAGGACGTCCAAAAGTGCAATCTGTCTTCGGATATTGGCCATGTTTGATTGAAAAGAAAAAAACTCCTCCACGATTCCGAATCTTAAGCTGACTTTTCAAGTGCGCGTTGCAAATAAATTTCCGAAATCCAGCATCCGTCTCGGCGAAATCGCCTTCGCCCGCAGCGGAGACAAAGGTTCCAGTGCGAATGTCGCGATTTTTGCGACAAGCAAACGAAATTATCAACTTCTGCATCTTGTTCTGACAGCTGCTGTCGTTGAACGCTATTTCAAGCCCTTGGGAGTTGGCAAAGTCGTGCGTTACGAGGTTCCGCATTTGCAGGCATTTAATTTCATACTGCCCGACATCCTCGCGGGAGGAGGAAGCCGCTCCCTGCGCATCGACTCTCAAGGCAAAACATTGGGCCAAGTCATCCTGGAACTAAAGATCTTGGTTCCGAAGATATCACAGGTCAAAAAGCGAAAACGCTAAATCTATGAGCACACAACCCCTTGTTTTGCTGCAGCAAGAAGGTCCGATCACCTTTCTCACACTCAATCGTCCTGAAAAACGGAATGCCTTGAACTCTGCCCTCCTGAAGGAGCTCTGCCGAGCCATCGACAAAACAGCGAAAGATAATTCTCAGCGTATTCTCATTCTGCGAGGCGCAGGACCCGCCTTTTGCGCCGGACTCGATCTTGAAGAGTCCTCCCACCCCAAGAAGGCGGATAGCATGGCGCGCGAAGTGGCACGGATGCTTCTCACGGTTCATGAATGCCCTCTCATCACCATCGCGTGCGTGCATGGGGCTGCCGTCGCCGGTGGAGCGGGTCTTATGTCGGCCTGCGATTTAGCGGTCGTTTCAGAGGACGCTTTGATCGGATATCCCGAAGTCCGACGCGGTCTCGTCGCCGCACTGGTCACCACCTTCCTGCATCGGCAGCTGGGTGAGCGGGATGTTCGGGAGTTGCTCCTGACCGGCGAACTGATCCAAGCACGACGCGCGCGACAGATCGGACTCGTATCACGGGTGGCACCTGCCGCACAAATGGGTCACGAGATCCACCATCTTACAACAAGCCTTCTTATGGGAGGCCCCCTCGCCCTTCTGAAAACAAAAAAGAATCTCGATGCCCATTGGCCCACGACTGTGAAACAAGATCTTCAGCGCGCGCTCAAACAGCACATGCACGCGCGGCATTCGAAAGAAGCCGAGGAAGGGATCAAGGCATTCCTGGAAAAAAGACCCGCGAAGTGGCGCGTCGCCACTTAATGAGGAAGCTTAAAACCATCCATCCATTCATTCACGGGCATTCGATCCAGACGCTTCGCATCTGAGAAGAGATCCAAGAAAGCGTGGATTTGATCTGACGAAAAGACCTGCGAAAGATTTTTTTTGAATTTTTCTATCAGAAGAGGAATCGCTTCCTTGCGGCGGCGGCGATGGCCTATGGGAGCCTGAACCACCACCTTATCGGTCATGGTCCCATCTTCGAAACGGATTTGCACCGCATTGGCGATCAAGCGCTTGTCGGGATCGAGATAATCTTTGCTGTATTGCGGGTCTTCAACAACAACCATCTTTTGACGAATCGCATCGATCCTGGGATCGGCCGCAATGGTTCCTTCATAATGATCCGCAGTGAGATCGCCGAAAATCAATCCGATCGCAACGATGTATTGAAGACAATGATCCCGATCAGCAGGATTTTTGAGAGGACCTTGTTTGTTGATGATCCGGATCGCGGATTCATGCGTGGTGATGGTGATCTGATCTATCTGCTCCAAGCGGTTTTTTATTTTGGCATGCAGTTGAACGGCGCACTCCACGGCAGTCTGGGCATGAAACTCGGCAGGATAGGAAACTTTAAAGAGCACGTTTTCCATCACATGAGAACCAAAGGGCCGCGAAAGCACAAACGCCTTGCTTTTGAAGAATACGTCGTAAAATCCCCATGTTTTTGCGCTCAGCGCGTGGGGATATCCCATTTCGCCCTTCATCGCCATCAACGCAAGGCGGATTCCCCGGCTGGTCGCGTCACCGGCTGCCCACGATTTTCGAGAACCCGTGTTGGGCGCATGCCGATAGACTCGTAAATTACCACCGTCCACCCACGCGTTGGAGACGGCATTGATGATCTCTTCTCGCTTGCCTCCCATAAGGCGGACAGCTACGGCAGCTGTCGCCACGCGAACGAGGATCACATGATCAAGCCCCACCCGGTTAAAACTATTTTCAAGAGCCAAGATGCCTTGAATTTCATGCGCCTGAATCATGGCTGTCAAAAGATCTCGAATCGTAAAGGGCCTTCCTCCCGGCTGACGGCTGAAAAAATCCGTAACCGCAAGCAAACCGCCCAGATTATCGGAAGGATGTCCCCACTCCGCGGCCAGCCACGTGTCGTTGAAATCAAGCCAGCGAATCAGCATTCCGATTTGAAAGGCCCCTTCAACCGGATCCAGCACAAAATGGGTTCCCGGGACTCGGCTGCCTTGTGGAACAACGGTGCCTGGAACGACGGGTCCCAACAGCCTGGTGCATTCGGGGTATCTGAGTGCAAGCATGGCACAACCCAAACTGTCCATGAGACATAAACGCGCTGTTTCATACGCCTCCGGGCTGTCGATTTTCGCATCGAGGACGTAATCCGCAATCACTGAAAAAACAGTGTCAGGCTTGTGCATTTCAAAAATAAAGATGGTTCACGGACGGACGCGAGATCTTTCCATCATTCTGGGAAGCTTCTCGAAGGGGGACCGATATAGGCCGCAGTCGGACGGATCAATCGATTGTCGGCACGCTGCTCCAAAATATGGGCTGACCACCCCGCGATGCGCGCGAAAACAAAGAGCGGCGTGAACATGTTCGTGGGAATTCCTGCAAGGTGATACGTCACCGCGCTGTAAAAATCCAAATTCGGAAAAAGTTTCTTTTCACGCCACATCACTTGTTCGATACGCTCAGCAACTGCATATAAATCCTTTCTTCCAGCGTCGGTCGAAAGTTTTTTTGCCCATTGCTTGATCACCTTCGACCGCGGATCTTCATTCTTATAAACGCGGTGTCCGAAGCCCATGATTTTTTCCTTTTTCGAAAGCATGAGAAGAAGTTCTTTTTCCGCTTCATCGGGTTCGCGAAACCTGGAGATCAGTTCCATGGCCATTTCATTCGCACCTCCGTGCAATGATCCCCGGAGGGCTCCAATGCCACCAGTCACTGCGGAATAAAAATCGGAAAGCGTGGAAGCAATCACACGTGTCGTGAAGGTCGAAGCGTTGAATTCATGCTCTGCATAGAGAATGAGCGAGACATCCAGCATGCGCCGATGCAATTCTGAAGCCGGCTTTCCATGCAACAGCCGAAGAAAATTCCCGGCATGAGATTTCTCCGAAGTCGATGTTTCGATCCGGACCCCCGCAAGATGAAAATGATGCCAATAGAGGAGCATCGAAGGAAACGTCGCCAGAAGGCGATGCGCGATGGAAACAGCATCATAATCCCTCCCTTCCGATTCAAGATTTCCAAGGACGGAACATGCGGTTCTCAAGAGATCCATCGGATGAGTTTCGGAAGGCAGCTCTTCCAGAATGGCTTTGAGCTTCATGGGAAGCTCGCGCAATGAAGCGAGACGATTCGTATATTCCGAAAGTTCATCCGCCGAAGGAAGCAACCCGTAGATGAGCAAGTAAGCGACCTGTTCGAATGTCGCGCGTTCGGCCAGATCCTCGATCGAATACCCTCGATAAGTCAGACCGACGCCCTCCTTGCCAACAGTGGAGATGGCCGTTTGGCCCGCCACAATATCCGCAAGCCCGCCGGCTTTTGAGCTCATGATGTTCTCCTCCATTGCCGGTCAAGGTCGCGCTCCTGCTTTTCATAATCCAGAAAATCATACAATTCTTTGCGTGTTTGCATCGTCCTCACCATTTTTCGCTGTGTACCTTCTTTCCGAATGGTTCGATAAACACCTAATGCCGCCGCGTTCATGGCACGGAAAGCTGAGAGTGGATAAAGGATCATGGCGACGCCGGCCTTTGCGAGTTCCCGCTGATTAAAAAGGGGTGTGACACCAAATTCCGTCATGTTCGCAAGAATCGGCGCTTTCACGGCGTGAGCGAATTGCCGGTAATCACTCAAAGAGGTCATCGCCTCGGCAAAGATCATATCAGCACCCGCTTCCAGATAGAGAGAGGCGCGATCGATCGCGGCATTTAATCCCTCCACAGCAGTGGCATCCGTCCGCGCCATGATGACAAAGGAGGAATCGGTTCGGGCATCCACCGCCTGCTTGATTCGATGAACCATTTCAAGGACAGGCACCAATTTTTTGCGTGGACGGTGCCCGCAGCGTTTGGCGGCAATCTGGTCTTCGAGATGAATCGCGGCAGCGCCAGCGCGGATCATTTCACGAACCGTGCGCGCAGAGTTTCCCCATCCCGTATCCGCATCCACAAGAAGAGGCAGCATGGTCGCCTGAGTGATTCGGCGAACCTCCTCAAGGACGTCCTGAAGCGTCGTGATTCCGAGATCGGGCCATGCATGACACGAATTCGCAACGCCCGCCCCGGACAGATAAAGTGCGCGGAAACCGATCCGCTCGGCCATGCGAGCCGCATAGGCATGAATGACCCCCGGGATTTGAAGCGGTTTCTCCCGACGAAGCGCCTGTCGAAACCGCGATCCCGCAGATTTGGAAGTATTGGTCACGCCGCATGCTAATGTAACATGACGAGCGCAAGGCAGACCATGGATTTTTGAAAAGAGCTGCCGTCTCCTTCGATAAGTAAAGAAAATCTTATTTCTCTAGCCTCAAGAATGGACCTCCGTAAAAATGGCTCCCTGAGTTGGTTAAAAGACAGAACTTTTAGAACAGAGTTTACACTCCTGCTTACCTAGGATTTCGAACCGAGAGCTTCACTTCAGCACCCATTGCCAAAGCTCTCGTCGAACCCAAACAAATGCTGACTAGCGTTCCAACAACAAGCAAGCAAATGTAGAAACCTATGACTTGGATTGGTCGTTTTTTTCGTCCTTAGCCCATCTCTCCATGATTTGTTGCGGAGTCTCAGAAAGCGTTTTGACACTGTCGGCAGTAAGCTTATCGAGCAATTGCTTAGCAGCCTCAAAATCCTTCTCTTCAACTGCAAGTCGAACTCCATTTGTGAGCTGTAAAGAAGGATACGTGCTTCCACAATCGTCTGTCCAAACAGTTGCAGGAATACCGACAGCTTCTAATTCCATCCGAGCAAACTCCGCATCGAGATCACGACCATATATTCGGACAACTTTTTTTGAGCTGCACACAGACAGCGATTCAGATGATTTATTTTCGCTTGGTGCATCACTTTCAACTTGCCTTGAGCCCAACATAGCTTCCTCAGATTTTGATCTTACGGATTTTATCAGAAAAAGAAAAATACAGCCTACACAGATAACTAGAACAGGCAAAATATGAGATGGATTAACGCGCCGCGGCATTTCACCAAAATTAACCTCTGGTCTTTCATCTAGTTTTGGATCGAGACGTTTTGCTTCACGAAAATCAGCGGCAGCTCCTTCAAGATCATCTTTTTCTTTTTTAACAAGAGCGCGACTGTAATAAGCTTTTGCCATCTTTGGGTCTATGCGGATGGCTTCAGTATAATCAGCAATCGCCCCCTCATAGTCACCTTTCTTCTTCTTGGCAAGGCCACGATTGCGATAAGTATTCGCTACCTTCGGGTTCAAGCCAATAGCTTCCGTATAATCAGCTATTGCCCCATCGTAATCGCCCCTTTTGGACTTCGCAATGCCACGGTCTGAATAGGCTTCTGCATATCCTGGATTCAAACGGATGGCTTCGGAGTAATCAGCAATAGCTTCGTCGTTATCATTTTTCATGCTTTTGGCCAATCCACGACCATCATAGGCCCTTGCATTCTGTGGGTTTAAACGAAGAGCTTCACTAAAATCAGCAATGCCTCCTTCACGGTCACCTTTCGCTGTCTTGGCCTCTCCACGATTAATATAAGCCCCTTCATTCTTTGGATTCAGGCGGATAGCTTCTGTTAAATCGCTAATTGCTCCATCATAATCCTTAATTTCTATTTTAGAACTACCCCGACTAAAATAATAAAACCCTGCATTTTTGGTATCCAAACGAAGAGCTTCGGTACAATCGGCAATTGCTCCGTTGTAATCGCCTTTCTCATATTCAGCCTGAGCACGATGATTATAAGCATACACGTCAGTGGGATCTAGGTGGATAGCCTCAGTACAATCAGCAATCCCCTCATCATAATTACCTTTCATAATCCTGGCATACCCACGAGCACTGTAAAATTTTGCGCTCTTTGGATCCAAATGGATGGCTTGATCGTAATCGGCGATTGCCCCATCATAATCGCCCTTTATGGACTTAACTAAACCCCGGTCGTGTAAATTTCTGGCCCCTTTTGGATTGATGAAAATTGCTTGATTAAAATCAGAAATAGCTTTTTCGTAGTTTTTTTTGCGTAATTCAGCCGCTCCACGACCTCTGTAAGCTTCAGAATCTTTGGGATTTAGACGAATGGCTTCCGTATAATCTGCAATCGCTCCGTCATCATCACCATTTTGATGTTTTTGATCGGCGCTCTTCAAATATGATTCTTCTGCTGTTTCAGCTCGTGAAAAAGCTGGCATCCCGAAAATAAGGATCAAAAGGAGTAGTGAACGTTGCGACATAACGGGTTCTATCAGTCATTTACCTTATCAGAATCCATATTCAAAGCTTTAGCCAATTTGGAATTTTGTTTCGCCGATTCGGAACGCTGTTTTAAATGTTTGTTTGCCACGTCATCAGGCACATTACCAATACATTTCATCCAATCTCAATTAGGTCACGAAATGGTTCCAGCGCAAGTGTAAGGCTAAGTCATTGTACATTC
>JABDCI010000047.1 GCA_013288215.1 Verrucomicrobiota bacterium | reverse complement strand
ACATTCGCCCAGGTAGAATCGAATATTCTGCGTTGCCCTTCACCCTCGATGGCATCCAGAATGATTTCGCTTGTGGATCGCGTCCGGCGGGACGGGGATTCTGTCGGCGGCGTGATCGAGTGTGTTGCCCGTGGCGTTCCCGCAGGCTGGGGTGAGCCCGTCTTTGATAAACTGGAATCGGATCTCGCCAAAGCGATGCTTTCGCTCCCCGCAAGCAAAGGATTTGAGATCGGTTCTGGTTTTAGCGGCACATTGCTTCGCGGTTCCGAACACAATGACGTTTTCGTCGTTCGCAAAGGCCGCGTGGGCACAAAAACGAATCGGTCCGGCGGGATTCAAGGCGGGATCAGCAATGGCGAAAACATCGTCTTTCGCATCGCATTCAAGCCTACCGCCACCATCATGCAGACGCAAAAAACAGTCGACATCAGGAATCGCAGCGCCCTTCTGAAACCTAAAGGCCGTCACGATCCCTGCGTCCTTCCCCGTGCAGTACCGATGGTGGAAGCCATGGCGCTCCTGGTATTGGCTGACCATGCGCTTCGTCAGCGCGCCATTCGATAACTCACCAGCGTGTTTAATTTCATCCTTTATTGCCGATATATAGGATGGAGGCTCGTCGGCCCAGCATGACAACATAAGGAGTTGACGCCTGTGCCAACCCTCGGAATCTAATTCAATTTTATGGACAGAAGCATTTACGATTTCGCAAGTCAAGACACGTGGCGCATCTTCCGCATTATGGCGGAGTTCGTCGAATCCTTCGAAACCATGTCGCGCATCGGCAAAGCTGTGACGATCTTTGGCTCCGCCCGGACCAAGCCCAGCAGCATCTACTATAAAAAGGCCGTCCAGACCGCACACCTCCTCGCCAAACAAAAATTCGCGGTCATCACGGGCGGCGGTCCTGGCATCATGGAAGCGGCGAATCGCGGCGCGAAGAAGGCAGGCGGCATTTCTGTTGGTTTGAACATCCATCTTCCCGCCGAACAGAAGCCGAATCCCTATCAGACCCATCCGATCCATTTTCATTACTTTTTCTGTCGCAAGGTGTGCTTTGTGAAATATGCTTCCGCCTTCATTCTTTTCCCTGGTGGATTCGGCACCTTGGATGAATTCTTCGAAGCCATTACCTTGATGCAGACCGACCGCATCGACCGCTTCCCGCTTGTTCTCGTTGGCAAGGAATATTGGAAGGGTATGAATAAATGGATCAAGACCACCATGGTCAAGAATGCCATGATCTCGATGGAAGACCCCGACCTGTTCCGAATTCTGGATGATCCCGAAGAGATTGTTGATTATGTGCATCAATACTGTAGTGCTACAGGTAGATGTTGACCGAGATTGAGTACGATCCTCTAAAAGCCTTTTCACGCCTGCGGCACATGCCGTTTGTCGCGTTTTTGGATTCCGCCCGAATCCATGCCTCGCACGGCAGGTATTCCTTCTTGGCGACGGATCCGCGGCTCGTCGTTTTTTCGGAAGGCGGCCACGTTCATATTCAGCGCGGCGGCAACATCCTTTCATGGGAAGCCAATCCGTGGGAGACGCTCGATGGGATGCTCTCCCGCTTTCGCCTTCCAAGCGAAGGCGCTTCAAACCATCTTCCGTTGGGCGCGGCCATCGGCTTTCTCGGTTACGGCATGGGCCAATGGCTCGAACAAGTGCCCCCACCCAAGCCGGCTATCCTCTCTTCGCCTGATGCATGGTTTGGTTTTTACGATGTCCTGCTCGCATTCGATCATATCGATCAGTGTGCCTGGTTGATCTCGAGTGGGCTCGACGAAAGCGGAGCCACCAGCACGCGCCAGGCAGAATTTCGCCGCGATCAGTTTCTGGATGAATTGCAGAGTGACGTCACGATTTTTCCAAACAGCATGTCGCGGCCCCATGAAATCTACCCCCTCGTGTCACCAGAGACGCATCAGGCAGGGATTCGCCGCGCGCTCGATTATATCCGCAAAGGAGATCTCTATCAGGTGAATCTTGCTCATCCCTTTTCAGGAACCGTGGAAACGCGTCCCGATGAACTCTATCTTCAGCTGCGCGCCTGCAACCCTGCCCCTTTTTCCGCTTTTCTTGATTTCGGAACCGGACAGATCCTTTCCTCCTCGCCGGAGCGTTTTCTTCAGCTTAATCGCCGCCATGTCCAGACACGCCCCATCAAGGGAACCTGCGCGCGATACGGGGAGCATGAGACGGATTGGAAACGGGCGGAAGAGCTTCTGCAATCCGCGAAAAACCGCGCTGAACTGCTCATGATCACCGACCTCCTGCGAAATGACCTGGGCAAAGTGGCTGATTTCGGCTCCGTCCATGTTCCCAATCTCGTTTCGCTCGAAGAACATGAAACCGTCTATCATCTTGTGTCGACGGTGGAGGCTTCGCTTCGCCGCGACATGCTTCACTTGGACGCCCTCGCAGCGTGCTTTCCTGGAGGCTCGATCACGGGAGCCCCCAAAATTCGTGCCATGGAGATCATTCACGAGCTGGAACCTTGCGCTCGCGGAATTTACACCGGCGCCCTCGGCTACTTCGGATTCAACGGCGCTTCAGACTTTAATATCGCGATCCGCACCCTTCATCACCAGGAAGGCAAGATCGGCTTTCATGTCGGCGGAGGCATTGTTGCCGATTCCGATCCCGAGCAGGAATATCAGGAGACGCTCGACAAAGCGCGCGGAATGCTCCGCCTCTGGGAACCTTCGGAATCGTCGCTCGAGGCACCCCCTCTTTCCATGCCTTCCTGATCTCCGGTTTTGCCACTTGCATCCCCTCGGGCTTCAGGTATGCTGCTTGTTCCCTGGGAACAGGGAGATCGTGTGAAGGGCAGGACCTGTCTTAAAAGCTTCGTTCCGCCCCTCGCAAGAACATAAGAACCCAGTCTCCTGTCCAAAAAAAGGAGGCGCAACCCCAACGTCGCTCTGCGATTTTGAGTTTTAAAATTATGCAGTCTGAAATGAAGGAATGGCTCGCGAAATCTTCCAAGGTCTTCGCGGAAAACAGTCTCGTCACCGGAACAATCATTGAGGTCCGTCCCAAAGAAGTCATGGTGGACATCGGCTACAAATCGGAAGGCCTCATCTCGATGGATGAATTTCCGGATCCCTCCGTTGCCCAAGTCGGGAATGAAATTGAAGTGCTCCTGGAGCGGCTTGAAGACGACCATGGCATGGTCGTGCTTTCGCGCTCCAAGGCCGAGCTCAAAAAAGAATTGGGAGAAGATCGTGGCCGCCTGCAACGAAGGCGCGACGATCCAAGGCAAGGTGACCAAGAAAGTCAAAGGCGGCCTGATGGTGGATATCGGCGTCGAAGCGTTTCTTCCCGGATCACAAATCGATCTCACTCCGCCTAAAGACCTCGATCAATTTGTCGGCAACACCTACGAATTTAAAGTCCTCAAAATCAATCAGGAGCGCAAGAACATCGTTCTCTCCCGCCGGGAGCTGATCGAACAGGAACGCACGGACAAGAAACAAAATCTGATGGGCACGCTCAAGATTGGCGACATCCGCACCGGCAGCGTGAAGAATATCACCGACTTCGGCGCCTTCATCGATCTCGATGGCCTCGATGGTCTCCTCCATATCACCGATATGAGCTGGGGCCGCCTCAACCATCCGTCGGAGATGCTCAAACTCGGACAATCGATCGAGGTGCAGATCCTCGAAATCGATCGAGAGAAGGAACGTGTGTCGCTTGGCCTGAAGCAGCGCACTTCCAATCCATGGGAAAAAATCTCCGAAAAATTCCCTGTCGGCTCGCACGTCAAAGGCAAGGTGGTCAACCTCCTGCCCTACGGCGCGTTTGTGGAATTGGAGCCTGGCATCGAAGGCCTTGTCCACGTCAGCGAACTCTCCTGGACCAAGAAGATCGCACGTCCCGCCGACGTGCTCGCCCTTGGACAGGAAGTTGAAGCGGTGGTTCTCTCCGTCCAGAAAGAGGAGCAAAAGATCTCGCTCGGCGTCCGCCAGCTTGAAAAGAATCCATGGGACAATGTCACGGATTCCTACAAAGTCGGGAACCGTGTCAAAGGAAAGGTGCGCAATCTCACGACGTACGGCGCATTTGTCGAGCTCGAGGATGGCATCGACGGCATGGTGCACGTCAACGACATGTCGTGGACTCGCAAGATCAATCATCCTTCGGAAATTCTGAAGAAGGGCGACGAAATCGAAGCCATCATCCTCGAAATCGATGTGACGCAGCAGCGCATCTCGCTGGGCATCAAGCAGGCTCAGGATGATCCTTGGGCCAAGATCGAAGACCACTTCAAGATCGGCGATCTCGTGCAAGGCAAGGTCACCAAAATCGCGTCGTTCGGCGCTTTCGTGCAACTCAAAGACAACATCGACGGCCTTGTCCACATTTCACAGATCAGCGAACAGCACATTGATAAAATCAAAAACGTGCTGAAAGTGGGCGACGACGTTTCCGCGCGAGTGATCAAGGTGGATCGCGAAAACCGCCGCATCGGTCTCAGCATCAAGGCTGCAAACTACTCCATCGAACAGATTCAAAAGGAATCTGAAGCCATGGATACCCTCAAGCCTGGCGAAGACTTGGGCGCGATGGAACACGCCTTCGAACGAGCCAAGAAGTAAGCAACTCGTCTCACTGCTTTAAAAGGCCGGGCGGCAAAGCCCGGCCTTTTTTATTTACGAGCAGGGATTTGAAACAGATTTATGCTTGTGAAAAATTTCACAATCCAATTGACACTCTTTTCCTCCTCCCGCTAACTTCGTTTTCCCTGTTTTTATCCATGATAGCTGCTGAATCCATCCCCTCTGTCACGGAACATGCATCTGAAGGTATCAGTCAAGCTGCTCCGGTGCTCTTCCATATCGGCATGATTCCATTTACGAGTTCCATGTTGGTATCATGGCTGATTACCCTACTTATTATTTTTCTGGTTCGTTCAGCGCTTGGGAAAATTGAGCTCGTTCCAAAAGGTATGCAGAACTTTTTGGAGTACCTTATTGAGAGCCTTTATGACACGCTAGCAGGAATTATGGGTGAGCATTTGGCTCGCCGCACCTTTTGGTTTTTCGCCTCAATTTTCTTGTTTATTTTGCTATCGAACTGGCTGGGTCTGGTTCCACTTATGGGGAACATCACGGTTATTCCAGAACACGGCGACCAGGCGGTGGGGCTATTCAGGGCAGTCAATTCGGATCTCAATATGCCTTTTGCTATGGCCACCCTATTCGGAGTCCTATGGATTTACTGGTCGATCACAGAAATCGGCATTAAGGGCATCTTTGCTCACATCTTTGGAGTTAAGGGAGGTTTAGCAGGAATTTTAAAATGGGCCTTGATGCCTTTGTTTTTTTTCAGTGGGATTAATCGAAGTGGTTTCCATTGTATTTAGACAAGTCTCACTTCCTTTGCGTCTTTATGGAAACATCTTTGCTGGGGAAAATTTATTAGACGCAATGACACATCTTGGGCTGGGCTTCCCTGGCGTATTTAAAGTCGTGGGCATTTTTATTCCTTTTCCATTTTATTTTTTGGAAATTTTGGTCGGTTTTGTTCAAGCTTTCGTTTTCATGCTTTTGACGGCTGTGTTCACCGGGATGATGTGCGCCCATGATGAAGAGAAAGAACATTAAATTAAAATTTAGTTCGCGACTGTTCACGATGAGATCGTGAGGTCCAAAAAAACACGCAAACAAACAAACAAAATAGGAATTGAAATGATACTACCCATCGCTGAACTTACATATAACGGTACTTTTGCCCTCGGTCTTGCGGGAGCCGGATCTGCTATTGGAATCGGTCTTATTGGCTATGGTGCTTCTGCCGCCGTCGGCCGAAACCCAGGGGCCTCAGGGAAAATTCTGGTTCAGGCAATCATCGGAATGGCTCTTGCAGAAGCTATCGCCATTTACGCCCTCGTGTTAGTTTTCATGGGTAAGTAAGACCCAAGATTAAACAATCCGGTCATCAACTCTAATGATAAAGCAAATCCTAAACTCATTCGGTGTTAATAAAGCAACATTTCTTGCTTCACTCATTAACTTCACCGTCGTGTTGTTTGTCCTTTATCGATTTGCCTATAAGCCCCTTCTCCAAATGTTGGACGAACGGAGACGCCGGATTGCTGAATCCATGAAGCAGACAGAGCAGATTAAAGAGGAACTCGCTCGAACAAATGCCGCTCGAGCAGAAATTTTGCAAAAGGCAAATGAATCCGCCCAGCGCATGATTGATGAAGCGAAACATGCCGCCGATAAATTCCGGGATCAAAAGTTGAATGAAGCGCTCCAATCCGCCCAGGAAACTCTTCGCAAGGCGCAGGAAGCCGGAAAGATGGAACGCGAACGGCTTTTCGCCGACCTGCGAAAGGAAATGGTGTCTCTCGTGATCGCTACCACGGCGCGTGTGACGGGCAAGATTCTGACGGCAGACGATCAGAAACGCCTCTCCGACGAAACCCTTAAAGAATTGGCGGCCTGATCTATGAAGGTGAGCAAGGAGGCCAAACGTTCCGCCCGAAGAATTTTTCGAGCCTGTCTCGAAAAAGGCCGCTTGGACGAAAATCGCGTCCGAGGCGCTGTCGCAACAATCGCAAAACTAAAACCGCGCGGTTATCTCAACATCCTTTCTGAATTCGCCCGCATCCTCCAATACGAGGTCAAAAAACATGCGCTTCACGTGGAATCCGCCATTCCTCTGGACGGTTCGCGGCTCGACGAAATCAAATCACGCATCCAAACGCGCTTCTCCCAGCCTTTGAACCTGACTTACATCACAAACCCGTCTCTCATTGGCGGCCTGCGCATCAAAATCGGAAGCAATGTATGGGACGGATCGGTTGCGGCGAGGCTGCAACAACTTCAAAATTTCTAACCCGTATTTCCTATGCCCAATCTCATCGAAGACATCCAATCCCAGATTTCAGGACTTAAAACATCTGTCACCCGCCAAAATATCGGCATCATTCGTGAAATCGGCGATGGCGTTGCAAAGATCGAAGGCCTCTCGGACGTCATGCTCAACGAAATGATCGAGTTCCCGGGCGGGATTTACGGCCTGGCGCTCAACCTCGAAGAAACCGAAGTCGGCGCTGTGGTGCTTGGCGAGTTCCACCATCTCAAGGAAGGGGATGAGGTCAAAACGACGGGTCGCCTTCTCCAGGTTCCTGTGGGCAAATCGATGCTCGGACGCGTCGTTAATTCGTTGGGGCAACCCCTTGACGGCAAAGGGCCGATCAAATCCGAAGCCTCTTATCCAGTTGAAAAAATCGCGCCCGGCATTATTAAGCGCCGCAGCGTCACTCAACCTGTGCAGACGGGTATCATGTCGATTGATGCCATGATTCCCATCGGACGCGGACAACGCGAATTGATCATCGGCGATCGAGCCACCGGCAAAACGACGATCGCGGTCGACACGATCATCAATCAGGCCCGTCTGAACCGCGCCGCAGCCGCGGAAGGCGACAAGGAATATCGTCCGCTCTACTGTATTTATGTTGCCGTGGGACAGAAAAATGCCAACGTCGCACGCACGATTGACGTCCTCGAACATGAAGGAGCCATGGATTTCACGATTGTCGTCTCGGCGCCTGCGTCCGATACCGCTGCCAACCAATTTATTGCTCCTTTTTCCGGCGCCGCCATGGGGGAATGGTTCATGGACAACGGAATGGACGCGCTGATCATTTACGACGATCTTTCCAAACACGCCGTCGCCTACCGCCAGGTCTCGCTGCTCTTGAAGCGTCCCTCCGGACGCGAAGCGTATCCTGGGGATGTCTTCTATCTGCATTCGCGTCTTCTCGAACGCGCGGCGCGCCTGAGCGAGAAAGCGGGCAACGGATCGCTCACAGCCCTCCCGATCATTGAAACGCAGGCCGGTGACGTTTCAGCGTATATCCCAACAAATGTGATTTCCATTACGGACGGCCAGATTTATTTGGAAACAGACTTGTTCTATCAGGGCATCCGTCCCGCGATTTCAGTCGGCCTTTCCGTCTCTCGCGTCGGTTCCGCCGCACAGATCAAGGCCATGAAACAGGTTGCCGGAAAGACGAAGCTCGAACTCGCGCAATATCGCGAACTCGCAGCATTTGCCCAGTTCGGATCCGATCTCGATCCAAAGACAAAAGCCACGCTTGAGCGCGGACAGCGCACCGTCGAATTGTTCAAGCAGACACAATATCAGCCCATTCCCGTCGAAACGCAGGCGGCCTTGCTTTGGACCATGACCAATGGACACTTTGATTCCATCCCCGTCGAGAAGGTGAAAGATTTCCAGGCAAAGCTGGCCGAGTACCTTACCACGCGCAAAGCAGACCTTCTGGCAAAGATTCGCAAGGAGAAGGCGATCAATGACGCGATCGGAGCGGATCTCAAGCAAACCATCGAAGGCTTCAAGCAGACATACAAGTAACGCGCCGCAAGCCGCCCCCTTATGCCGAACACACGGGACATACGCCGACGGATCAAGTCGATCAAGAACACGGCGCAGATCACCAAAGCCATGCAAATGGTTGCGGCTTCCAAGATGCGGAAGGCGCAGCAACTGGCGTTGGCGGGGCGTCCTTACGCCAGCCTGATCAATAAGATCCTGGCGCACGCGCAGATCGGCTCGGAAGAAATCCATCCCCTGCTCCAAAAGCGCGAGGTGAAAAAAGTGGGTGTTATTCTGATCAGCACCGACAAAGGGCTTTGTGGCAGCCTGAACACGAACCTGCTGCGCGAAGCGGGACATTGCGATCCTGCCACCACGAAATTCGTCACCCTCGGCCGCAAAGGAAAGGCCTTTCTCGTTCGCGCCAAACGCGACCTGATCGCCGATTTCGAGATGAAGGAAAGTCCCACCCTCGCCTACACCAAGCAGATTTCCCAATTCATGATTGACGCTTTCATGAAAGGCGAGATCGACCAGATCGACCTTCTCTTCACAAACTTTATCTCCACGATTAATCAGAAGCCGGCTCGCAAACAACTCGTGCCCATTCTCGAACTCAAACAGCTCCAGGCCGGTTTTGAAAAAGGAAGTCCTCAGACCATCGAAACCTTGGATACGCAGGCCACGTTCGAGCCCGATGCTTCCTCCGTCCTCGGAGCCCTTTTGCCGCACTACATCCATTTCCAGGTTTACCACGCCTACCTCGAATCCAAGGCCAGCGAACACTCCGCGCGCATGGTCGCCATGAAAAACGCCACGGACAACGCCAAACAAATCATCAAGGACCTCACCCTCGAATACA
>JABDCI010000046.1 GCA_013288215.1 Verrucomicrobiota bacterium | reverse complement strand
GCGATGTGATGGGCGTGGAGGAGGAGGGGTTCCCAGGGGCCATGAGACTGATCTCCTACAATCGGGATTCCGGCAGATTGGGCATGGAGACGGATTTGATGCGTGCGACCGGTTTCTGGGATTGCCTTCCACAGGTCCTGTTTTGCATGGATCGAGCGCACCCACTCAAAGCGCGTGCGGGCCGTTTTTTGGCCGATGGGCGTTGAAACCGTGAATTCCGTGCGTGGGGCCTTGTGCGCCGTGACAAAGAGATATTCTTTCCCGACGCAGCGGCTTTCAAATTGGGATGCAAGGGATCGATTGGCTTGGGCACTTTTCGCGAGAATCAAAACTCCCGAGGTTTCGCGATCCAGCCGTTGATGGATGCCAAGCGCCCTCGCATGAGAGAGCCGATCTTGGAGGAGCTCGACAATTCCCCACGGTGCGTCCGCCGCCGCGGCGTGAGTTCCGATCCCGGATGGTTTATGGACGACGATGAGATCGGAGTCTTCGAACAAAACGCAGGGCAGGATTGGCATGGAGACGGGAGCCTCCTAGGCCGCCTGGGTTTCGAGGATCTGGATTTCATCCAACCAGAGCTCGCCGGGGCTCGTCAAGATGATGGAAATACTGATATCACCGTCGCGCGCGGGTTCGAACTGAGTCCTCTCTTCCTTCCATTCGTCGATGAGATCGTAGGCCAAATTGCGAACCGCCACTCCCGGAATGCCGACGCGAAGACTCACTTTAATGGGATCGCTTCCCGCACGCGCGTGGAAAATCAGCGTATATTTTTTCCCGGCCTGCACGTGGAGGGTTCCGTTGATGCCATTGCGATATTTCAGCGTCTGGCCGGCGGCCGGATGCGAAGCGATGCGCAGCACCTGCGATCCATCGTAGGCTTCCAATGTTTTAAAAATTTCCCATATTGCTGCGGTTCCATCGGGAGTGACGTATTGGGTGGTTCCCGACCAATAAGGGTCTTTTGCCTTCTCGCCTCGCGGGACCGTCTCCTGGATGTAGGCTTTCCATCCTTGGGGAAGGCTGCCGGCTGTTTCGTGGTCAAAATCGTTTTGAAGCAGAAGACGCGGTTCCGTGGCCGATGGGGCCGGAGTGCGGGCCATCGCCTCAGGCTGCGCTGGAGTCTCCGCCAGTTTTTTTTCGTTCGCGACGATCGCCTCGGGTTGTGCGGAAAGAGGCTTCGTCTCGGTTTCGACTGCTTGGGAAGGTGGAGTAACGGGTGCAGAACCCATCGGCTCTTGGGGAGGGAGGGGAGCCTTTGGAGTATCGATCACCGCTTCCTTCGCCCCTTGCGTTTCCATTTTGCGGGCGACTTCGTTTTCACGGGGAGCCTCGAGCACGCCGGCACGTCGGGCGAGTTCCTCCAAATCCGGCTTCGGACCTTTTGCGACGGGATCTATTTTCGGCGGACGCAGGAGGAAAAACCAGAGCACGCCGCTCAGAAGAGCGCTCAGGACGATGGCGATCCCGATCGCACCGGCAATGCGATTGGCCATCATGGTTGGCGGAATGGTGTAAATCGAAGGCTGAGGCTGGCCTGGAATGCTTTGGCTGGGAGCCTGTTGTCCCGTGAACACGGAAGGCGCAGCCTGATGGGGCGCGCCCGTCATTCCAAGGGCGCTTGGCGCAGAGCCGAGCTGGGTTTCTGCGAGCGCGGGATCTTCTTCCAGGTGCTCGGGAACTTGGACAGAGGCATTTACCTGCTCTGTCTGGCCTGTCTGGAGGAGCGCAAGAACCTCATTCACTTCTTCCATGGTTTGGAAGCGTTCATCGGGGTCTTTCGCCATCATCTTGTAAATGACGCGGCAAAGACTTTCGCTTAAATCCGCCCGGATCGTTTGTGGCCAGGGAAGCGGTTCGGTGAGATGCTTGGACATGATTTCAGCGGAGGACGTGCCACGATAGGGGATCACTCCGGTCACAAGATGAAAGAGCGTGGCGCCGAGTGAATAGATGTCCGTGCGACTGTCGACGCTGCGGGCGGCGCGGATCTGTTCGGGCGAAATGTAGTAGGGGGTGCCCATCACGACGCCGGAGACGGTAAGCGACATGTTGTCGTCCTGGATCTGTTTCGCCAGGCCGAGGTCGCCCACTTTGAGCTCGCCCTGGTCAGTGAGGATCAGATTTTCCGGTTTAATGTCACGGTGCACGATGCCGGCCTTGTGCGCGTAGGCGAGTGCCATCGCGCTTTTTCGCACAACGTCGATGGCTTCGTTTTCGGTGAAAAATTTACGTTCCTTCAGAAGCTTTGCTGCATCCCGGCCCTCGACGAACTCCATTACAAAGTAGTAGACGCCTTCTTCGCAACCTGCGTCATAAACGGCGATGATGTTGGGATGATTGAGCCGTGCTGCGGCGCGCGCTTCACGCAGGAAGCGGTCGACGTAATCGCTGTCGGTGGCGAGCTGGACTGCCAGGAATTTGACGGCGACGGCTCGCTCGAGCGTCATGTGGCGGGCGAGGTAAACGACCCCCATCCCGCCATGTCCGAGCTTGCGAACGATCTCGTACTGGGCGACGCGTTGTCCAATGAGCGGATCGGTGTCGGACATGTAAGAAAAGAATAGCCGGATGCCGAAATGCGTTCAATGCAGAAGGGAGGGTGCCCCGGAACATCGGTTGATATTCCTATCCAGTCTCCTCGCGTGGATTGAAACTCGAAAGGCGCGCCAGCTGTTCCCAAAGTTCGCGTTCCTTGGCTGTGATAGAAGGGGGCACTTCGATGTGAATTTGAACCAGCAAATCGCCAGGTGGTCTTCCCCTGGGCTTGAAGCCCTGGCCCCGGAGGCGCAAGCGCTGCCCATTATGCACGCCTTGCGGCACCTTCAGGCGCAGTTTTTGATCCAGCGTCGCAACGGTAACGGCTGTGCCCAAAACCGCCTCCCATGGCGCGACCTCGAGATCGTAAACCAGGTTGTCTCCGTCGAGCCTGAGAAAGGGATGTGGAGCAAGCCGCACGCGCAGGTAAAGGTCGCCGGTTGGACCTTCGCCGATCCCGGCCTCGCCGGCGCCGCCCAAGCGGATGCGTGAGCCGGGTTCGACGCCTGCGGGAATTTTCACCTTGTACGTTTCCGTCTTCTTGCCCCGCTGGACGGTGATCGCCCGGGTGGAACCATGAAACGCCTCATCGAGCGTGATCATGATATCGCCTTCCACATCCTCGCCGCGACTGGAATATCCTCTTCCAGCACCACCGCCGCGCTGAAAGCCGCGTCCCGCTCCGAATACCCTTTCGAAAAAGTCGCTGAAGCCTGTTCCATCGAAACGAAAATCGAAATCCTGATCTCCCACGCCGCCAAACTGGCTTTCATAACCAGGGGGCGGACGGAATTCCTGACCATGCTGCCAATTCGAGCCGAGCGCGTCGTATTGATGGCGCTTCTCGGGATTCGATAGCACTTCGTGTGCCTCGTTGATCTCCTTGAAACGCTCCTCGGCCTTTTTATCGCCGGGGTTGAGATCGGGATGATGTTTGCGCGCAAGCTTGCGGTATGCTTTGCGGATTTCTTCGCCGGAAGCGCCCCGTGGCACTTCAAGAATCTTATAATAATCTTTGTAGCCTGTTGGCATGCAGAGAAAAAGGGTAACGGAGTTCAGTCCAAAATTCAAACCGGCCTTATTCCAAGTCGCTGGTTTCGCTGCTCAACTGCAGGTAACCCCATTCTGATGGGTCGTGATAGGCGTGCGCGCCTCCTGACCAGATGAGCTGACGGGCCCGGTGGCCGTCGCTACTGTCGGTGATGGTGACATTCAGGCGGATGCGCCCGGATCCTGCCGGTGAGAAATCCAGTGCGCGCCATGGGATGCTTCCGTAAATGCGGTAACTCTTTCCGTCGACGCCGAATTGTGAGTGAACTTCCAATCCGTCGATTTTCGTCCTTATCACGCCGCTGGAAGCCTGAATCCACGCGATGGCGGGTTGCATGTGGGAAGCGTTGCCGGGTGAAATTTGCAATCGTATGCAATTGCGAAGCTCCACGGTGTCGGGCAAGCCCGTTGCTCCGATGGCAATTTCGAGGTTGTCACCATCCCAGATTTTTCCTGGCTCGAAGTAACATTCGCCGACAGAAGCATCGTCCACCTCGCACCAAAAAAGGAGATTGGATGGATTCCATCCGAAACGGATTTGACCGGAGAAGTTTTCGAGCCTTGCAAGATCCTGACCAACCAGCGTTACACCGGGAAAAGCGAGATGCAATGCAAGACTCCCTTTGAGCGCTGTTGGAACCGATGTGACCGGAATCTCGGGGAGGAAGGTTGCTTTCCAGGTTGGAAGCAGCGGGGATATTGTCTTCGCGTAGCCGAACCATTGGAAAGGCCAGAAGGGGCGGCGAACCAGCTCCTGAATGCTCAGAGGCTCGCGCGGGTCACGGAGGATTTTTTGAAGGAAGCGCATATCGGCGTCCTGGAGCGGATGATCGCCTAAGGACGTAAATACCACTCCCTTCACACTGGATCCCGAAGACATCAAAAGCTGGCTGAGACCCTGTCCCATTTTTTCTCGGTCGGCATCATTTCGCGGCATCGGAATATCCGTCAGAAGGACCGGTTTTTTGGGCGCGAGCTGTTTGGCTTTGCGAACAGGAAACCCGTACAATTGCTCCAGACTCAATGGAAGATCGGACGCCGCGATTCGATTGAGGTCGTAACCTTCGAGTGCGACGAAGTCGACGAAGCTGTTGCCTGGAAAAGCATCCTCCCAATTGTTCCAGCCAGTCGGCGGTGAGGGAAAAATGTGGGGGCACCAAACCCATCGCACGTTGCCCGCCCCGCGATCGCGGAAGACCTCGATGATTTTTCGGAACGCCTCAGCCACATGCGTGGCATCTTGTTGCTGATTGGCGCTGCTCCAGGCAACCTGCGAACGGTTGAACTGCCGCAAAATCTCAATCAGCACAGGCTGTCCAAACTGCGCTGCTTCATCCGCCCACGATTGAAGATAGGAATCGAATTCTCCACTGAGGATGGAATGCAGAGAGATCGTTCTCGGAGATCCCCCACCGGTTTTAAGGTCCCACTTGATCAAGGGGAGGCGGTGAGCCGCCCAGGCCTGAGCGCACGATTCAAGAGGAAAACGATCCATGAAATCGGCATGCCACGCAACGATCGTGGTTTGCGCATCCGTGGCGGCCTCGAATGTTTTCACGCGTGCCAACGCGTCTTTGGGAGCGGGCTCATAAATTCCAAACATGCAGCGTTTCTCATCGCTGAATCCTGTGCTTATGAAGAGGAGAAGGCCGAGAAGCATGCGGCAAGGCATCGGGATGGCATCCAAAACATGGAGCATGCGCCTTTGGCCTGGTCTCATGGTTTTTGCCACTGTAGCAAATCCTCGCGGGCCTGTTCGGCAAAGGGACTGGGCGTGAGCAGGACCGTTTTCTGAAGCTCGAGGCGTGCCTCCTCGAGCTGTCCCATCCTCAAGTAACAGATCGCCAGATTGTAGTGTGCCCGCGCGTCACCAGGATTGAGCTGGATCACCGCCTTGAATGTCTGGATTGCTTCCTCGATTTTTTCGCCGAAAAGAAGCGCGGTTCCCAGATTGTCACGCACGCTGAGAAGATCCGGGGCTGAGGTGAGCGCCTGGCGGTAGTAACTTGCCGCTTCGTCAAACTTGCTTTGCTTCAGGAGGGCGTTGCCCATGTTATTGCAAAGCGCCGCGTTGTCCGGTTCCACTCTCAGTGCGGTTCGATAGAACTGGATGCCATCCTCAATTTTTCCGAGCTGCACAAAGATCACGCCCAGTTCACAGGCCGCTTTGATCGACATCGGATTGATCTTCAGCGCCTTGCGGTATTGTTCAATTGCCTTTGCGATCTGATTTTTTGCCGAATAGGCGGAACCGAGGCTTGTTGCCATGTCGGCATTGTTTGGGGCAAGCGAGACAGCCTGTTGATATTCTTGGATGGCATCGTCGACGCGTTGCTCATCCATCAGCATGTTTCCGTAATTCCAGTAGGATTGAACTTGCGCGGGCTGGATAGCGATGGCCTCCCGGAAATGCTTTTCCGCCCCCGTGTAGTCTTTTTGTTGCGACAAAACAACTCCGAGGCTGTTGTGAATCCAGAAATTGTCGCGCGTGACCTTGAGAGCCCGTTCATAGAGCGAGACACTATCCCTCCAAAATCCCACCTGATGATGGGATGCGGCCGCAAAGATCAAAGCGACGGCTGCCATGGAGACGCCGAGTGCCGCCCGCCGAGCCCCGCAAATCACGTTCCAGGCTGGCAGGGACCATGCGACCATGATGCCCAATCCGATCAAGGGGAGATAGGTGAAGCGCTCCGCCCAGGAGATTTCCTTCAGCGAAAGGACCGGTAGAAGCGTGACGAGAAACCATCCCCATCCGACAAGCAGGTGCGGATGACGGCTATGCTCGCGAATCGCGACGCCTGAAATCAGGATGAGGAGAGCCGCCGCCGCGACTGCGGGCAGGAGAGAAACTTGGTCGATGGCGGGGTGCCAGACGCAGAGTTGGGTAGGAACGATGCTTTTGATGACATACGTGGCAAGCGAAAATGCCATCGCGGCTGGATTCAAGGAAGTTTTTAGGTGGTCACTTTGCGCCCGCAAGGCGATCGCAGCAGAAAAGGCGGCGAGGACGAGCAGTGGAATTTTTTCCATCAGCCAGGCGCGCAGGGGAAGTCCGTCGCGGGCGATAAAAGGAGCGCGCTGAAGAGGCCAGAAATCCATGAGGATCAGCACGAGCGGCAGCGTCATGCCGATGGGCTTGGACATCATCGTGAGGAGGGTGAACGCAATGACGGCCATGTATCGCGGCGGGCTGCGAAGCGCGGTGTATCGCACGTAGCTCAAGAGCGTGAGCATCCAGAAGAAGCCGCTGAGAACATCTTTGAGGGCAGTGATCCAGGCGACCGCCTCCACATGAAGCGGATGGATGGCAAAGAGCGCCGCGACAAACGCGCTGCGCACGTCATCACGCGTCATTCGCCGGAGCGCTTCATAAAGAAGGAGTGTGTTTGCCAGGTGAAAGAAGAGATTGACGACGTGATGCGCTCGGGGATTGAGGCCGAAGAACTCGACTTCGATCATTCGGCAGAGCCATGTGACGGGCTGCCAATGATCTGAGTTCGGCGAATCGAAGGTCAAACCCGCCGTGAAAGCCCAGCGAATGCCTTTCCAGGTCAGTCCATGCTCGATGAAAGGATTGTTGGAAACGTACGCAGGATCGTCGAATGTGATGAAATCAAAAGAGCGGACGGGCTCGAAAGTGAGGAGGGTCAGGGCGATCAAGAGCCCGTAGCAAACGCGTCGCATCATGGATGAATCTACAATCCAATCTTCGACGCGGGATTCAAGCAGTTTTCGATCCCCGATCCGAAAGTCTGCCGCCGGCCGAAAGGTTTCAGGGAAGAAAATCTATTCTTCGCGGAGGCCTGGGGAGATGACAGGCGCGAGCGCATTGGGATCGATCGCAGGAGCAGGAGGAGGCGTCATTTCCGAAGGTTGATCTGCGGCAACGGTGGGCGATCCGTCGGGCTTTTTCGATTTGTCATTCCAGATTTTTGCATTCATACGCTCAATATCGTCCACTGTCCTGAATTGGTCGAGGGGCTTGGCATTGCCTACGAGATCCTTCTTGTACGCGAAGCGGCCATCCTCGTCGTTGTCACGGAGGCGATTGTACTGGTCCTCAAGCCCGGTCTGGCCATTGGTGCCGATGACGGTGGGGGTGATAAAGATCATCAGGTTGCGTTTGTTTTTTGAAAATGACCGGCTTCGGAAGAGTTCGCCGAGAAAGGGAATGTCGCCAAAAAAGGGCACCTTGGTATAGCCGCGGGTATTATTGGATGAGAGGAGGCCGCCGAGGGCGAGCGTGTTTCCGCTTTTTACCATGACACGCGACGTCAGCGTGCGAATGGAAATCAATGGAATGTCCACCGATCCTCCAGGCAGCGCAAAGGTCTTTTCCTGGTCGCTCGTGCTGACTTCCGGCGTGACATCGAGAGTGATGTTGTTGTCGCGGTTGACGTGGGGAGTGACGGTGAGAATGTTGCCGACGTCCTTGTAATCGAATCCGGAAATGACGAAGGATGCCGTTTGTTGGTTGAAGGTGAAGTTCGGAATAGGCTCCTGGGTGGCGATGCGGATTTTTGCTTCCTTGTTGTCCGTGGTGATCACTTTGGGACTCGCCAAAAGTTCGGTGTCACTATCGGAAAGGAGAAAGCTCAAGGTCCATTGAAATTGGGGCGCGGAAAGCTGGCCGAAGACGGGGAAGTAGTTGGCGTCCAGACCTTGCTGCAAACCTTTCAAGAGTTTGATGCCTGTCGCTCCCGCCGAGTTGATGGGGGCGCTAAAGTTGCCAAATGCAGTTGTGGAGGTGGTTTGCAGCACGGTGGTGGTGCCGACGGTGCTTTGGGCGACGGTGAGGGATTGCACGCCTTGGGCGGAGACGGTGTAACTGGAGAGCGACTGCCAGTTGACGCCCATATTGAGCGTAGGAGCCTGCGTCGTTTCGAGCAGCTTGGATTCAATAATCACCTGGGGAGTTGGAGTATCGAGCGTTTTGATGATGGGCAGAACTTTGGCAAGATTCGAAGGCACGTCGGTGATCACAATGGTATTGCTGCGCTCATCGAGCTGGACGTTGCCGGATTTCGTAAGTAGTTTTTCCACGGTGGGCTTGGTTTCCTTTGCGGAGGCGTTGACAAATTGATAAATCTCGGTCTTGGTCGGCTCAGCCGCGATGGAATCCCGGCTTTTGATGCGATAGACGCCATCGAGTTCCACGAGTGAAAAGCCCTTGTCCTCAAGAAGGGTGCGCATCGCCTGTTCCGGGGTTTTGTTTTCGAATCGGGCCGTCACGGTGCCCTTGACGTCATCGGGGATGATGATGCTCATGCCGGATTGCTTGGCCATGGCTTGAAGGACCTGGCGCATATCGGCGTTTTCAAGGCTGAGGATGTTCTTCTTTTTGGGTGCGACGGGCGCGCTATCCGCAGGCGCGGCGGGGTTTGTGGTCTGCGCATTTGGAGTCGAAGCGGAATCGACCGTGTTCGTGTCTTGCGCCCGAAGTGAAAAAGCCATGCTCATGGTCATGCACGCGAGTGCGCCGTACCAAACGAATCCTCCGAGGCGCAGCCGCTTGCCGCGTCCAGCACGTGAGAAGTTGAGATGGGTTGTTTTCATCATTCTTCCTTTTCTTTGAACATATCCAGACTCTGGTTGGACAACGTAAATTCGTAATCCTTGTCTTCGAAGTTCGCGATGACGCTATCCTCTGTGATGCGAACTACTTTGTACGTCACCGTGGTTTTTCCATCGGTCGCTTTGAATGGATAGGTTCCGCCGGGCTCAATGATCTGGCCATTGTCGAGCGTCGCGGAGACCTCGGTGCCCATCATGCTGATGCCTGTGACCTTCAGCTTGAAATTCACCGTGGGTTTGGCCTCCTGCTTGACGGGGCCGGAATTCAGCGGCCTGACATAGCCGACGGGAGAGAAGGGATCGCGACTGGCTTCTTGGAATTCGGAGCGCACCGTGGCATTCGTAAAAGGCGAAACGAGTTCGTCCGCGAGGCCAAGTGTCGCCATCGTGAGCAACGCCAGCGCACTCAAGGCAGAATAGCGAAAAAGAGGAGTCTTCATGATTTTGTCACCATGGAGATGCGTAGGGATACGGTGTGCACGTCGGGTGCGACCTCGCTGCCCGCTTTGATCGTAAAGTCGTCGACTTCGAGCAAAGGCATCGAATTCTC
>JABDCI010000045.1 GCA_013288215.1 Verrucomicrobiota bacterium | reverse complement strand
AATTCTGAAAGCAACTTCTGTGAAAAATGAAGGCCTGCTGTCGGCGCGGCGATGGCTCCCTCCCGATCCGCGAATTCCGTCTGATACCAGACACGATCCTCCGGAACATTCGACGGACATTTGCGCCGCTTCAAGATATAAGGCGGCAACGGCATATGCCCTTCATCCGAGAGCAATTCCCTCCATGTGATCTCAGGTGGGTCGATCACGAGCTCCCATTGCCCGGCTCCCGTCTGTAGATTCGCCCGGATCGATGTCTCACGCCCTTCGGTTTTCATGATCATTCCAGGGCGGAGCTTCCTCGACGGAGACACAAGCGCATGGCTTACCTCTGAATCAGACGCATCCAGGATAAGCATCTCAAAGCGTTGAGGCCCCGTTCGTGTGTATAGTCGTGCGGGAGTCACACGTGCCGAATTGAGAACCATCAAGTCTCCGGCCGACAGGTAGTGCCCGAGATCCGTAAAATGGCCGTGCTCCATGCTTCCATTCGAACGATGAACGACCAGAAGCCGGCATGACTCGCGCGGTTCCACGGGTTTTTCGGCGATCAGCTCCTTTGGCAATTTGAAATCCAATTCCGAGATATGCATGTGGATTTATGTTAACTGGCGGAATGCCTTGAACGCCAAATCTTTCGCAACGCGGACTTGTCCGGATTCATGAAAAATCTTGTGTGCCGCCGGAATTTTATCAAACTTGCCCCCTTACCCAAACGTTTATGAAAATCGTCCTTGCTTATTCCGGTGGTCTCGACACTTCCGTTCTTCTTTCATGGATCAAAGAAAAATATGGCGCCACCATGATCGCGTTCTGTGCTGACATCGGCCAAGAAGAGGAACTCAAAGGCCTCCGTCAAAAAGCCGCCCGCACCGGGGCATCCAAGACTTATATCGAGGATTTGAGCGAAGAATTCGCCCGGGACTTTATTTTTCCGATGATCCAGGCCGGCGCGATCTACGAAAATCAATATTTTCTCGGGACATCCATTGCGAGGCCTCTCATCGCCAAGCGCATGGTGGAAATCGCTCGCAGGGAAGGCGCCGAAGCCATCGCCCATGGCGCCACCGGCAAAGGCAATGATCAGGTGCGCTTTGAGCTCACGGCGGCGGCATTGGCCCCCGAGTTGCAAATCATCGCACCATGGCGGGAAACTGATTTCCGGGCTGAGTTTCCCGGCAGGGCGGAAATGATTCAATATTGCAAAGAGCACCATATTCCCATCGAGGCGAGCGCCAAAAAACCTTATTCGATGGATCGCAACCTGCTTCACATCAGTTATGAGGCCGGCATCCTTGAGGATCCCTGGCTTGACGCCTCGGCCCCTGAACACAAGGCCATGTACAAACTTTCGGTTTCGCCAGAAGACGCACCCAATAAGGCAGAATATGTGCTCCTCGATTTCGTGAAAGGAATTTGCGTTTCCGTGAATCATAAAAAACTTTCACCCGCGGACATCATGCGCATGCTGAATAAACTGGGCGGCAAACATGGGATCGGACGCGTGGATCTGGTCGAAAATCGGTTTGTCGGAATGAAGAGCCGCGGTGTCTACGAAACACCCGGCGGTGCGATTTTGCACTTCGCTCACCGGCAGATCGAAACACTCACGATGGACCGCGAAGTGATGCATCTCCGGGACTCTCTCATTCCGAAATATAGCGAATTGGTTTATTATGGGTTCTGGTTTTCGCCCGAGCGCGAAGCGCTTCAGGCGTTTGTCACAGAAAGCCAAAAAAATGTGACCGGCACCGTCCGGATTAAGCTCTACAAGGGAAACATCATCAACGCCGGACGCAAGAGCCCCGTGAGCCTCTACAATCCACATATCGCAACGATGGAGTCAGATCCTACAAAAGCGTACAACCAGAGTGACGCCACCGGGTTCATCCGACTCAATGGCCTGCGGCTCAAAGTTGCCGCGCAGGTTCATAAGAGAAAGCTGAAGTAGGCCCATGCTCTATTTTGGAACGGTCGCTCGAAATTCCTCGAAGCCTTTGATCACATCCTCGCGCATGCGATCCCTGCCAATGCTATGGCGCATTCCGCTCGCAAATCCCGCAACCTGATCCGTAAAGGTGCGGTTGGAATAGAAAATCAACGTGCCGTTCCAGGCGGGCAGGCATCCGGCCAGGATTTGGAGAGAATCGTACGAGTGGCCGACATAATATTGACATTCTGCCATGAAGGCGCCTTCAGGACGCACATAAGATAACCGGTGGGCTAGGATAAAGGTAGGACGGTTTTCCACATTTTCGTTCAACCAAAAGAAACGATGCGTGATGCCTTCCGCCTGATTTTTCGGGTAATCGAGGAGCGCGCGTTGAAGCTCCGGAAAATAAGCGGCGAGAAGCTTCGATTCATTCAGCGATCCTTGGATTTCATTGCCGGGAGCGGTTAATTTTCCATTGCCGCGGTCGTAAGGCTCGATCGCATTCAATCCGCCTTTGCGATAGGCCTCATAACGCTGGAAAAGGACATTCTGATAAAGCTGTGCCGCCTTTGCGGGATCATCGGCATTGGAAAGATCCCGAAATTTCTGAATCTCCTCGGTACTTAGATTAAAGTGCGAACCAGGCTCGGATTTCATCAAATCCCGCGCTTCCGTCTCGGCGAAGGATACCGCGATCTCACCTGGCGTCGCATTTTCTTTCAATTCACCATACGCGATCAGATCATGATCCAGTGCGAACAACTTTCCTCCACGAACGTTGCTGACGAGATCACCCATGGGAACCGGCAGGAACATAACAAGGCCGACAGCAAGTTCCTTGTCGGACGCTTCCGTCACGTCTGTACTCAGGATCTTTCCGGAAAAAAGTTCCTTTTGTTTTAGCGGATCGATCCGCAAATAAGACAAGAGCTCTCCCACACTTGGCGTTTCCGCTGCTTGCACGGCTGAAAGAAGACTTAGCAGGAAGACGAGAAGACGCACTCCCTCATGCAACGGCATGGCGCCACATGAGTCAATGACGTTTAAGGAAGGATGGCGCTGAAACGCGCCATCCTCTCTCAGGAGCATTTTAATTCAGCTATCAGACCAATAACCGGGCACCCAGTTCCAACCGCCGCCCTCGCGGACCCATTGGCCTGGAATCCATTGCGTTTTTTCATTCGGGCGCAACTGCCACGATCCTGCGACCCATCGCCAATCGTCATTACGATATTCCCAATGGCCATCCACCCAGACATATTGATCGGAAGGAGCGACCGTACGACGTTCGAAGCGGGCCTTCGGAGGAGCCGCCTTGACTGTATAGGCTGGCGTGTCCTCATAAACCGTCGTCTGGGTTGTATGGGTGGTGGTGGTGATTTGGCTGGTGGTAACCGGTTCAGGGGCCGTGGAGCAGCTCGTCAGAAACATCGCAAGGGATGCCGCTGCCGGAAGAACGAAACGTTCCCTGCACCATATTCCGTGAAAAACTTCGTGGGTATTCATGATAGTTCCTTTTTGAGTAGGTTCGAACGAATCTACTCTCGATACAGCCGGTCGTCATCGGGAAGAGCCCTGAAGAGAACTACAGAGATTCCACGAAAACAGGCGCAGAGCCTGTCGATTTATCGGCGAATCTCGACAATCTGGCCTTTGAAAATTTCGAGTGCTTTTTTGATCAGCGGGTCATCTTCAAATTTTTTCGCGTCATCCAAGGAGACGCGCGAACTGGCGGGAATGGATGGACTGGAGGGAGTTTCGTCCCCTTGCGGAATGGAGGGATCGTCTGCAAAACCCACCTTGATGGTCATCATTTTGCCCGTGATCTCACGGATTTTAGACTGGATCATTTCGCGATTTTTCGGGGTGTCGACGAGTTCCTTCTGAAGTTCAAATTCCGGGTCAAATCCGATGACCACCAAATCTTTGCCGACTGAAAGCAAGCGTCCTTCCATGAGCGAGGATTTGAGCATCGGGAACGGTTTTGCGATCTGTTCTAAAAGCTGTTTCCATAATTCGTCTGCCGAGACGGTTGCGGCAACGGGAGGTTCTTTGGCCTGCAATGCAGATCCCTTCTGTGATTCACCGGAGGCCGAGGAAGGGATCGAAGCTGATCGGACAAGGGCTGGAGACAGGGCTACTTGCGGTTTTTGGGTTTCGGTTCTTTGGTCAAGGAAGCCCGAAGTGGGAATGCTTTCCGCGGTTTCCTTAAGTTTTGCAATCAGATCCGCGAGCAGCACTTCGTCCTTGGTCTCGACTGCCTTGAGCAAGGTCACTTCAAACAAAACTTTTTTTGAAAGCGTCCAACGCAGCTGATTTTCCGCCTCGGTCAATATTTCCAAGATGCGCAACGTTCGCCCCCTCGGAATCTTCCGTGCATGCTCCTTCAACTCGGTCATTTCCGTCAGAGTCGCGTCCGTGACGTCAGCTCCCGCCTGGAGTACGAGCACATTGCGAAAATGCTCGATCAATTCGCCCAGTAGCCGCCCCAAATCCTTGCCTTCTTCATGAAGAGCGGAGGCGAGATTGACGATCCCCGCACGTTCGCCCTCCAAAATACCTTGGGTCAATTGGCTGACCTGCTCTCTCGCAGCGAGACCGAAAATCGACAAAATATCAGCTTCTTCGATGTTGTTTCCGCAAAAAGCGATGATTTGGTCAAGCGCCGACTCAGCGTCGCGCATCCCCCCGGAAGCGCCACGAGCAATCGCCAGCAATGCTGAGTCTGAAATGCGAACTTTCTCCAATTCCCCGATTTTCTTCAGATGTTTGATGATGAGATCGTTGGGAATTCGGTGCAGGTCGAAACGTTGGCACCGCGAGAGAATCGTCAATGGAATTTTTTGCGGATCCGTGGTTGCGAACAAAAACGTCACATGCGCAGGTGGTTCCTCCAACGTCTTGAGCAACGCATTGAAGGCTGGCGTCGAAAGCATGTGAACTTCATCAATATAGATCACCTTGAATCGTGCGCTCGTCGGCGCATAACGCACTGTTTCGCGCAATTCGCGCACCTGTTCCACGCTGTTGTTGGAAGCTCCGTCGATTTCCAATACATCCATCGAATTCCCGGATGTGATTTCCTTGCAGTTCGAACATTCCCCGCATGGGGTGACAGTCGGCTCCTTCGTTTTGGAGCAATTTAACGCCTTTGCGAAAATACGGGCAACCGTTGTTTTGCCCGTGCCTCGAGGGCCAACAAACAAGTAGGCGTGCGCAATCCGCTTGGCTTTAATGGAATTCTCGAGTGTACGAACGATGTGATCCTGTCCAACGATTTCGGAAAATTGTTGGGGTCGATATTTACGGGCTAAAACCTGATACGCCGACATGGCCTCATTCTGGCGAAAACCTGGGAGAAAAACGAATAAAAAAGGATTTCAGCCGAAGAGCAGGATGCAATGGAACCGATTCCCGGAATGGGATTCTTAGGTCCGCTGATCTCGGCCGCGGATGGATCCTGACAGCAAAATCATCCGCAGCAATTGCAAGAGCGCGGAAGCAAGACCGGCTACATACGTCAGGGCGGCCGCTCCAAGCACCTTCTTGATCGCCTCGCCTTCTTCACGGTTCACAAAGCCAAGATCAGCTAAAACCCGTTTGGCTCTCGCCGAAGCGTCATATTCGACCGGAAGGGTGATGAACTGGAAAACGACGATGGCGGAATAAAGCCAGATTCCAACCTGAAGCATCCATCCGCTCCGAAACATGTAGCCAATCATGAAAAGAATCATGCCGGCATTCGTCGCGAAACCTGTGATGCCCACGATTGCCATGCGCGCTTCCAAAGGAGCGTATTTTTCCTTGTGCTGAAGCGCGTGACCGGCTTCGTGGGCTGCAACGCCGATCGCAGAAAGTGATGAAACCTGAAAATTAGACTCGGAAAGCCGAAGCACACGATCTCGAGGATCATAGTGGTCGGTCAACTCCCCCGCTATCGGTTCGATCTGAACCTGCGTCAAGCCGGCATGATCCAGAATCTCACGGGCCACTTCCGCCCCTGTCATGCCGCGGCTTTGGGGAACATCCTGATATTTGGCGTACACGGAACGCAGTTTGAACTGGGCATAAAGCGCCAGAATAAAACCAGGAATAGGAATTAAATCGAACCATCCAAAATAAAACATAGCATGCTCCTTTTCCAAACATAAGGCGTCATCACGGTAATTCAAGGCGAACCGGAAAGTGGCTCAGCCGATCCGCTCCTCCCCTGCGGATCGCTGCCACGTCCTCAATGCGCACTCCCCCAATATTCCCATAATATAAGCCCGGTTCCACAGTCACCACATTTCCGGTTTGAAGTAGTTGGGAAATTGAGCTCACGCGCGGTTCCTCGTGAATGTCGAGCCCCAGACCGTGGCCCGTTCCATGAAAGAAGCCTTCATGCCGTCCCGATTTGTTTCCCGTCTCATAACCTTTGCTGCGAAAATAAGCCGTCACCGCTTCGTGAACAACGCATCCATCAACGCCGCTTTTCAGCCGGGCAAAAGCAAGTTTTTGTCCCTGATGAACCGTCTCAAACAATCGGCGCTGCGCCTCGCTTGCGCGGCCTTTCACAACCGTCCGCGTCATGTCGCCCCAATAGCCCGTTCGCAGATCGCGTGGAAAAACATCGATGATGATCAGTTCGTTGGCGCGCAATGGACCGTGGCCCCGTTCATGGGGATCACAAGCCTGCCTTCCACCCGCCACGATGGGATGAGATGCTTCAAATCCCCGCTTAGCCGCTTCCATTCGAATTACCGACTGAACGCGCTCCGAGGTGAGAGACGATCCGCCGAGTCTTAAAACGCGGTTCTTTCCCACTCTCGAATGACGAAGCACCGCGATCGCAACTTCAAGAAGGCCGGCCGTCACGCGCAGCGCAGCTCGTAGATGCTTCAACTGGTCACGATTTTTTCTAAGACGCTCCGGGAAAAGAGTCTTTGTGGCGATATCCGCACGGATTCCCCGTTTGCGCAAGGCGTCCGCCAAGCCCACGGGAAAATCGGGGGATAGCTGCACCTTGCGCACATGGTGCCGCCGCAAAATCTCAACGATCCAGTTTGCCGTTGGGACTCGTGTTGCACCCTTTTTTTGCAGGCGATCCACAATCTCACTGAGATTGTGCACACGATCGACACACGCCTGTTTCACGCCCCGGTCGTATTCCAATTGGCTCAGGACGATATGGCGTTGTTTGCGGCTTTCAAAATAAAGAAAAGCGTCGGGAACAAAAAACCCTGCGGCAAAAAGCATGTCGGCATCGTGTTCGCTGGAAGCGTAATGAAGGCGGTTCATAAAAGGGGATTGTGAATTGAATAAAAATCAAGGATCATTTCCCGACCCAGGAGCAGCTGTCTTTCAAGTGTTTTTCAAGGGCCTTCGCCATCTGAGAGGCTCCTTCCATTTCCTCATAAATGACCTGGTTCGCCCCTGCCCGGCGCAGCGGTTCGATTTGCGTTGAAAAACGCGCCCTGGCCAGAATGAGAATGTCCGGGCGCCGCAACCGCGCCTCGCGCACCATGGCTTCCGCCCCCTGCAAGTCGGGGATCGTCATGACCACCGCCATCGCTGTCTCAAGTTGCAGGGAATCCAAAATCTTGAGATTTCCCGCCTCGCCATAAATCGCGTCATATCCGGCTTTTTGCAAATGTTTCACAGTTTGTGAATTGAGATCGAGCACCATGCATCGTCCTCCATGCAAGTGCACGGAATGCAAAACCACCTGGCCGAAGGGCCCGCAGCCAATGAGAATCACGTGATCGTGTATTTTCTCCCCCTGCACATGATGTTCGGCCGCATAGCGCTGGATCTCCCACTCCTGCAAGAGCGGCCGCTGCGCCGTCCATGCCGCGAATTTCTGAAACGGTTTCCAAAGCGCAGGAACCACAATCAGAGTGAAAAGGATGACAGCCAAAAAAAGCTGATAACGGTCCGGACTCAGGGTTTGCTGGTGCAATCCCTGGCTCAGCAACACAAATGAAAACTCCCCCACTTCGGCGAGACAAAATCCAGCGAGCAGCGAGGAACGGATTGAAAACCCGCACGCAAGGCAGGCGACTGAGCAGATCGTTAATTTCAAGACAAGGCCGATGGAACCCCATGCGAGCACTTCGCCAAGATGAAGTGCCACCCAGCGCACATCCACCAGCATGCCGACCGAAATAAAGAAGAGACTGAGAAAGCAGTCGCGAAACGGAAGAATGTCGGAAAGGATTTTATGGCTGTAGATGGAACTGCTTACCATTAAGCCAGCAACAAACGCACCCAACGCGAGCGACAATCCGAGCGATTGCGCAAGGAGCGCAATGCCAAGACAAACCGCGACTGCGGAAATCGTAAACAACTCCTTGCTTCGTGTGCGCGCAATTGCGTCGAGGAACCAACCGGCCACGATTTTGCTGGCAAACCAGCTCGCTCCCAGAAAAACCGCGGCTTTCCCGAGAGAATGCGTGAGGCTCAGCATGGGATGAGCCGAATCGCCGCCAAACGCCGACAAAAGAAGCATCAGCGGGACGACCAGAACATCCTGATAAATGGATACGCCGAGCGCTGCGGTTCCGTGCGGCGTATGTGATCCGCCTGTCTCTTCCAGCAGTTTCAGCACGATGACCGTGCTGCTCATCGCCAAAACGCAACCTGCGAAAAAACCTTTGTACCAATCCCTATAAACCAGCCAGGAAATCATCGTGGTAGCAAGCATCGTCCCCCACAACTGAATCGTGCCACCCAGGGCGGCTGGGCGTTTTAATCGGCGAAGTTGCGCCACGGAGAATTCCACTCCCAGAGTGAACATGAGCATGATCACGCCAACTTCGGCGAGATTCTGGACATCTTGACTTTCGCCCACGAGTCCAAGCACGGAGGGCCCGATCAGAACCCCTGAAAGAAGATAGCCGATGATCGTCGACTGGCGCAGACGATGCATGAAGGCGGCAATAAGCGAAGCAGCCAGAAATGCCACGGTCAAAGCCTTGAGAAACCCACTTTCCATCAAGCGACACCAGAACACGAAAGGCGGAAGCGCCGCAAATCAAATCGCAGAATCGGCTTGCAGCTTGTTGCCGACTGCTTATCGCTTAGGACATGTCCATTGCCACAAAAACCGGAGACGACGGCTCGACCGGCCTGCTTTTCAATCGGCGTGTTCCAAAAACTCATCCGCGCGTGGAAGCCTACGGCTCATGCGATGAACTGAACGCGGCTCTCGGCCTCGCCAAATCCTTTCTGGCAGCACCTCCTTCGTCTGCGACGCATCAGGAAATGCACGCCCAGCTTCATCAAATTCAAAAAAAACTTGTCGATCTTATGGGCGAACTTGCCACCCTTCCGGATGATCGCGAACGCTATATCAAAGCCGGACATCAATTCATTGGATCAACGGACGTCCATCTTCTGACAACATGGCTTGATCAAATTGAAGCGCAAAAACCCCGCTTCGATGGATGGTCCACTCCAGGCGCCAATGCGGCATCTGCGGCACTCGATATCGCCCGAACCACCTGCCGGCGCGCGGAACGCCGCGTCGTCTCGCTCGGAGAAGAAGGCATTCAATTTCATGGAGAAGTGATTCGATATTTGAACCGTCTCAGCGATCTTCTTTGGTTAATGGCGCGCAGCATCGAATCGGAACTCAGCTAGCTTGAGCCAAGCTCTTTGCAGGCGTCATCAAATCAAACCTGGCGGTTTTGCGGAAGCCACCCGGAATGCAGCAACTTTGAAGTGCTGAATGTCAATTGAACTACTCCCGATCAAAAGTTTTTCACGTGCTTACGACCGGTGACGAACGGCTTCCATGAGCCGCCGGCCGCGCAACGTCACCTCGTTCCGGG
>JABDCI010000044.1 GCA_013288215.1 Verrucomicrobiota bacterium | reverse complement strand
CAGAAAATGGAATTTCAAAGGGAGGAAACGACAATGCATGGCTTAGAATGAGGCCGTCGAGAGGCTGCACCACTGCGCGAAGAAGGCCCAGCAAGCTTTGAATCGGAGGTGAAGACAAGCAATTCTCGCTGCCCGCAATCCGAAATGGAATCTGATGGCGCCGAAGAACGGTTCCCATTTCCTGACACTCTCGGTTCAGACGGCAAAGCACCGCCGCATCGCTCCAGCGGAGGGATTCATCCTCTTGGCGAAGTCGCGCGATTTCCCGGGCAATCCATTCAAGCTCGTTTTCACGATCGGAACATGCCACCAGCCGAAGCGTCGCGGGTCGTTTTTCCGATACGCACGATCGAAGCCGCTTGTCCACGCAGATACCGGGTGAAATTTCAGGAGAATCCCCTTCACCATGCATCACGGCGTGCGCAAAATCCAAGATCGGCTGGTTCGAACGATGGTTTTCATTGAGCGTGATGACGGTTGGATGCTGATAGCGGCGCAAGAAATCACGCATGTTCTCGGCACAAGCGCCGTGAAAGCGGTAGATGGATTGATCCTCGTCGCCGACGACAAAAAGATTGGGATCCACCCCTGCGAGAGCATAAAGAATCTCATTTTGTGCTGTGTTGTTGTCCTGAAATTCATCGGCATGCAGGTAGTCATATGCCTCGCGCACATCCTGGAGAAAATCGTCTTGTTCTCTGAATGCGTCAGAAACCCAGAGAATCATGTCGTCATAATCCATGAGGCCTCGCCGGTAGAGCTCCTCATTATAAAATTCATAGATTTTCCAGAACTCCTCGAGTTTATGAGCCATTTTAAGCTGGTGCTCCGCTTTCTTCTGGACCGTTTTTCGTAAATCAGAGGAAGTCGTCTGTGCGCTCCGCTTCATCGCTTCAATATGAACGTGAAAAGCTTCCTTTCGGATCGCCTCGCTTTTCACTAGCGAGATCTTTTTGACGATTTCCGGAAGATAGTAAAAAATATCTCCTCGTTCCGTCCTAAGATAACGCGGAGAGAGCCTTTCCAATGCTTCATGGACAATCTGGTAGCGCGTCACCTCGTCCACCGGCCGGATTTGCGGAGACATTTCAAAAACATCCGGATATTGCTGGATGAGGCGGTTGCAAAAACCATGGAACGTGAAAATCGGCACATGTCGACCGACAAGACCGGCGCGCGCCTGGAGCCTGGCATGCATCTCCGCCGCCGCGTTTTCCGTGAACGTCAGCGCCAGAATGCGGCGAGGGTCCACGCCCTGTTTCAACAGAAACACGATCCGTTCCGTCAATGTGAATGTTTTTCCGGTCCCAGGCCCGGCCATCACCAGAACAGGCCCTACCAGGGCTTCCATAGCCTTCTTCTGCGCACGATTGGGTTGAAACTTGAGACTCATGTCGATGCTTACGAAAACCGCACCTCCTATTTCGTTCACCAAATCAGGGAATGGCAAGCACCTTCAGACTTTCCATTATTGAGGAGCTAAAGACTCAATTTCCTTCAATCTAGGACCGAGGATATTTCCCAAATGTTCCAAGGTTTGAAAAAAAATGAAGCCGAAGATACCTGCCGCGATCACAAGGACAATGGCAAAAATCCAATGATGCAATCGAAAACGGTTAAACCATGGTGCAAAGGTGATGAATCCAAACACCATCGTGAGCACCATGATCGCCTCCAGACTGGCTCTTTGCCAGTAGTAGCCTCCCAAATGGACCCACATTCCGAACTCATCGAATGTGAGGGCCATGGCAATCCCATAGACGGCAGCGGCCACGTTGAGTCCGCAAGAACCTAGGCGCCAAAACAAAAGATAAGCACCCAGCCCTGAAAGCAAAAAAATGCCATAGTTGAGATGGTGAATATGCGTGTCGCACAGATGCAGATAGAGAACGGGTATTTTCCCACTCATAATGAGAAAAACAATCATCCGCGCCGAAATGAATGTGAGTAGAAAAAAGAAAAAGGATATTCGGGCAAGATGGGTACGAACATGCCACGGCATGGCATGCAGGTGATGGTGCTCCAAAGATACCTTTTGTCCTGTGAGAGATTTCAAGGAATGCAAACGAGTTTAATGAAACTTCCAAAGAAGGACGACCCAGATCACAAGGAATACAGCCGGAACGAATACAGGCACGGATAATCCAAGAATCCGTGTGAGAGGACGTCCTTGAATCAAGTCCGGATCAAACCCTTCTTTTTTGCTGGCCAAGGTTCGTAGATCCGCCATCGCCAAAATAGCCCCCACAATCGTGAGCCAAAGCAGGAGAATGCACGCGATGCCCGTAATGGGAATGCTTCTTAAGAGGAATTGCGAAGCGTCGAGATAGCCTTTGGGCTTTGCCTCCAAGGAGCCATTCAACGAAATGGCATAAGCAGTCACCAGAAAAGCCTGAGAGTTCACCAACCAGGAGATCCTCTGGCTGATCAGATTATCCTCATGCTCGATGCGGTGACGAATCGATTCAAGATCCAGGAAGAGGATATTTGCGCTCATAAATCCCTTCGCCTCGTTTTACTTCCTGGAGGCACATTCATCAAGAAGTCTCGCGATCAGTGCCGTCCAGCCCGTTTGGTGGCTGGCGCCCATACCGCGTCCCGTATCTCCATCAAAATATTCGTAAAACAAGATCAAATCGCGCCAGTGGGGATCCGTGGTATAAGCCCCTTGATTTCCATGGCAGGCACGTCGTCCATTGTCGTCTGGCAAAAAAATTCGAGCGAGGCGGGAGCCGATTTCCCGACCGACCTCCAGCAAATTCATCCATCGGCCCGAGCCTGTGGGACATTCCACTTTTAACGTGTCGTCGTAAAAACGGTGATATCGCTCCAATGCTTTGACGAGCAGATAATTCAATGGAAACCAGATGGGGCCGCGCCAGTTTGAATTGCCCCCAAAAATCCCAGTCGTGGATTCACCAGGACAATATTCGATCGAATGCTCCACTCCGTCGATCTGCAAACGATAAGGATGGTCTTTATGAAAACGGGAAATGGATCGAATTCCATAAGGGGAAAGAAACTCGTTTTCATCCAAGACATAACGCAGGACTCGTTGCAAACGCTGTCGTGACGGAACAGCCAGCAAGCGATGATTGCGTCCCTCTTGAGTGAGCATGGAAGAAGTGCATTGCGCCAGGTCGGGACGATTTTCAAGAAGCCATTCCATTCGTTTGAAAAAGCCTTTGCAGCGTCGAAGCTGAGTATCTTCCAGAATTTCCACGGCAAAGAGAGGGATCACACCCACAAGCGATCGAACGCGCAAGGGAATGATCCGATCTTGAAAGCGAAGCTGATCGTAATAAAATCCATCCTCTTCGTCCCAAAGACCATTGCCGCCTAAGGTGTTCATGGCCTCTGTAATGGAAATAAAATGCTCAAAAAATTTGGAAGCCATGTCTTCATAATAAGGCTCTTCTTTGGCGAGCTCCAAAGCGATCGTAAGCATGTTCGCGGAATAAAACGCCATCCATGCCGTGCCATCGGCCTGTTCGAGACATTCCCCGCATGGCAACGGTTTGGAACGATCAAAAATGCCAATATTGTCGAGCCCCAGAAAGCCGCCCGAGAAAATATTGCTTCCGTCCGCGTCTTTTCGGTTCACCCACCAAGTAAAATTTAAAAGGAGTTTTTGAAAGATTTGCGCCAGAAAGGCCCGATCAGGATGACCTTGTTTTGAAGAAATCTTATAGACCTTCCATGCCGCCCAAGCATGAATCGGTGGATTCACATCTGAAAAAGCAAATTCATAGGCAGGCAATTGGCCATTCGGATGCATATACCACTCCCTTAAAAGCAAAATGAGCTGATTCTTAGCAAAGGCTGGATCGACATTGGCGAAAGCGACGGTTTGAAAAGCAAGATCCCACGCTGCATACCAAGGATATTCCCAATTATCGGGCATGGAAATGACGTCGCGATTATAGATATTGATCCAATCATGATTTCGTCCTTCGCAGTGACCATGAGGTGGTGGCGGTTGAGAAGGATCTCCATCGAGCCAGTGCTTGATGATGAAGTGATAAAATTGTCTGCTCCAGAGAAGCCCTGCATAAGCCTGCCGGGACACCTTTTTTTCCTCTTCGGAAAGGCTGGAAGGAATGTGATGAGCATAAAATTCCTCGCACTCCTTCTTTCTCGTCTCAAAAATCGAATCGAAGGATGATCCAAAAGGTTCCGATGGCAGTTCGTTTTCACACGACAAACGCAAGTGAATGGTCGCCGTTTCATTGGGTTCGATTTCCAAGTGATAATGCGCAGCAACTTTGGTCCCGCTTTTCGCCGGATTCACAGCATCCCTTTTTTGTTCAATCAGGTAGCGGTGGAATGCGTCCTTGACGTAAGGGGAAGCATTCTGAGTCCCGAAGAGCCGTTCCATGTTTGTTTCATTTTCCGTAAAAAGAAAGGTGGGCTCTTTGTCGTTTTGACTTTCAACAAACAATCTGAAGTGCCCAAGAGAAGCGTGCTCGGCTGAGAGCGTTGAGGAATCGAATTGTCGAATTTGGGGTTTGGGCCAATAACCTTCGCCCGTTCGCCCCCAGGACCAAGTGTTTCGAAACCAAAGCGTGGGCAGAAGATCGATGGAAGCTCTATTCAGACCACGGTTGACGATGCTCCATCGAATGAGAATGTCGTTGGGCGAATTTTTAGCGTATTCAACGAAAACATCGAAATAACGATTTTGATCGAAGACGCCGGCATCCAGAATTTCAAATTCAGGATCCATCCGGGTTCTCCGTTTATTTTCTTCCACCAACGAAGTGTAAGGAAAGATGGATTGAGGATATTTGTAGAGCCCCTTCAGATAGGAACTGGTGGGGGTCGCATCGAGATAGAAATAGCATTCCTTGACGTCTTCCCCATGATTCCCTTCAGGACCAGTGAGTCCGAAAAGACGCTCCTTGATAAGAGGATCGTTCCCATTCCATAGCGACATGGCAAAACAGAGGCGACATTCGCGGTCGCAGATTCCGAACAGTCCATCTTCGCCCCATCGATAGGCGCGGCTGCGAGCATGATCGTGTGGAAAATAGTCCCAGCACGTTCCGTCTTCAGAATAATCTTCCCGCACGGTTCCCCATTGGCGTTCCGATAAATAGGGACCCCATCGCTCCCAGTTTTCCTGATGCGAAGCGTCTTGCTGCAAACGAATGATTTCCTGAATAGGGATGGGCGATGAACTCATAAAATCAGATGGAAGTTGCAGGGTTTTTCTTTTCCATAACAAGATCCATCAGGCGAAGAACCTCTCCCAAAGACCACGCCTGGAAGGGACAGCCTCGAGGTGTATGCGGTGGATTCCCATCCGCGATTTCAGGAATATGGCCGATTCCGTAATCATCCAGCCGCAACAAAAGCGGATCTAAAAAACGTACACGAGCCTTCTTTTTTGCTTGCAGAGTGTTTCCTCGCACACGAATCCACGCCTCCACAAAAGGGCCCAGAAGCCAGGGCCAGACTGTTCCCTGATGATAAGCTGCGTCGCGTTGGGCCGGACCCCCGACGTAAGAAGGGGCAAAGCGTGAATCGGCAGGATCGAGAGAACGAAGCCCCCAGGGCGTCAGCAGTCGTCGCTCAATCACATCGAGGATCCCCCGAGCTCTCTCTCCCTCCATTAAAGAAAAAGGAAGTCCTCCGAGGGCCAAAATTTGATTGGGACGAATGGAAGCGTCCATTTTGCCATGCTCATGATCCACATCGATCACATCAAAAAGACAACCCTTCTCCTGATTCCAAAATCGCTCGCAAAAACTGCGGAAGCCGGTTTGAAAGACATGTTCCCATTGACTTGAAATCGAAAGGCCTATTTTCAATGCGTTGAGCCAAAGCGCCTGGACTTCCACGGGCTTGCCCATTCGCGAAGTGACAATCCAATCTCCCATTTTTGCATCCATCCAGGTGAGTTGAACACCTGGTTCACCCGCCGCAAGAAGACCGTCTTGATCCATATAAATGTGGTGACGGGTTCCTTTTTTATATCCTGTAAGGATTTGAATAATCGCGGCTTCGAGTTTTTTTCGAGCAACCCGAGAAAGCACCCTTCCACGGCGTTGCGCTTCTTGGAAAAGATCATGAATCGCAATGACATACCAAAGAGAAGCGTCGACTGAATTGTATTCGGGCAACTCTGCCCCATCGACAAAGCGGTTCGGCAACATGCCTTCCGAGATGAACTCAGACCACTCGAGAAGAATTTCTTGCGCGGTCTCGAGCTCTCCGCTCGACAAGCAAAGGCCCCGCATAGAAATAAAAGTATCGCGGCCCCAATCCACAAACCATGGATATCCGGCAATGATGGTCTTTCCCCTTCCACGTTGAACCACGTACGCCTCGGCGGATCGATGAAGCCGGGAAGGAAAAGCGCGTCGTCGCTTTTCCTCGGTGCAGGCGAATTTTTTGTAAAGCTTCTCGACCTCAGGATTCAAGCCCTCCCATAAGGACGCACTCTCTTCTGTGGATAAAATCAAAATGGCACGATCATGGGAAAGGTCCCAAACAAAACGTCCTGGGGATGCAAGGTCTTCAAGATAATCCAATCCTCGACGTTGTTCTTCTTCATAAAAAAATTGACGATACCAGACTGGCTCATGGAGATAGTGGGCATTGGTAATCACCCGAATCGACGGCAATGGAGCATAAGGACGCCAACTCACATAGTTCGGTCCGACTTGGGCGTCAAACCGGAACGAGGCGTTTTCTTTGTGAAGGCAATGATAATCCCGGCCAGAAATAAACGGCCGAATGCAAAGCTGGGTTCCCGGCTGGCTTTGGCTCAATCGCCAACTGATGACGGTAAAAGGCATTCCATGAGGAACGAAAATTTCATGTTCAATGGATGTGCCGTCTTCGAGCAGAAACTGCCACCGCGGCCAAGGATCCGGATGAAAAGATTGAATTCGATGTCGTGAATCGGGATAAGTCACTCCGGGTGAATAATATTGGGTCGAGAGTGAAATTTGCTCGTCGTTGCGTTCCACCCAGGCGTCGAAACCATTGACGAAAACCCTGCGCCCAGTGGGAGGCATTTGTGCCGTGAGAAGGAGCGAATGATACCGGCGGGTGCGGATGCCGGACACCGTTCCACAAGCAAAGCCCCCGCGGCCGTCCGCCTCGAGCCATTCCGCTTTAAGATTCCAAGGTGATGACATTTTTGATCCCGCCGGTTCGCCCCGCAAGGAGATCTGCAAAGGATTCCATGGGAAAACGTCCCGTAATAAGAGATCGCACAGCTTTCGGCCACTTTTTCGCAAACATCGTCAGATCTCGAATGGCTGCTTGATAAGCGGATTTCCCGGCATTCACGCTGCCAAAGAGAACCTGATTTTTGAGCACCATATCGCGCATGATGAGATCGGTGTCAACCGACACAGGGCCCTTCCTGCCGGGAACGCCAGTAAAAACAAAAATTCCATTCACCCCCAAAACCTCAAGCGTATGGAAAGCAACCTGCGAAGCACCTGCAGCTTCATAGACAACATCGATTTGACCGACCCGTTCAGCTAACTTTTCTACACTGTCCGTTTGAGCTGATACGTAAGTCGCGCCAATCGCTTCAATCAGTTCTGATTTTAAGCTCGGAACGCTTTCCTGGGAATAGACAAATGTCTGGAAACCTGCCGCCACAAGGGTCATCGCACCTAAAATTCCAACAGGCCCGGCTCCCAGAACAACCGCACGATGACAATATGAGTGAGGCTGTCCCGAAATCCCAGGGCAACCCCAGGGCAATCGTTGCTGGACTTGGAAGATTTCGGTGAGCGCTTTTTCAGCAATCGTCAGGGGCTCCACCAGGACGGCGATCTCACGGAGTTCCTGGGGGACGAAATTCATATATTTTTCTTCATCCACCACAAACTCGGCCATAAACCCATGGGCTTGTTTAATACCACGCTCGAAAAAATCACCGGTATAACAAAAATCTTGGCGTCCCTCCTGGCATGCTTTGCACTCAGGATGACCGCAAGGACGACGCACCATCGTAACCACCAAATCTCCAGGTTTCAAACTCGAGACACCCGATCCAACTTCGACAACCTCTCCGAGTGATTCATGTCCCAAGATCAAATATTCCGATCCGTTCGGTGGTAGTCCATAATCAAAATGACAGATCTCTTTGTCCGTCCCACAAATTCCAACCTCAAGCATGCGAAGCTTCACTTGGGTTTCAGAAACAATCTCCGGGACAGCATGGTCGATAAGACGAATCTCTTTTTTCGATGGGAAAACGGCAATGGCTTTCATGAATTCTCGATTGATAGGATTTTTAATTTCAAGCAGATCGGTTGAATAGATGGTTCGTGAAAGACTCTTGTTCCATACTTTTACTCTTGAGCCCCAGAGTCGTTCTTCCATCCAATGGCTTCCAGCATGGGGACAATCTCAGAGTTGGCCATGAACATTTTCCAGCAAAGCCCACTCCGGTAGTTTTCAATCATGCAGACGATGGGGCCCTCATCAATAGCCAGATGACTTTCGGCGAACCAGTTTTTCTCCAGATTAAAGGCGTCCTTAAACCCGAAGTGTCCCCAAAGTCTTAGGCCATGGATGTGGTAAAACTGCTTCATAGCAGCAATAGACTCCGACGGCGTGTACGGCATGGCGCTTAAGGCTGCGGTGGGCGTGATCGTCCCATCATCGGCCTCACCGGGAGCATGGGCGCGGTAAGCGCCTGGCGCGTCGCTCGCTGTCAATCCCCACACCAAATCATTGTATCCTTTGTATTTTCTTGGATTTTCAATGCAATACGCCCGATTGATCAGCGTGATGTTGCGACTATTCTCGAAATAGTTGCAATATTTGTCATGTTTGCCTCTTGGGTCGAAACCAAGGAAGGAATATTGCGTCATAAAAAGCGGACCACCCAGATCAGGACCGACCCATTGTTGGTAGCCGTAATATTTCTTTCCATTGTAATAACCGAGCCTGTCTGCCCACCCCTCGTAGTAGCACACAGCCGGAATAGGGTGAGTCGGCGACGCAATAGCTAAAAGGTAGGTGATCATACACTCGTTGTATCCAGTAATCGGCAGGTTCATTTTCCATCCCGAACGCGGCGACCAATGCCAATAGAGCAGCTTGCTGTCTGGATTTTGAAGGTACCAATCCCATTCTACTTCATGCCACATTTCCGTCGTCCGACGGCGAATTTCTTGCTCCACGAAATTGTCTTGGTTGAAATATTGCCGGACGGTCAGCATCCCTTGAATAACATAAGATGTTTCTACGAGATCACCACCGTCATCGTCTTTGGAAGAAGGAACTGTCTTACCCGTCACGCCATTTACCCTGTGTGCCCAAGCACCATGAAATCGTTCTGTTTTGTCCTGAAGAAAAGCGACTATCTCCAGCGTCCGTTCCGCTGCCTCTTGGCGGGTTACGAAAGCGCGCTCGGCTGCCACCATAATTGCCATCAGTCCAAATCCTGTGGCGCCCGTTGAGCAAGTGTCGTGCGAGTTTAAGCGCGTTCGCGCAAGCCCGCTTTCCGGAACTGCAAAATCCCAAAAATATTGAAACGTCGCCAGCTGGACGGAGGTGAGCAATTCCTCATCGGTCATCGCGCGGGACTGCGCCGCCACCGTGTTCGTGGGTTCCGATTCTCTGTTGTTTCTGAAGACCTTCGTCACTCGATACCAATAAGTCCGATTATTCTCGCCGAAAAAATCACTGTAAACGTGGTAATGATGGGTCGACCTGTTCAATCTTTCAAAAGCCCCCTTTTCCGCAACGGCACGGTAAACGTTGTAGCCCGCCACGTTCGGATCTGCGTCTGGATGCCATCTTAAATCAATCCGGCTATCGCAACCAACCGCCGACAACCCTCCCTCCGGAACTTCGACAATCTTAAACATATCGTCAGCTCTCGAAACGCAACAAGCCGCGACAAAAACGAATAGAAAGAGAAAAATCCCAAAACGCATAAAAGACAGCATCTCGTAAATATCTCATCGTCATGATGAAACCAACTAAAAGCAAACTTCGCACACTCAATTTTACATTCCAGCCGCCTGCAAAAAAAGTGGCGGATTCAACTGAGTTCGAGAATGCTGCGCGCCACGGGGCTCGAACC
>JABDCI010000043.1 GCA_013288215.1 Verrucomicrobiota bacterium | reverse complement strand
AGTATGAATGAGCGCGTTGAGCGTATCGACCATCAACAGCACGCTTTTAGTAAGTTGAGACCACGGGCTGGGATTCACAATAACGACTTTATCGTTCTCTACTCTCGCATCAAGTCGCACCCCGATCATTCCAAGACCCGTTGTTTTTTCCGCTTCCGGCGTGATCTGCACCTGGATACGTCGGCCCTTGCGCACAAGAACCAGGGTTGTCAGCTTACCCTTGCGCGCACCAATCAATTCCTTCAAATGTCCTACGCTGAGAACACGGATGCCATCCACCTCGTGGAATTCATCCTTTTCGCGCAAACCTGCTTTCTGAGCCACTGAATTCGGAATGACCTTTGCCAGCACGGGAATATTGGCGTGATCCAAATTCAGCATGCGAATCTTCAAGAGACTATCCTTGGAAGGCTGGAGTTCCAGAACCTTCGTTTCGTGTCCTCTTTCAATTCCAACCTGCACACGCTCGGATAAACTCAAGGCAACTCGCTGTCGAACTTCATCCCAATCATTGACCTGCTTGCCGTTGATTGTGACGATGCGGTCTCCAGGTTGAAAACCGGCGTCGCGCTCAGCGGAATTGGCGGGCACATAGCCCACTTTAAGATCCGAGTTGCTCGCGTCACGCGGAAGACCCACGATCGTGACGACGCAAGCCACGACGATTCCAAGGAGAATATTGGCAAAGCTTCCTGCAAGCAGAATGGGAATCTTGTCTTTCGGACGCAATGGCGGCAAATCCGCAAGAGGCGTATCGCTCTTTCCTTCGATGGCTTCCATCGAAAGTTGAGGAAAAGCCACATACCCACCCAGGGGGATGCATCCAAGACGGAACTCCACTCCATTTACCGTTCGGCTCCAGAGGGCCGGACCGAACCAGACGGCAAACCGCTCAATCTTTGCGCCGCGCCAGCGTCCGACTAAATAATGGCCAAGCTCGTGGATGAAAATGGTCAGATTAAAGAGAAGGAGAACAACGAAAATAAAATAGGCAATTTTCAGAATCTGCGCACCCATACGAGAAAAAAATGGCTTATTTGGTTGGAAGAAGCAAATTTATTGGACGGCAGGCTTCGCTGTGACAGGCGGTGTATTGGTGGATCCTGCAACATACGCCTGCTGGGTCAAACGCCGCCCCGCTTCCGCCTCAATGGAAGCCACGGGACGCGCGTCCGCCCGCGCCTGCGCTTCATAGAGAACGCGACGATCCTGATTTTCCTCAGCCACAAGCCGTTGAACATAAGCCGGATCCCACCCTGACTTTCCGACTGGATCGAGATACCCCCGGGCATTCTCGACGACCACGCCATCGTTCTTCATGCCCCAAAGCTCGGCACTCCGGTTGTCGCGGCGGCGCAGAACTTTGGATTGGTCATCGTCCGCGGTATTTTTCGGGTTGGTGGCCGCCTCGTGCTGATTCACATCGAGCGTCATGTGAATATCCACTTGCAGTGGCTGAGGGGTCGTCAACTTGACGGAAGGTGCGCATCCCCCAAGGAGCATCAATCCCAAAAAATAGAACAAACGATTCATCGAGTTTCGTTCAGCGAAAAGACCCTTCGCCAAACGTTTCCAGGTCATCCATTTCCAAAGTAGGTTCATTTGCTTTGAGTGGCATTCTGCACGCTCCCGCCAAAAGTCTCAATAGAAGACAATCCGTGCCAATTCATATCCAGATCTCGCACGCCTGCCTTCCCCTTTGCACGGAATGCAAGCGTGACATCCGGCCGTTGATAATCCGCGCGCAACGAATAGGAATCGTACGGATAATTACGCAGGCTTTGGATAAATGTTTGCAGGAGTTCTCTCTTCAATCCGATGGTATTTTGCTGAACGCGCTCCAGCAAACGATCGAGGGCACTTATCTGAATCAAACCGGCTGAATTGGAATCAAGCTTTAACACAGCCTGCAGTTTCTGAGTTTTTCCCTCCATATCAAAGTGGCCGCCTGCGCGGCCATCAATGGAAAAAGATTCGTTTTTGAAATCGTGCGAGATTTTGCCGGTATCGATATTGGCCGCAGCCCCCCAAATGCGCCACGATTCCTTGCCGGACCATCCGCACGTCGTGCCGCCATTGATATAGCCGTCAGCAAACGATCCTCCATACGCGCTTGTGATCGAGTTGGTGTCGAAGGTGAGCGCCAGCCAGCATGATTTCATCTCCATTTCTTTCCAGCGCACCGCATCGACGTAAAGTGTATTGACGAGATCGTTGGCCGCGGGGATAGGGACGGCGCCCGGCGCTGCATTGCTCTCAGTGGCACTCATATGAAATGCGATCTTTCCATGAAGATTCTTAAAAAAGATATTTTTTTCATTCCATGGAACATCTTGGTTGGGAACCGTCAGTTGGAATCGCGATTCCGCCAAATTGAGCTGGTTCAAATTCATGTTCTCCTGGCCGAACTCGAACGGAAATGAATAACCAAGGTTCATTTCCTTCAACCGCGTAATATCCAATTTGCCATCCGTGATCTCAAACGAGCGCACGATCCAATTGGGCCCGGCTGCAGCCTTTTTCTGTTTCACCCCCCTCGCGGCTCTCAATCGTTCCACAAACCAGAAAAGTCCGCGATCGACGCTCAGCGTCGGATGCCGAAACGCAAGCGTCTCGAGCCGGTGCTCTTGGATGCCTCCCATCGTGAAACGCAATTCGAGCTCCGGAATGCGAACAAGCGGCACAGTAAGATCAAGCGGCGAATAAAGGACCAAATTACGAAGCGTCAGAAGCCGAACCTTGTCGAGGTACCCACGTGAAGTCTCGCTTCCAAGCGGCACATCGGGAAACTCTCCTTCCACATCGAGATCGACCGGCGGAAGGCCTCGGGCAAGACCTTTGACGGTAAGTTTTCCGCGTTCGACAATCAACTTGTCCAGATGAATGGGAAGTTTGAGTTCCGACACTTTGATGCTGGTGTTGCCGTTCAACTGATCGAGGCGGGAGAGATCGAGTAGGATTTCCGGGTATTCCACTCTCAATTCGGCAATATGTCCTTTTGCAAAGTCTTCGTATTTGAAACGCAATGTCGCCTTGCGAGCCTTGATGAAATCGCCGAATTGAACATTGTACAGCACGATCTGCTGCGCGGACTTCCAATTCACCCTCTGGACTTCAAAAGGAATCTTCGAATCGAAGTGCTTCAGCCCTCCCATCAACACCTGTCGGGGCATCCCGAAAAGAAGAAAGAGCGCACACAGAAGGAAAATCCCTCCCAAAAGAACACCCAGCATCGACGTGCGGACGACATGTTTTCGCGTCACCTTCATTCGATCACCATAACGCGGTTTTGCGGTCCTTCAACGCCCAATCGAACAAGTTTAAACGGAGCGGTTCTTTGAGGGATCCCCTTGCCTCAGGGGCAGAACCACACGGCACCGCGGGAGTTTTGTCGGCCAGTGAGACACGGAGAGCCAGCCGGAGATTGGTCGCGAGAGGACAAAAACGTCCTTCAGGCAGCCGTGGCAGTCTGTGATTTCTTGCGAGCTTCTTCTTTGACAACCCACTCTTCCCATGACTTGCCGGCCGCAGCATTTTCCCCTGTGAGATCAACCTGAACGATATCGGCGTATTTAATGAGCATTTTGTCGTTGCGACCATCCAGCATCATCTCAACAAACGGTTCCGGGCAACGAAACATGCCCTTGGCCTCGCGATTGGACATGAAGCCGATCACCGTGCTGCCGTCCTTGAGCCTGATCATCACGTCGCCGCGATAGTCGAATGCCTTTTCAATCTGTGTCTTCACATCGTCCATGTTACGCCTTCTCCACCGTTTCAAGTTCTTCTTCGATGTCATGGTGATGGTTGCAAGAACCGCTTCCGCACCCCTGACCTTTGGCGAGAACGGGAACCGGAGCGCCGTCCGGATAGCTTGAGCCATTGCCGGGGACAGGCTTGCTTGCGCCGATACCTAGAAGAGAGAGCTTCACCATCCGGACGAATCCCGCCAGGCTTCCGAAACCATGGTTCACCGCGGTTGCTTCATACCCCGAGTGAACCATGCAGTTTGCACATTTGGGGTTTCCGGAGCGATGCCCGTAATTTTGCCATTCCGTCTCGTCGATCAACTCCTGGAAGGTCGTGGCTTAACCTTCGTTCAGAAGATAGCACGGCTTCTGCCAACCAAAAATATTATAGGTCGGCATGCCCCACGGAGTGCATTCGTAATCCTGCCGGCCCATGAGAAACTCGAGGAAAAGAGGCGATTGGTTAAATTGCCATTCCTTCTTCGGATTGCTCAAAATGCGCGTAAAAAGATTTCTTGTGTGATTGCGGGGAAGGAAATGCTGCTGATCGGGAGCCTTGGAATAACTGTAACCCGGCGACATCATCATTCCCTCGACGCCAAGCTCCATCATCTGGTCGAAAAAACCCCGGACACGCTCGGGATCCGCTCCCTCGAAAAGCGTCGTATTGGTCGTGACACGAAACCCGCGCTTGAGCGCTTCGCGAATGGCTTCGATCGCGACGTCAAACACACCCTCGCGGCAGACAGCGTGATCGTGATCTTCCTTCAAACCGTCCATGTGGACGCTAAAGGTAAGAAATTTGGAGGGCTTGAAAAGATCCAGTTTGCGTTTGAGCAAAATCGCGTTGGTGCAGAGATAAATATATTTTTTGCGAGCGATCAGTCCTTCCACGATCTGTTGAATTTCCGGATGGATCAGCGGCTCACCGCCGGGAATGCTGACCATGGGAGCTCCACATTCGTCGACCGCCTTAAAGCATTGCTCAGGAGAAAGACGTTTTTTCAAAATGTGCTCGGGATATTGGATTTTCCCGCAACCTGCGCATTCAAGATTGCACCGAAAAAGCGGCTCCAGCATCAACACCAAAGGGTAGCGCATGCGGCCCTGAAGCTTCTGTTTCAACACATAAGACGCAACCGTATAAGCTTGGGAAATGGGTACGGGCATAGAAGAATATTTGGTAAGCCGCTGCTTTCGACGTGTCCGCCCAAAGCATAAAACACGCAATTTACGCCAACAAAGGGAGATAACAAGCTAAATTTCTTTTCGACATGTGCAAATTTGTCACACCCGGACCCCTTCGCGTCAATTCCGGGTTGATATCGCGGAAATTGATTTTTGTTTGACGAGGCTGGAATCCTCATCTTCGGCTCGCAGTCCCAGCTCGCCGCGATTCGCGAAGGCGCCCGCATGGGGCTTGGCGTTGAAGTGCTTCAAGAAATCGATGGGATTGAAAGGTTGAATGTTTCTCGGATCATATTTGCCCCCTAGCATGCGGGGATAAAGAAGCTTCGCGACCATCGTATTGGCAAAGTTGGAATTAATGCATCGCCCTGTTTCAAAATGACAGTGCGGGATCGCTTTCAAATAATCGCGTCCGCCAGGATTGGAAGAGGTCTGCCCCATCCATCCAATCAATTGACCACATTTCACCGAATCGCCTTCGTGAACCTCGAGCCGATTCAAATGGCAATACATCGTGATAAACGGCGTACCGTCACTGAACAGGTGTTGAATCATCACATATCGGCCGTAACCGCTGCGCTCTTCATTATAGTTGGCCACAACCACGGTCCCATTCAGAATTGCAAATATTTCGTCCTTTGGAACAAGCACAGGTTCTCTCACGGAAAAATTGCGTCCGGTCTTCGGATCATAATAATCGATGCGCACCGTCTGATCCGTCTTTTCAAATTGGGTGGGAAGGATGTCGACCCCCTTATGGAATCGTCCTCCATTTCCGCGGGTCCACCCGGGAAGGCCGTATTGCTCGTTCACGCGCGTACGGGCTGCAAAGCCGAGTTCGTCGTCTTGATAAATGTTTTTGTTAGGTGTGGGAAGACACGGAATTTGCGTCACTTCCGAATCGATATCGGCAAAGACATGGATCTTGTCGCTGAGCGGCGCAGCGGCCGTCCATGAAGCGACACCCAAGATAAAAAACAGACAACAGCCCTTCTTGCTCAGCATCTTCTTTCCTTACTCGGAATGATTTTGGAACTCAACACAACGTACAACGAAATTCAATGTTTGGCCATGACACCGCGCTCGATCTCCTCGACAGCGGCTTTCCCAGCCAAGCATTCGACCAGCGCGTAAGCAAACTCAATGGCCGTGCCAGGCCCCCGGCTTGTTACCAATTTTCCATCCACCACCACTCGCTCCTCGCAATAGTGGGTGTCGGACAATTGCTCCTTCACGCTGGGATGGCTTGTGACGCGCCTGCCGGAAATCAAGCCCGCTGCATGCAACACCATCGGTGCAGCACAGATCGCCGCGATCCATTTTCCGTCCCGGGCATGCCGCACTAGGCATTCCCGCAGCCGCCTATCCGCCTTCAAATGGTTGGTGCCAGGCTGGCCTCCCGGCAACACGATGGCGTCGAAGGTTTCGTCTTTTACTTTCTCTAGTGTCGTGTCGGGGAGATGCCGTGTTCTGCGTGAAGCTTCGATCGTTCCTTCAAGGAGACCTGCCGTGATGACCTTGAAATTTGCGCGACGCAGGAGATCAATGATGACGATCGCTTCAATCTCTTCAAATCCAACGGCGAGAGGAACGAGTATGGTGGCACTCATCTCCTCAAAATAACATTTTTCCCCATCACGTCTATCTGGGATTCCGTTTATTTCAAAAGGACCTCTCGGCACAACGCTGCCGTCTTTCATTTACCTGCGCGCCTGCTATGCCTTCTTCTATCCTATGGCAGGCATCAGTTCCCCCACTAAGGTCTGCATCTAAGGTGGAAACGTCGTCGTGTTCACCTGCAGCGCCACGATCTCTCTTGGTGCCTTGGCCGGTCCGATCCCTGGTTGCGGATCTACCGGTTTCTAAAGGGGAGAAGATCCTATCAAAATTGAGAACTTTGGGGGTGCCATTGCAGTTGTAAGTAGTTATTTAAGGGCCATTTCCAAGAGGAGGCTGAGATGGTATTCCCCGTGCTCATCATTCCCTTAGGAGTCGTTTATGTCCGCCCTTAACGCCATCGTTGCCAGTCTTCAAGCTTTCCAACTCCAGATCGACACTTCTGCCAACAACATTGCTAACGCGAATACGATAGGTTTCAAGAGCAGCCGCGCAAACACATCCGATTCCTTCTATCAGACACAGCGCGCATCCTCTTCAAGCCAGCCCATCGGCATTCAAGTAGGCTCGGGCACTCAAATTTCCACCATTGGCACCATCCAAAGTCAGGGCTCGCTGCAACAAACCGGCAATCCCACAGATCTTGCCGTGTCCGGAAGTGGGTTTTTTGTTGTCCAAGATAGCAGTGGAAATTCCTTTTTTACACGCGGTGGAGATTTCAGCCTGGATCCATCTGGAAATCTCGTGAATTCACTCGGCATGAACGTGCGCGGAGTGGTTGGAAACGCTTCAAGCGATACCGGAGATGCGCAGGATCCCCATTCCGGCGCGCCGTCTTCAATTGGCAACATCGTGATTCCCTCTTCCTTCGTGTCTCAATCTCCGGCGGTCGCGGCTCAGACCGATCTGACAGTGAGCTCTTCGAGCCAACCCTCAGTAGGAAGCACCCTGAATATTGGCAGTGTCACTTTCACCTTCATCGCCAATGGTTCCGTGCCTGCAGCGAATACAGCCACTTCTGGTGAAATTGCGTTGGGAACCGATGCGAGCAGCACCGCCACAGCCATCGCTGTGGCGGTCAACGGGCATAGCACGCTTGCGGCAGCGGGTGGGGCAAGCGCGACCACAAATGGCAATGTGGTCACACTGACGGCCAATACGCCCGGTACCGCGGGAAACAGCATCGCTGTAAGCACCACGGCTGCGAGCACGCAACTCTCCACCCCTGCCTCCGGCACCATGAATGGCGGCGTGGCACTGGGCGCCTTGCGCACGGAGTCCGTTCAAAGCTACAACATCGGCCCCGATGGGAAAATTTCTCTTTTGGGATCGTCGGGTACCACGCGAGTGATCGGCTATGTCACCACTGCAAACTTTTCGAATCCTGATGCTCTCCAGCAAGCGGGCAACAATCTTTACACGTTCTCCAGCGCGGCAGGCTCGGCTTCCGGCGGAAATTCGTTTTCAGAAACAGCCGACGTTCGCAAACCCGGCACGAATGGTTCCGGACAAGTGCAGAGCGGAGCGCTCGAGGTCTCGAACGTGGATCTTGCACAGGAATTTTCGAATCTCATCATCTCGCAAAGCTCCTTCGAGGCGAACGCAAAAATAGTCTCTACCAGCGACGAACTCCTCCGCACCGTCATCAATTTGAAGAGCTGAAGATCAAGCGATCCGGAAGAAATGCTTTTTGCCGATTTTCAGCAGGGCTTGTGGCTTGACGATCATCACCTCCTGGGGATCTTTCAGTTTCGCGCCATCATATTCCACTCCTCCTTGTTGGATCAGCCGACGCGCTTCACTCTTGCTTGCGATGACGCCGGAAGCCATCACGAGATCCATGGCGGTCCAGCTCTTGGAGACATCCATTTTTAACTTCGGCAGATCGGCCGCAGACAGATCGCGTTGCGAAAATTTTTTCTCGAAATCCTCAAGGGCCCTTCGTCCTTCTCCAGCTTTGTGGAAGCGGTCCACCAACGAAGCCGCGAGGCTCTTCTTCGCCTCCATCGGATGGCCTGCTTTGAGTTGGACGATCTCTCCATCGGTCTTTCCCAGGAGTAGCAGATACCATTTCCACATGAGTTCATCGGAAATTGACATTACCTTGCCAAAAATTTCTTGAGCAGCCTCGGAGACACCAATGTAATTGCCCAGGCTTTTGCTCATTTTCTGCACGCCGTCCGTGCCTTCCAAAATCGGCAACATCATGGCGACCTGTGCCTCGAGCCCATGGTCCTTCTGCAAATCACGTCCTACAAGAATATTGAAAAGTTGATCCGTGCCGCCAATCTCCACATCCGCCTTTACCATCACGGAATCCCATCCCTGCATGATAGGGTAGAGTGTTTCATGATGACGAATGTCGGATCCGCTCTGCACGCGTTCCTTGAAATCACGCCTCTGCATCATCTGCGAGATTGAAACTGAGCTGCTCAGCTTGATGACGTCGGCCAATCCCATTTTGCCAAACCAGTCGCCATTGAAAACGACTTCGAGTTGATGGGGATCGAGCACTTTGAAAGCCTGATCTTGATATGTTTTTGCATTCGCCATGATCTCTTCGCGCGAAAGGGGTGGGCGCGTGACAGATCTTCCTGTGGGATCGCCGATCATCGAGGTGAAATCGCCGATGATAAGAACGGCTCTATGGCCAAGATCCTGAAATTGGCGGAGCTTCGCCAGGCCCACAGTATGGCCGAGATGAAGGTCGGGTGCCGTTGGATCGACCCCATATTTCACCCTGAGTGGACGGTTTTTTTGGAGCTTTTTCAACAATTCCTCTGGGGAAATGACCTGAGCCGTGCCACGAAGCAGAAGGTCTAATTGTTCTTTCGGTGATTTCATCTGGAATGCTGAGATTGCCCCGGTTGCATGGCAAAAATCAAGCCGCTCGGGACGTCGGCGTGAGTTTCAGCAAATTCGACTCCTTTTTTTATCAGACACCCTGCTTGAGATTCTTTATCCGTCTCCAACTCATCACGACCCAACAAAACCCGAATCTGTAGACTTGCGTTTGCAGAAGCGCCATCGGATGCTTACTCTTTTTTTACGCTTCAAACCGATCTCATGCATCCTCTCCTTCTGCTTTGGGACATCGACGGCACCATGATCTACACATCGGGAGCCGGTGAAGAAGCGTTGCGTCAAACGTTGAAGAACCGCTTCGGCATCCTCGATGATCTGGGTGACATTGAAATGGCGGGCCGCACCGACACTTCCATCGCAAAGGATATATGTGACCGGCATCCCACACATCAACTCGATCCGAATGAATTGCTCGAAGCTTATCTCGACTATCTCCCGGAATGTTTGAAACAAAAAAAGGGCGGGGTCTTTCCCGGAGTACGAGAGCTGTTGGAGTGGGGGCATCGTCATTCTGAAGTGCACAATGCCCTGCTCACGGGAAACATCAAAAAAGGCGCATTTCTAAAGCTTGGGCATTATCACCTGGCAAACTATTTTGAATTTGGTGCATTTGGCGACGATTCGTCCAATCGCAACCGTCTCGGCCCTGTGGCGCTTGAGCGAGCCCGAACACTC
>JABDCI010000042.1 GCA_013288215.1 Verrucomicrobiota bacterium | reverse complement strand
GAGCGGTGGGATCATAGTCCGAACGATGTGAGAGGACGGGGGAAATCTTTCTCAATTTTTGCCAGGTGGGAATGTCGGGAATCATCGTGCCTTTCGCAAAAGCATTCATCAGCTGACAGCCCCGGCAAATGCCAAGCACAGGCACTTGTTCCCGCGCAGCCCATTCAAGAAGGTCGAACTCGTAGCTCTCACGCTCCGGCTCTATTTTACCCAAGGTTTGGCGTTCCTCGTGGGTGATCGCATGATCATAAAACGTTTCACTCAAATCGCCGCCGCCCGTCAGAAGCACGGCGTGTGGCTTTGTTTTTCGGAAATCATCCGTGAGGCGTAGAACCAAAGGTTCGCCGTCGTGTGCGTCCACGGTGTCGGCATAGGGCTTTGTTTTGTCTTCGCCTGCAGTGCTGGTGATTCCGATCAGCGGTTTCATGGTCAAAGGGGATCAAAGGCTCGAGGAGGCCCGAGCACTTCTCTCAAAAGGATGGCCTCTTTAAGCCGCAAAGGAGCGCGCAATGCTTCGAGATTCCACCCCATGGCGGCCGTGGGGTTCTCATTCGGCCGGGCGGTCGAAATCGAGATTCGTTCGGATGAGACGCCAAGGCGCGCATCGCTCATCGACTGGGCGATCTCCTCCTGAATGTTGGTCGACTTCTGTTGCATCGGGTCGTAGGACGCAGCTCCTTCGCCGGCCATGCTGGGGGAGGAATCGGTTAAAGGTGTGGCGATCGGCGCCGGGACGCGACGAACGGTGCGCATGACCGGCCTGGGAACAGCGCGTGTGGAAGGACGCGAAGCGGGTTGTTTCGGGAGCAGCGGTGGCTTCTGGAGCTGTTTGCGCTCTTCGGCTTCTCCGAGGAAGCCTCGTATTTCCGGGGATCGCTCGTTTTCATGCAAAGGTGGAGGTTCCTTCGGAGAAGGAGATCGCGGCGGGAATGGAATCGACCGGTTGCCCGTTGGCGTCTGCTCGACTTTTTTCAGGAACGCCGACACTCCGGCGACGATCAGAAAAACCACGATCCCGAGCAGGTCGAACCCCGCGGCCAGCGGAAGATCAGGCGAAGAATGAAAAACAGATATCGTCACGTCTGGATCAACTTAGCTTTGTTTGGACTGATTGCCCTCGCCCGCGATGCTGCTGCGCATGGAGGTGTCCGACTGGATGTTCTGCATGCGGTAATAATCCATCACGCCCAGTTTTCCGGAACGAAAAGCTTCCGCCAGCGCGCGGGGCACTTCGGCTTCCGATTCCACGACTTTGGCACGCATTTCCTGGGTGCGCGCCTTCATTTCTTGTTCCAGGGCGACGGCCGTGCTGCGGCGAACTTCCGCGCGCGCCTGGGCCACGCGCTTGTCGGCTTCGGCCTGCTCGGCTTGGAGCTTTGCGCCTATATTCTCACCCACGTCGATATCCGCCACGTCGATGGAAAGAATCTCGAAGGCACTTCCGGAATCGAGCCCCTTCTCCAGGCAGCGTTTTGAGATCATGTCTGGATTTTCCAACACTTCCTTATAGCTCTCCGCAGAGCCAATTGACGTGACGATGCCTTCACCCACGCGTGCAATGATTGTTTCTTCCGTGGCGCCGCCGACAAAACGTTCCAGATGCGTGCGGACAGTGACGCGCGCCTTCACTTTCAACTGAATGCCATCCTTGGCCATGCCGTCGATTGTCGTGCGCCCTTCCTGTGTTTGGTTGGGGCAGTTGATGACTCGGGGGTTGACGCTCGTCATGACGGCCTCAAACACACTTTTTCCCGATTGTTGTGTGGCCAGATCGATCGCGGATGCTTGATTAAATTCAAGAGCAAGATTGGCTTTTTTTGCCTGGATCAGCGCTTTTGCCAGCTGAGTGACATTTCCTCCTGCCAGGTAATGGGCAATGAGTTGATCCGTGCTCAGTGGAATCCCCGCCTTGGCCGTCGTGATGCGGTTGTCGACGATCAGGCCGATAGGAACACGTTGCAGCCTCATTTTGACGAGATCCAAGAGGCCCACGGAAGCGCCGGCGGCAAGCGCACGTATCCAAACCGAAAAGAATGAGAGAAAAATGACAAAGAAAACGATCGCAAAGATGAGGGCGATAATGGCGAGGATGGCTGGAGCATTCATGATTTTTAAGTGTGAGGGTTTAGAAATGGTATCAGCTTTTTCGGACGACGACACGGCTGCCTTCCACAGAAACTACTTGGATGGGAGCATTATGTTCGATCCATCCGCTTTCGGCGACCACATCGACACGGCGTTCTTCAATGTTCGCGACTCCAGCGGGACGTAAAGGCGAAAGGGAGGTTCCCGTCTTTCCAAGCAGCCATTTCCGGCTCTCAGTCGACGTGCTTTCGGCAAGATCATATCGCATCACCATGCGCTGCCCCGCGCGCGTCCTCGGAAAAAAAGTGATCCAAAGCGCCAGAATGGCTCCGCTGCCCACAATCAAGCCGAGGAGGACTTTGTTGCCGGCAACAGATCCATATTCCATATACGTCAAAATCACCGCTCCAACGAGAAGGAGGACGCCGAGGATCCCAGCGACCATGCCTGGGAGGAAAACCTCCAGGCAGATCAAAATCATTCCCACAACCGAAAGAAAAAGAATCCAGGGCATGAATCCTCTCTATTAGCGAAAGGGCACTCCGGCTGCAATTCAAACCCGCGACGGGAGCGGCTCTTTATCCTTTGCTTACAATCACCTGTGCGCCACGCACCTCGCGCACCACAATTTCAGAATGGGCGGGGATAAATTCTCCCTCCGAGATCACGTCCACGATGTCTTTGCCAATGCGCGCGGTGCCGCTGGGACGCAAAATCGAAAGCGTGGTGCCATGGCACCCGACAAGTTCCTTGGGGGAAGTCGCGCTCGTGCCGCTCACCTCTGTTTTGAGCACCAGCCTGCCAAAAGGTCCGCGTCCTTTTGGCAGCCAGCGTCCCACCCAGAGAGCGAACACAAAGGCACCGAACAAACCTCCGGCCAACTTAAGTAATGGAATTTCCAGTTGAGGCATGCTCGGAATCGTGAAGGGGCCGTGCAGTTTGTCGACCATCGCCCAGAGGAGAGCCGTGAGGATCGCTACGGTTCCTAGAAAACCGGGCAGCATATGACCCGGAAGAAGGAAGATTTCCACGGCAACCAATACGAGGCCGAAGGCGAAAAGCAGAACTTCTTCAAATCCGGAGAGTCCTGCGATGTAATGGCCGAAGAAAAATATCGTTAAAGCAACTGCGCCAATGATTCCCGGCAACACAACACCCGGCATCTTGAATTCAAGGTAAATGCCCGCAATTCCGATGAGCAGGAGGATGGGCGAAATCGTTGTGATCCAACGCGCGAGCTGTTCGGCGCCCGTTGGCTCAATCCGTTTCACTTGTGTTGAGGAATAGCCGAGCTTCGAAAGAAGGTCATTGAGATCCTTTGCGCTGCCCGAGGCGAGCAGCGGTTTTGGCGGTTTGCCGTAAGTGGCAGTTGCCTCCATGTCCGTCAGCGTGAGAATTTCGCCCTTCTTCACAATCTCCTTTCCGTCGAGCTTCAGGCCGTCCGTCGCCTTCACCATGGCGTCCATCACGTCTGGATTGTGGCCATTGTGCTGCGCCGCGGCACGCACCCGCGCGGCCAATGCCGAGGCGAATTTTTTCTCCATCGTGCTCGGCAGATCCTGAGGCTGTCCCGTGGGGGTGATGGTGATCGGGGCCGCGGCGCCGATCACGCTTGAAGGCGCCATGTAAATTTCCTTCGTGGCCACGGCAATGAATGCGCCGGCCGAGTACGCCTTTTTGTTCACGAAGGTGACCGTGCGGGCTTCGAAATTCTCGAGCAGATTCATGATCTCCATCGCCGCGTCGACGCGACCGCCGTTCGTGTCCATGTCGAGGATCACCAAATCCGCATGCTGTTTTCGTGCCTCATTCAAGCCGCGGCGAACGAGGTAAACCGCCGAAGATTCAATGTCTTCGCGGATGGGAATGACGCACGCAAGATGCTCCTTGGATTCCGCTGCCCGCGTGATGCCGGACAGGGAGGCAAACAGCGCGAGGATCAGAAGACGTTTCATGGAACCAGGGTATCAGAGCCTGTTTTTCAGGGCAAAGCTGTTCGGCGGCGATAGAGGATGATGTTGCGGTGCGTGCCTTCCTCATTGCAGCCGAGGTCAATCTCACGCAGCAGGATATAATGCGACGCGAGGAAAGGGGGCATCCACTCAATCATCATTTTGGGAGCTGCCGGATGAACGAGCCACGATCTTGGAGCGCGTACGTGAACAAGATAATCGGGAGGTTGTGTTTCCAAAATGTCCATCAGGTGCTTCTGCATCCCCGCTGCAAACGGCTGGGATTCCATCAGCGGATACATATAGATATAGGGAATGGAACTCGCATGCCGCGCGTAGAAGAAGATTTCCGGTTCGGAGCCAAGCACCGCGAGGTTTTGATCCGGCAAAACGATTTGTCGAAGGGACATCCCAAGCGTGCGCAGTTCGAGAAAAGCATTGTTTGGATAAAGCTGGCGGATCGCTTCGGTGGGTGACGCGAACCATAAATTCCATTGCAAGAGAATGGGAAGGAAGAGCGCGAGAGCAATAGGCAAAACCCATCGCATGGAGGAGAGCGCGAGTCCGGCGGCAATCGAAATTGCGGGAAGAAGAAAAAGAAAATAGTGAGGGCGAAAGATCCAACCCGGAGTTATTGCGACGAAACCACAAACAGCCCACAAGAGGATCAGCACGGCCACGAGACGGTCCTTTTTGAGCGCCATCCAGAGGCCGAGGACGCCCGCGAGCAGGATGCTTCCCAGCTGGACGGCGACTGGGCTGAATTGTGTCAGGAAATATGTCACGGCGTGATGGAGCGTCCATGCGCTTCCGTAGTAACGGGCATAGGTCACGCACCAAAACCAAAATGAATTCCAGACGCCCGCTTTCCACATCCATCCAGCCGTCACAAGAAGCGGAATCAAAACGCCTGCGATGTAGGCGGTGAGCTGCTTTCGAAGTGTTGAGGCCGGAAATGTTCGCCGTGAAAGAAATAGAAGCCAGAGTCCCCCGAAAAGGGTGAAGAGAGCGCCTTGTTGTTTCATGGTCATAGCCAGGCCGAAACAGATTCCTGCAGCCAGAACGTCGCGATTCCTGAGGGATCGTGTCAGGAAGAATGTTCCGCCCAACGCAAAGAAAAGAATGAAATGCTCCGCGTTTGCAGTCATGCCGAGCACCGCCGGAGCCAGGCTCGATACCGCATAACAAGCCGCAGCCCACAAACCGGCGCGTTCATTCCCGAGTTTGCGCATCGTGGCATAAAGAAAGGCGCAACTTGCCGTGTTGATGAGGATCAGCGCGGTGCGAATACCGCTATCGGTCTGTCCGAAAATTTTGAGGATCAATGCGTAAGCCGCGTAAATACCCGGAAACTTCATTGCAAAGGCATCTGCGAAGGGTGGCACGCCGGCCAAGATCCGCTGGCCCATGTACGCGTATTCGCCTTCGTCGCGCTCCAACGGCATTCCGGCAAGATGCGCTCGAATGCCGACACACACGCAAAAGACGGCCGCGGCGAGGACAAATGAATTGAAAGTGCGCGCCGACGTTTGCGAGGAGCTATTCATAAACAGAGAGTCGGATCGTCGCAGCAAACACGAAGCTGCTCAGCCATTTCATGGAACGAATCATGTCGACGCGATCATCTGCTATTTTGTTCCAGAGGCAAGGAGTTTGGAAGCATGTCGCATACCAGTCATTTCATGTTATAATCCACCCGCATGACGATCGTGTCCGACATCCTTCTCACCACCTTGAACGCGAAGCACATCCATTGCGCATTCGGGCTGCGTTATCTTGTGGCCAATCTGGGTGATTTGCGCGGCCGCTCTCACATTGCGGAATTTAACATCAATCAGCGTTCGCTTGAAATCGCCGAAGCGATTCTGAGCTATCAACCGAAAATCATCGGGATGGGTGTTTATATTTGGAATGCCGTTCAGACGTTGAACCTTCTGGAAGACTTGAAACGCCTGCGGCCGGAATTAATTGTGATCCTGGGCGGCCCCGAGGTCAGTCACGAGATGGATCAGCAGCGGATTGTTCAACTTGCGGACTATGTCATTACGGGCGAAGCGGATCTGGCTTTCGCTGAGCTTTGCCGCAAGTTGCTTGCCGGAGATCGTCCTTCGCAAAAAATCATTTCTGCTCCTTTGCCAGATTTCAGCCAGCTCGTGCTTCCGTACGATCTTTACACGGAAGAAGACCTTGCGCACAGGGTCATCTACGTCGAGGCTTCGCGCGGCTGCCCCTTCGAATGCGAGTTTTGCCTTTCGTCTCTCGACGTTCCGGTTCGCGCAGTTCCCATCGGGGCGTTTTTGAGCGCCATGCAGTCGCTGCTCGATCGTGGCGCGCGTCAGTTTAAATTCGTGGATCGCACGTTCAACCTCAACGCACGTTTCGCTTCGGCGATTTTGGAGTTTTTTCTGGATCGCTACGAACCAGGGCTCTTTGTCCATTTTGAAATGATTCCTGACCGTCTTCCCGTATCGCTTCGCGAGCTCATTGGTCGATTTCCTGCCGGAGCATTGCAGTTCGAGGTGGGGATTCAAACGTTCAATGAGGATGTCGCGGCGCGGATTAGCCGGCGTCAGGACAACTCGAAGGCCGAGGAAAATCTTTCATGGCTTCGAACGGAAACCGGAGTGCACATTCACGTGGATTTGATCGTCGGCCTTCCCGGTGAAGACCTCGAGAGTTTCGGCGCTGGGTTCGATCGGCTTGTGAGGCTTCGCCCCCAAGAAATCCAAGTTGGTATTTTAAAACGGCTTCGCGGCACTCCGATCAAGCGTCACGACACGGAATGGCGGATGGTTTATAGTCCGCAACCGCCCTACGAGATCTTGCAGAATGGAAACCTTGATTTTTTCAACATGCAGCGGATGCGGCGTTTTGCCCGTTATTGGGATCTCGTGGCAAATAGCGGCAATTTTGTGGAAACAGCGGCGATGATCCTGGCAGATGGATCGCCGTTTCAAAATTTTCTGGCTTTTAGTGATTGGCTTTATGCACAGGCGGCTCGCACGCATGAAATCGCGCGCGCGCGACTGGCTGGCTATCTCTTCTGTTATTTGACGGAGCAGAGGAAGATTCTCCCGCTGGCGGTTAAATCGGCTTTGGAACGGGACGCAAAGCGCGCGAGAAGCCAAAAGTTGCTTCTGGAGCTTCCTAAACGACAAGGCAGGCATCTGGCGGGGCTTGTGGGATCGACCTGAAAAGGAGTTGCACGCGCGGACAAGTGGGGGGAATATGATCCTCCGAGTTTTATGATGTTCCGCCTTCGTAAACAGAAGCCTGCCTGCACGGAAATCGGGCGCGTTGCCAGGGAATTGATTGACGACACGATTGCGCACATCGCTCCGTTCTCAGCCCCGGAAGGTGAATCCGTGCATAAAGCGCGGAAGAATATTAAAAAGCTGCGCGCCATTTTGCGGCTGATTCGAAGGCAAATGGGATCTGAAGCCAGCAAGCGCGAAGATCAATGTCTTCGGGGTGTTGGCCGCTATCTTTCCTCGATCCGTGATGCCCAGGTTCGCTTGAAGACATTTCAGAAATTACAGGGGGAAACCCAAAACAAAGCGGCGAAGTCGTTTCAAGGCAGGTTGATGCAAGACCGGGAGCGGAGCTTCCGAAAGCTTCACAATCGAAGGGGCCTAGAGCGCCGGATTGCCGATTTAAAGTCGGTTCGTCGGCGAATTCAGAACTGGACCTCGAAGGAGTTGAAGAAGTCGGATTTAAAGAAGAACCTGAGGCGAATCTACAAACGCAGCCAGCGTGATTTTCACATCGCACGCAAGGAGGGGGACACGCTTTCTTTGCATGAATCGCGCAAGCGCGCAAAGGACCTCTGGTACGTGTTATGCCTTCTTAAGTCCGAGCACCCAAAAAAGATGAAAGCGCTGGCTGACGATATGAAAGATTTCACGGAGCAGCTTGGCCAAGCCTTGGACCTTACCCTTTTGAAAAGGACGCTGGATGACCCAAGATTGACTCATGAAGCGAGATCGGATCTCCAAAAAATAAAGACGCTTATCCAAATCGAAAGAGCCGAACAGCAGAAAAATGCGCTGAAGTTGGGCAAAAAATTCTTTTCAAAGCCGCCCCGTTCATTCGCCTGAAAAGCTTCGACCTATGATGGTTCCAACAGGATGCCTAAGAACCAGGAGCCGAGCCTGTCCTCCTGTGGCAGGAGTTCTTTCATGAATAACTGGTGGACATGGTCGCTTTTGTCCGCTTTTTTTGCAGGTCTTACGGCCATTCTGGCCAAGATTGGCATTCAAGGTGTGGATTCCAATTTGGCCACTGCCATCCGAACCAGCGTCATTCTGATTTTTACGTGGTCCCTCGTGTGGTTCACAAGGACTTACGAGCAGCTGGGAAGTCTCCCACAGCGCGCCTGGCTGTTCCTCGTCCTCTCCGGTTTGGCGACAGGCGCCTCGTGGATCTGTTATTTTCAAGCGCTTCAGCTCGGCGATGCCTCTCAAGTCGCCCCGGTCGACAAGCTCAGTGTGGTGTTTGCCATTGTTTTTGCAGTCGTTATTTTGAGGGAACGGCTGACGTGGCATCTTTGGGCGGGCGGCGCCTTGATCATTGCTGGAGCCCTCATCTTAGCTTGGAAGACGTGATGCGAAGGGTGAAATCATCTCGCGAACGGGTTCTGGAACGCATGGCGCAACCCGCCATCGAAACGTAAGGGCGCGGGAAGCATGGCTAATGCAAGTGACGCTTCGAGACTTGAGCCATGAGGGCGACCGCAGGAAGAAAGAGTGTCAGCGCCGATTTAATTGGTTTCGACCGCATTCGCTTTGGCGAGCAGTTGCTCTGCACGCCTCTGATGACGCTCAGCCTCCTGGAACATGCGGGAACGTTCGTAGCGCGGGGTCGAAGAAAGTTTCGCCTGTCGAAGCAGATTATCAGCCATCTCTTTTTCCTCCTGCGCTGCAGCGCGAAATGGATCTCCGGGTCCCATAAATCTTATTTGCCAATTCCAACGATAGGGATATCCGAGGCGCCATCACAGCGTCCTCCTCCAACGGCTCCCGGTCTCGAAGTTATTTGCTAATGGAAGTCAAATAGAGTTCTTCGGCGCGTTTGCGCATCTCCTTCTCGGAAACATCTTCTTTGTGTGTGGCGATGTGCCAAGTGTGCCCAAAGGGATCTTTCAAGCTCCCGCAGCGGTCGCCGTAGAATTGATCCTTGACGGGCTTTACTTCCTCGGCACCCGCAGCGATGGCGCGTTTAAAAAAGGAATCCACATTTTCAACATAGAGAAGAAGACTGACAGGGGAACCGCCGAGGTCCTCCGGGCTGCGAGCTTCCGTGCTGGGGCACGGATCGGCGAGCATCAGCGGAGAATTGCCAATTTTGATTTCGGCATGGCCGATCGAATTCCCGGGAGCGGGAATGCGGAGCGTCTCTTGAGCGTCGAACGCCTGTTTATAAAACTCAATGGCTTGGGTTGCGTTACGAATCACAAGATAAGGGGTGATGGTGTGATAGCCTTCGGGAATGGGGTTGACTTTTTTTGCCATAAGGACTCCTTGAGGGTTAAAAATAGTGCCTAGAAAAGCTAACTTAATCCGATTTTTTGAGGTGTCACGAAAGATTAAGTAACTTTTTCGCATCGGAGTTTCGAATCCGTAGGATGGCTCTTTTTTCTTTGTTGTATCGTGTCGGGAGAATACAGTTTTTAAATATGAAGGTTGCCATTGGATGCGATCACGGAGGATTTCCATTCAAAGAGGTTCTCGTGAAGGAGCTGGAGTCACTAGGCCACGCGGTGCATGATTGTGGGGCTCAGGAGTTATCACCTGAAGACGATTACCCCGATTTTGCCCGAAGTGTCGGCCTTGCGATTCAGCGTGGGCAGGCAGAACGCGGAGTTCTCATTTGTGGAAGCGGCGTTGGAGCCAATGTTGCGGCAAACAAAATGGACGCTGTTCGCGCTGCGCTCTGCCATGATACCTACTCCGCGCATCAAGGCGTTGAACACGATGACATGAACGTCCTCTGTCTCGGGGCGAGAGTGATCGGTATCGAGCTTGCCAAAGAGCTGGTCCGAGCCTTTATGTCAGCGCGATTCATTGGGGAAGGAAGGTTTCAACGGCGGCTGGACAAGGTTTTGGCAATTGAAAAAGAACAGGCGCATGCAATCAAACCCACCGCGAAACGATGACAATTTTCCGAATGTGCGATGTGTTGCGTGCAGCGTCATCGCATGACTTCGCGATATCGAAAACAATCCACGACATGGTCATTGACCATTCCCACGGCCTGCATGTGCGCATAGATGACAGTAGGTCCAAGAAATTTGAAGCCGCGTCTTTTTAGATCTTTGGCCCAAGCCTCAGCTTCGGGAATGTACGGTTTGTAATCCTTGAGTGTTCGATGCTTGTGGAAGAGGGGTTTGCCGTCAACCCACGACCACATATATTTGGCGAAGGTGCCGAATTCCCGGCGCACTTCGATGAAACGTTGTGCATTGTTGATCGTCGCTTCAATTTTCATCCGGTTGCGGATGATGCCCGCGTCCTGGATCAGACGGTCCAAATCATGGACGCCGAATTTACCGACCTTTTGAAAATCAAAACCCGCAAAGGCCTTTCGGAAGTTTTCACGCTTGTGCAGGACGCAGCGCCAGGAAAGTCCTGCTTGAAAAACCTCGAGCACGATGAATTCGTAGATCTTCCTGTCATCATGAACAGGCACGCCCCATTCCCGGTCGTGATATTCGAGATAAAGCGGATCATCCAAGACCGGCCACGGACATCGTCGTGGGAATTTTTTTCGGCTCATGAAGGTAACTTGAATCAGTAAATTAAGAACTCGGGAACGAAAAATTTGAGTCGCGGACCGCCCCCTTTGAATGGGGTTACATAGATTTTATGCTGCTGTGGAAAGCCGCCAGGATTCCCAATCTTATGAGATGATCTTTTTAGGACTTTTGGATGCGAGACGATGGGAGGTGATTGCTTCTTTTTTTGTGGTGCAGTCCAAGAAGTAACCCTCGGGACGCATGGGAATAGGATCCATCCGTTGGTTTTTCTGCAGGATGAGAATCCGGGATTTGCGAAGAATGAGAACAGGATGTCCCTTTGATGACTCGTCGGCAACCCGTCCCAGGTGCTGTTTTGCCGCGCTCAGAGAGAGGGTTTTCATAATTTGAATACAGACTAAATCAAATTCGATTTTCTCAATTGTTTCAACGAAAGCATAACATAAAAGTGAACGACTCCTTGAAGGCAAACAGATTCAGATCAACGCATCGATTTCCGGATCGATGCTTAACTTCAACAGGCGTTGTAATTCCGGATCCATATACTTGAGATCATCCGGGATCTCAAGCACCTGAATTTGGGGAAGCTTCATCTCTCGAAAACGATCGTGGATCCAGTTTTTGTGCTCCTGTTCCATCACAAAGATCACATCAGCCCATTCCATATCCTCTCTGCTGATACGTCGTCTGGCTTCGGAGCGCACACCCGCGGATCGGACCTCCAGGCGCGGATCGTTGCGGTATAAAGCTTCTGCGGTTGGGCTGCGCCACTTGTTCAGCGCGCAAACGAAAAGTACACGCAGGCGGTTGCTCATGAAACAATGGAGGCTTTGCTGTCTTGCCACAGTTGAACGCACGGATCTGCGAGAAAAGGCTTTTTAAGAGCCGTGGCTGATGGAGTCAATTGATGTGCGGTCGATCAGCTTCATGCTATTCCCATTCAATCGTTCCGGGCGGTTTGCTCGTGATGTCATAAACAACACGGTTCACGCCTTTGACCTCATTGATGATACGGC
>JABDCI010000041.1:11756-11884 GCA_013288215.1 Verrucomicrobiota bacterium | reverse complement strand
AAACTTCCCATGTCAGGCTTCACACCGGCATCCGCGGCGAGCAGATCACGCGGATACAAAGCCAGCCACGTTTTCCCCATCTCGAAAAACGTGATGCTGGGTGACGAGGGGAGTTGCGGCAATTTCAA
>JABDCI010000041.1:10557-11746 GCA_013288215.1 Verrucomicrobiota bacterium | reverse complement strand
CGTCGGCATAAAAGCGCGTTGAACGCGCGAGGTCACGAACGCCGAGCGTGACGAAGCTGATGCGAGGTTCCATCGAAGTGAGATTCTGCCTCATCTCGTGCCATTTTTCGAGGCCGGAATGAGGCTCGCGCATTTCGAAGCAGTCGCTCCGATATTTGTCCGGACTAAATAATCGTTACTCTCAGGCTGATCCGCCGCTTTTTTACTGCTCCTGTTGCAAAGAAAATTCGTGGCGGCAGTCAGCTTAAAAACGGCGTGCAATTTCTAGGCAATGATTCTCGTTGCGTAAACAAGCTTGAGATGGAGGATCTAAATTGATTGCAGCCCATTCTCCTTCGTGGCACCAAGGAATCCGTGAAATCAGGAGGGCTCAATCTTTCAATGCTGGATCGCCGTTACGTTTGGCATCCATTCACGCAGATGCGCGATTGGATGCACTCCGGTTCCACCCTGATTGTCGCGGGCAAAGGTCCTTATGTGCAGGATGCCCTTGGGAGAAAATATCTCGATGCGAACTCATCCATTTGGACCAACATCCATGGACATCGTCATTCGCATCTCGACCGTGCTCTGCAGAAACAGCTTCGGAAAATCGCGCATTGCAGTTCGCTCGGACTCGCGAACGAGCCTGCGTCCCGTCTTGCGAAAGAATTGATCCAACGCGCGCCGAGATCGATCAAGAAAGTTTTTTATTCCGATGACGGCTCCACCGCAGTCGAAACGGCGCTGAAAATGGTTTATCAATCATGGGTCCATCGGAAGCAGAAACGAACCACGTTTGTCGGTTTGAGCGAGGCGTATCATGGAGATACGGTGGGCGCGATGAGTGTGGGCGGCAATGAAATATTTCATGGCGTCTATCGCCGGCTTCTTTTCAAAACGGAGCGCGTGGCTGCCCCTTATTGTTATCGCTGTCCTTACAATCGGGCGAAACCACAGCGTGCCGATGCGAGGGTTTATCGCAAATGCAACTTTGAGTGCGCGTCGCGGCTCGAGGAAAAATTTTCGAAAGCAAGGACACCCTTTGCAGGCGCCCTCATTGAGCCGTTGATCCAGGGTGCGGCAGGAATGATCGCGCATCCCCATGGTTATCTAAAAAAGTTCGCGGCGCTTTGCCAGCAGCACAAGGTTCCGTTGATCTTGGATGAAGTGATGACCGGGTTTGGCCGGACAGGAACGATGTTTGCTT
>JABDCI010000041.1:0-10547 GCA_013288215.1 Verrucomicrobiota bacterium | reverse complement strand
CAGGTGAAACCTGATTTGATGTGTCTCGCCAAAGGGCTCACGGGCGGCTACATGCCGCTTGCCGCGACGCTGACGTCACAATGGATTTTTGACGCGTTTCTTGGGAGTTATGCGGAGAGAAAAACATTTTTTCACGGTCACAGTTACACGGCAAATCCTCTCGGTTCTGCCGTCGCCTTGGCGAATCTGGAAACGTTCGATCGCGAAAAAACGCTTTTGCGCGTTGCGGGGAGGAGTATTGAGTTTGAGCAGATGCTCCAATCGTTCTGGAAAAATTCCCATGTGGGTGACGTCCGCCGCGTGGGATTGATTGCGGGAATTGAGCTGGTGCGCGACTGGAAAACGCGGAAACGATATGCATGGGAGGAACGCATGGGGGGACGCGTGTGTGAAGAAGCCAAGAAGCATGGCGTGCTGACGCGGCCCATTGGGAATGTCGTGGTGGTGATGCCTCCGCTTTGCATCACAGCGGGGCAGCTGGAGAAAATTTGCGGTGTGTTGCAGAGGAGCATGCGCACGGTGTGTGGTTCATAATATGGCACCCCCGCGATCCTTCGATCCATCCTTCGGGATGGGCATCTCTTCTGATTGGGCCATGATTTTGCTCGCCTGTCTTGGCAAGCGGCGGAGCAAAGGGTAGGATTTCCAAATGAAGGCCGATCGCACCTCGCAACACTCCGCCAAACGACTGGAAGATTTGATCGAGGTGCTGGTTCGGCGGACCGTCCAAGATCCTTTCTCCATTTATTTCGTGACGGGAACCGATACGGGAGTGGGAAAAACGTTCGTCACGTGCAAACTGCTTCAGATGCTTGGAGCGCACAAAGTGCCAGCGGTGGGATTCAAGCCGATTTGTTGTGGCGATCGACGCGATGCGCAGAAATTGTGGAAAAATTCTGGAGGCGATTTTGATCTGGACGTTGTCAATCCGATTCATCTCCCTCTGCCCGTGGCACCGATGGCACAGCGCAATCCGGGTTGGAGCCTGATTTTAGCGAGGGTATGCCGTGGAATTCGAATCGTGCGCGACCATGGAATCCGATTGGTACTCATGGAAGGAGCGGGTGGATTGCTTTGTCCGATTGCGCCGCAGCATACCATGCGCGAACTTGCGAGGGCGGTGAACGCACGCATGATGGTTGTGGCGCCTGACAGATTGGGTGTTTTAAATCACACCTTGCTTACAGTCGAGGCCGCGGGTAAGCGGCATGTCGAGGCGATCGTGTTGAATGCAATGAAGCGCAAATCGGATCTGTCTCGAAAGTCCAACGCCAGGGTATTGTCTCGTTGGACTCGACTGCCAATCTATTCGATCCATCAGGAAACGGCATGACGGAGCCTTCCTCACCTCCGGATCCCTCTTCGAATGAGGGAGAGCTTTCGAGTGCGATTCAGGATCAACAATGGATCGCTCGGGTGCAGGAAGGTGACGCGAGGGCGTTCGATGAACTGATCGAAAAATATAAGTCGCGGCTTTACGGAGTCATTTATAACATGCTGGGCAACCATGAGGATGCCGCTGATCTCACGCAAGATACGTTTGTCAAAGCTTTTAAATCCATTAGTACTTTTAAAAGTAAAGCCAATTTTTATACGTGGCTCTATCGAATTGGGGTGAACACCTCTCTCAATTTTTTGAAGAAGCGAAAGGAAATTCATTTGAGCCTCAACGACTGGGATCCTGAGATGGAGGAGGAAGCGGGATTCATGGAACTGGCTTCCAAAGAATCGGCGAGTGGTGCTTTGGATCGTGAGGAACTTCAAGAAAAATTGAACGAAGCGCTTCAGAAGTTGTCTCAAGAACATAGGGCCGTTGTGGTCTTGCACGACATTCAGGGACTTCGACATCAGGAAGTTGCAAAAATTTTAGGGTGTTCGGAGGCGACGGCAAGATCCCGATTATTTTATGCACATCAGCAACTTCAGGCTTTGCTTGCAAATTATCTGTGAAACCCTCAACATGCACTTGATTTTATGACGTGCGATATTTTTCGCCCTTTTCTTTCACTGAAGTTATCGGGTTCTCTCGATGCAAAGCAGGCCCGACGTGTGGAGGCGCATCTTGAAAAATGCCCTTCGTGCCAGGCGGATCTCGTGAAAGCCGGCAAGCTTCGCAGACTTCTCGCTCTGAAGCGCCACGAAAAGCCGGACGAGTTTTTCATGAATACTTTCACGGCCGAATTTCATCGCCGCGTGTGCGCTGAGATGGTTCAGAAGCCTTCCTTTACCCAGAAACTCAGCGAACTTTTCGAGATTGTCCGCCAGCGCATGGGAATCGTTTCTTATTCTTCCGCAGCCGCAGTTGCTGTTGTCGCGATCTGCCTCTTTGCGGTTCATGTTTCGACACCCGGTATTCCAGCTGAAATCTCGAAGACCACGTTCGTTGCGAAAGCGGCGCCTGCTTCGCAAGCGGATCGCTCTGTCGTGGAAGTCGAATCCCGTCTTAACGAACTCGTGTTGGCCACGAGCCAGCCCAAGAGCGTTTATGTTCTGGATCGTCTCCAATATGAACCCCCGCATGGCTCTACTGTCCTCGCATTTTAAGCATCTCCGTGTCGGAGCGCGTGCGGGTCTGATCGTCTCGCTTCTCCTTGGCGTGGTCTTTGGTGTTCCGCGCGTTCATTCGCAGGGCGTCATGGAAGGCTTTGAGAAGGAAATCCAGGGTATTTTCGATCGCACCAAGGATTGCGTCGTTCAGATCAAAACTATTTTGCCTGTCACGGATGTTCAGAAAGGCGACCTTGTCGCGGAAGCTCTCAGCATCGGAACTGGATTTTTCGTCGACCACAAAGGGATGATCGTGACGGCGGCCAGTGTCCTTCGGGGCAGCACCAGTGCGGTTGTCTATTGGCGCGGCAAGACGTATGAAGCTCAGACGGTGGGCCAGGATCCCTCTACCAATCTGGCGCTCTTGAAAATCGATGCCGAGACGCCCTGCCTGCCTGCAGGGGATCCCGATTCGCTCAAAGTTGGGTCGATGGCGCTTGCGGTGGGATATCCCGCCGACGCTCCGATTTCTGCCGAATACGGTTTTGTGAGCAACACGGACGCGGCGCAAACTCCAAAATTTTTTGCGACAACGCACATTCGCAGCAGTGTGCGCGCACAGCCCGGGCAAAGCGGCAGCCCCTTCCTTAATAGCAGGGGTGAAGTGGTCGGAATGGTGGTTTATACCATGCAGGATGGAAGTTCCACGTTCGCGCTTCCCATCACGGCCGTAGAAAAAATCGAGCGGGACCTGGTAACTTATCACGAGCCCCGCCATGGATGGACGGGCTTGACGATCGAAGTGAAAAATAATTCTCAGTTTGAGGGTGACAGCGGCATCGCGATTCGTGACGTTTATCAGGGCTATCCTGGACATCTGGCCGGCATCAACTCGGGCGATGTCCTTCTTAAGATCGGCGAGAAGCCGATCCATTCGGCCGCCGACGTGATGAACGCCACGTTCTATCTGAGCATTGGCGAGAAGGTCAATTTCACCATCCTGCGCGATGGTGAGGAGAAAGTGATTCCTGTCGGGGTGGTCTCCCGTCCCACAGAAAAAGAAATGGGAGCGTTGCGCCCGGTGGCACATTGAGGCTTGTCGCAAGCTGTTGTAAAACGGTCGATCGCAAGACACTGCTACAGTTTTGCCATCAAACTTCCCAGATTGGGGCTGTTGCACATCAAAAAGTGCGTGAGGTTGCGTCCAGCGACTTTGGCGTCGTGATTCAGGAGGGCGAGGTCCCAGGCAAACTTCGGGCGCCGAGCCATATCCCAGAAAATTTTGGGGTAGCGCATGAGTGATTTGGACATCAAAAAAGGAGTGATGATTTCAAGGGCGGGGATATCTTCCTCAGCCGTGTCGGTGATGGCATGGATGCCGATGAAAGGAATGCCGCGCGACTTGGCGATTTGATAGACCGCGAAGGACTCCATGTCGACGATGTCGGTATGCATGCGATCGTAAAGCTGCCGTTTTTCCTCATGGCGCGCAATGATGCGATTCGCGGTATAGAGGGGGCTGACATAAACGTGGTGTTCGTGCGATTCATCCGCCACCGCCTTCAATCGCTCGGACAGGTTCTGATCAAGTGCGGTCACCTGTATTTCTTCATCGTTGCGGCAATAAGAGGAAAGAACGATGTCGCCACGTTTGAGTTCGGGGTTCAAAGCGCCCGCATATCCGAGAGAGACCAGAGCTGAGGGCCGGTCCGATTCGCATAGGAGCTGCGCTGCAGTGCGTGCGTTTGTTTTGCCGACACCGCTGATTACGACCGAAATGGGAAGGCGCCCGAAACGACCCATGTAATGCCGGCATCCTCCGAGCCGCTGTTCCTGATGCACATGAAATACCTTGCGAAAATATCCCCATTCCGTGGGAAGCGCGATGATGATTCCAATCTGAATAGGACTCGGCATAGAGAGAGTTTCTCCTTTTAAACATCTTTGGAACCCGTGACAATCTTGGATTTGAGCCGAGATGGCATTCGTTCCAGCAGTTTGGCGGAAAAAGCCTTCCATTCGATCGTAGCGACGGCTGTACATTTGACAAAACCGTTGAACAAAAACATAAAAAGACATGGCATTGAATCCGAATAAGCTGACCATCAAAGCCCAGGAGGCTCTGCAAGAAGCGCAGCAAGAGGCGGAGAATCATGGTCATGCGGAGATCTCTGCGGAGCATCTTCTTTCCGTTCTATTGAAACAGAGCGAGGGGCTCGTCCGACCTCTGCTCGAAAAACAAGGAGTGAATGTACAGCGTCTTCAGGGTCTCTTGGAGACCTCTTTGAACCGAAAACCGCGAGTTAGTGGAGACGCTTCCCAGGCCACACTCTCACGCGAGCTTAATGAAACGCTCTCGCTCGCGCAAAAAGAGGCCGATCAGCTTAAGGATCAATTCGTAAGTACAGATCATTTTCTTCTCGCAATGGTGGAGCAGGGGAAATCGGATGTTGCGGGCCTGCTGAAGGGGATGGGTGTGAACAAATCCTCTCTGCTTCGCGCGTTGGCAGAATTGCGCGGCAACCAGGGCGTATCGGACCAGAATCCTGAAGACAAATTTCAGTCGCTCGAAAAATATGGGCGCGATCTCACGGATGCCGCGCGCCGCGGGAAAATTGATCCCGTCATCGGTCGCGATGCAGAGATTCGCCGGGTGATGCAGGTGCTTTCCCGCCGCACTAAAAACAATCCGGTGCTCATTGGAGATCCCGGCGTCGGCAAAACCGCGATTGTGGAAGGCCTGGCGCGGCGCATTGTGGCGGGCGACGTTTCCGAAGGCCTCAAGGGCAAGCGCCTTGTTTCGCTCGACCTTGGAGCCATGATTGCTGGCGCGAAATATCGCGGCGAGTTTGAAGACCGCCTCAAGGCATTTCTCAAAGAAGTGACATCTGCCTCGGGAGCCATCATTTTATTCATTGACGAGCTTCACACGCTCGTGGGGGCTGGAAAGGCGGAGGGGGCTGTTGATGCTGCGAATCTCTTGAAGCCGCAGCTGGCCCGCGGCGAACTGCGCTGCATCGGGGCGACCACACTGGACGAATACCGCCAATATATCGAAAAAGACGCCGCGTTGGAGCGACGCTTTCAACCGATCCACGTTGCCGAGCCGAGCGTGGAAGATACGATCGCCATCCTGCGCGGATTAAAGGAGCGCTATGAAGTGCATCATGGCGTGCGTATCAACGATTCCGCGCTTGTCGCGGCCGCCACGCTTTCCCACCGTTATATTAGTGATCGTTTTCTGCCGGACAAGGCTGTGGACCTGATGGATGAAGCAGCGTCCCGTCTTCGCATCGAGATCGACAGTTTGCCCACGGAGATCGACGAGATCGACCGACGCATCATGCAGCTCGAGATCGAACAGCAGGCGTTGAAAAAGGAGAAAGATCCTGGCAGTGTGGAACGTCGCAAAAAAGTCGAAAGCGAACTCGCCAATTTGAAAGAAAAGTCGCGGCAATTGAAGGCACAGTGGCAAAATGAGAAAACTATCTTGACGAAAAGCGGCGCGCTCAACGAGCAGATTGAAAAAGCGCGTGAGGAAATGGAACAGGTGAAACGGCGAGGGGATTTGAATCGCGCGGCGGAAATTCAATACGGAGTGATTCCCAGTCTTGAGAAACAACTCGCCGACACCCAGAAAAATCTCGCGGAAATCCAAAAAGGCGGCGGCATGCTTCAGGAAGAAGTTGGGGAGGAGGACATTGCCAAGGTCGTGGCGTCTTGGACGGGCATTCCCGTATCACGGATGCTCGAGGGCGAGCGTCAGAAACTTGTAAAAATGGAAGAACGACTCCATCAACGTGTGATTGGCCAGGAGCACGCCGTCAAGGCGGTGAGCAATGCCATTCGCCGTTCACGCTCCGGATTGCAGGAACCGAATCGTCCCATTGGATCCTTTATTTTCATGGGCCCGACCGGTGTTGGCAAAACAGAGCTCGCTCGCGCCGTGGCTGAATTTCTGTTTGATGATGAAAACGCGATCGTGCGCATCGACATGTCCGAATATGGCGAAAAGCATTCCATGGCCAGGCTCATTGGCGCTCCGCCCGGCTATGTGGGATATGAAGAGGGAGGCCAGCTTACGGAGGCGGTTCGACGGCGCCCCTATTCTGTCGTGTTATTCGACGAGATTGAGAAAGCGCATTCTGAAGTGTTTAACACACTCCTCCAACTCCTTGATGACGGCCGGCTCACCGATGGACAGGGACGCACGGTGGATTTTCGGAACACGCTGGTGATCATGACCTCCAATATCGGAAGCCCCATCATCCAGGAATATTTTACGGATCAGGATTCGAAAAAAGGAGTGGATATCCAAAGTGAAGGGTACAAGCGGATGGAACAACGGGTCATGGATGAACTGCGTCGGCATTTTCGTCCCGAATTCCTCAATCGCATCGATGAGATCATTGTCTTTCGTTCGTTGCGCGCGAGTGAAATTGGGAAGATTGTCGATCTGCAACTCACCCGAGTGCAAAAGCGGGTCAAGGAGCAGCGGCTCGAACTTCAATTCAGCGATTCCGCCCGGTCGTATATTGCTCAGGAGGGATACGATTTGGTATTTGGGGCTCGTCCGCTCAAACGTGTGATTCAGCGCGAAGTGCTCGACAAGCTGTCGTTGGATATTTTGGATGGCAAGTTTCGAGAGGGCGACCGAATTCTGGCCGAAATCCAGCCGGGGGCTGGAGTCGTGTTTCAAAAGGAATGAAAACTCGTTTTTTCGGCGGTCCGTTCTAGGATGAACGACTTTGTGAAATTTTTCACAAATCCGTTGACGCTGAAAACAAGTGATTGATATATTTGCTGCTCTAATTCTGAACCTTTAATAATTTTCATATGATGAACAACACTCGCATTTTGGCATCCCTAGCGTCGATTTCCTTGTTTGTTGCCTCCGCATGGGCGGACGGGAGTGTCGCCGGCAAAGTGACGCTTTCCGGCAAGGCTCCCGCTGAATCTCCCATTAAGTTTGACGCAGATCCCAAGTGCAAGGCGGCCCATCCGACGGGTGCAAACACGCGTCGCTATGTGACGGACGCCAACGGCGGCCTTGCCGATGTGTTCGTCTACGTCAAGGATGGTCTGGCCGGCAAGAAGTTTCCTCCTGCAACCCAGCCTGTCACGCTTACCCAGCAGGGATGTCTTTATTCCCCCTATGTGCTTGGCATCCAAGTGGGCCAGCCTCTCATCATTGAAAACGAAGATGACACCCTTCACAATGTTCATGCCCTGACGAGTCCCGGCAAGAATCAGGAATTTAACGTAGGCCAGCCGATCAAGGGCATGAAGACCGAAAAGATGTTCACCAAGCCGGAAGTTTTCGTGAAATTCAAATGCGATATTCATCCTTGGATGTTTGCTTATGTCGGCGTCGTGGAGCATCCGTTCTTTGCGGTGACCGGGGCTGATGGCTCTTACACCATCCCGAATTTGCCGGACGGCGACTATACGCTTGCGGCGGTTCATCCCAAGGCGGGAGAGCAGACGATCAAGGTGAAAGTGAGTGCAGGCGCTCCTGCCAAAGCCGACTTTACATTCACACCCAAAACTCAATAACTTGTCGAAGTCTCTGCGCATTTCGTTGAGCCTCTGGATCCAGAGGCTCGTCATTTTCGTGTTGCGATGCGATGTGCGCAAAGAGATTGCACATTCCTTCGCGCTGGGTGTATGGAATGGAAGTTCATCCAATCCGTAAGCATTTTTCATCATGGACGCTACCTCTACCCACATCATGGACGCGAGTCACGAGTCTCACGCACACGAGGAACTTGGCTTTTGGCGCAAATACATTTTTGCGACGGATCATAAGATGATCGGGCTGCAATACCTCTTCACGGGGTCGACGTTCCTTTTCTTTGGTTTTTGTCTGATGTTGTTGATGCGCTGGCAGCTCGCCTATCCAGGCCAGCCGTTGCCGGTGATCGGCAAATGGTTGGGCGAAAGTCGCATGCCAGGTGGAGTGATGCTGCCCGAGTTTTACAATTCATTGGGCGCGATGCACGGCACCATCATGGTCTTTCTGGGGATTGTGCCCTTAGCGTTTGGCGCTTTTGGAAATTTCGTGGTGCCGCTTCAGATTGGGGCAGTCGACATGGCCTTTCCGAAGGTGAATGCAGCGAGCTATTGGAGCCTCTTTATCGGAGGAATTGTCATGCTGGCCAGCTTCTTTGCTCCAGGTGGCGCGGCGAGTTCGGGCTGGACCTCGTATTCACCCCTGGCAGATATCTCGACGACAGGCCAGACGATGTGGCTCGTTGGGATGATCTTTCTGATCACCTCGTCGTTGCTCGGCGCGGTGAACTTTATCACCACCATCATTCAGATGCGCGCCAAAGGCATGACATGGATGCGCCTGCCGTTTTTTGTCTGGGCTCAGTTCGTCACGGGTTTTCTCCTTCTTTTGGCATTTCCTCCCCTGGAAGCTGCGGGGGTCATGCAATTGATGGATCGCTTGGCAGGAACAAGCTTTTTTCTACCAAGTGGTCTCGTGATCAGCGGCCAGCCCCTCAATGTGAGCGGGGGTGGCAGCCCTCTTCTTTGGCAGCATCTCTTCTGGTTTCTGGGACACCCTGAAGTCTACGTGCTGATTCTGCCGGCCATGGGAATTGTCTGCGAGATTATCGCCAACAACACGCGCAAACCCATCTGGGGATATAAGTCTCTCGTCTATTCGGTTCTCGGGATTGGCTTTCTCTCCTTCATTGTGTGGGCCCACCACATGTACATGACTGGAATGGGCCAGAAAATCAGCGTCTTTTTTCAGACGACGACGGTGATCATTTCCATTCCCTCAGTGATCATTTTGACAGCGATGTTCATCTCTCTCTGGGGAGGTTCGATCCGATTCAATGTGCCCATGATGTTCGCGCTCGCCTTTCTTCCCATGTTCGGCATTGGGGGATTGACGGGATTGCCCCTGGCTTTCAGTGCCATCGATCTTTATCTCCATGACACGTATTACATCATCGCGCACTTCCATTACATCGTGGCTCCCGGGACCATCTTCGCTCTTTTTGCCGGGGTTTATTATTGGTTTCCAAAGGCCACCGGCAGGATGATGAATCCGTTGCTTGGGAAAATCCATTTTTGGGGATCGTTCGTCTGCATGAACATGATTTTCCTTCCGATGTTCGTACAGGGCATGTCGGGTGTTTCACGCCGCTGGTATGACGGCGGAGCGACCTATGAGTTTGCCAAGCATGTGATCCGGTCCAACGTTCACATTTCGTGGGCAGCTTGGGTGATGGGGCTTTTCCAGATTCCATTCTTTTTCAATCTTTTCTGGAGCACCTGGAAGGGGCCCAAAGTTTCAACCAATCCGTGGGATGCGACAACCCTGGAATGGGCAACCCCATCTCCTCCTCCTCATGGAAATTTCCTGAAAGAACCTGAAGTGTTTCGCGGGCCCTACGAATATAGCGTGCCCGGCGCAGAACAGGATTTCACCCCTCAGAACAAACCCTAAACCCGCCTACCCTCGATGGACATTCCTTACACGGTTACACCTCGATCAGATACCGGCCTTTGGAACGCCAAACTCGGCATCTGGTTGTTTCTCGCATCGGAAGTGATGCTGTTTGGGGCCTTGTTCTCCAGTTATATTCTTTTGCGAGTGGGCGCTCCGGAGACTGGTCCGTTTGCATGGCCAAAAGGATCGACGTTTCTGAATGTGCCGATCGGCACGTTCAATACGGCAGTGCTGATCACGTCGAGCATCACGATGGTGCTCTCTTGGGCGTCGCTCAAGCTGAAGAATTTCAATCGGTTCAAGTTGTTCCAGGGGCTCACGGTCCTTCTGGGGCTGACCTTTCTTTGCGTGAAGGGTTTCGAATATCATGCGAAGTTCACGCATTACGGGGTCTTTCTTAACGACGGAACGGTTGTTACGGGGCATCTGGAAAGTAAAACGGACGACCAGATCGTCCTGCTTCCGGATCCAGAGGCTGGATCTCACGAACATCCGCCCGCCCGTACCATTGCGACAAGCCAGATTTCGCGGCTCAGTGCCTTTGGACCCTGGTATAGCGCCTTCTTCGCTATTTATTTCACGCTTACTGGAC
>JABDCI010000040.1 GCA_013288215.1 Verrucomicrobiota bacterium | reverse complement strand
GCCTGCAATAAAAACATTGGCCGCAAGGAATATGATGAAACACCGAAACGCGATCCCCCGCTTTCCAGCCGCGCACGCCGTGACCAACGAGCGCAATTTCACCCGCCATTTCGTGGCCGTAAATCCTCGGCGGCGGCAGTAGGTCATATTCGACCTTTTTCAGATCGGTCGCGCAAACCCCGCAACTTTCAATGCGCACCAGAACCTCGCCCCTCTTGACTCGCGGAATCTCAACCTTCTCGACGCGCACGTTCCCTTTGCCTCGATAAACGGCGGCCCACATCGAAGTCGGAAATGGGAGACGGGTTTTCATGAACACGATTTATGTCGACGAATCGCAGGAAAGCGCATCCGCCTTCCCCTTGAGGAAATGAGACGAGGAAGATTTGGTCTCAATGATGATCACTCTCTCCTGCTGCACGCAATTCGGAATGACGGATTTTGCCACCTGCATCTGCCACCCAAACCGTTCCGACAATCACGCCTGCCGTCAACAGGATCATGAGCCAAGCCACGAAAGCGTCCATTTTTGGGTTCAGAACTCTTGCACCAAAACCTAGCAGTGCAAGCGCCGCAAGGACATAGCACGCCTTTGAGATTTTATCGGCGCGCTCGCCATGCTCGTGCAACCAATGCTGCCCACGCTTGTCAAGCTGCGTCCATAGAATCCCCCCCGAATGTTCGCCGGTTTCCATGACAGGGAATGCCATGCCCGCGCATAAAATGATCATCCACAAGGCCCCACCCACAACCGCGCGTTGTTTGAACAAGGTCGCTCCGAGAAGAAGCAGCCAGGCGACAAAAAGCCCCGTAATGGGAAAGTGATTCAGAAGCAAGTGCGCATGGACCTGAGTCAAATGGATGCCGAAGAGATTCATGATTTCATATTCAGGATTCCTTTCAAACTTGGAAGCGCAAAATAAATTTGAAATGGTGTCTCCACAGTTTGAACTTTGAACTTGGGCCGTTGAACCTTACCTTTGAATCCATGCGCATCCTGCTGGTCAGCACCACGGCGATCGGAGACACGATCATGGCGACCCCCTTCATCCGCGCCGTGCATCAATGTTATCCTCAAGCGCACATCACCGTTTTCGCGCATCATCGCCGGATGGCAGTTCTTGAACACAACCCCAACATCGACACGCTTCTTCCTTATTACGGCAAAGGCAAGAAACTCGTCCGCACTCTGCTCGACTTAAGACGAGGGAATTTTGACCTGGCCATCGTGATCCATGCGAACGACCCTGACATCGTGCCCCTCGTCCGCTGGACGGGCGCTCCGCAGCGTGTCGGCTGGGGCGAGAGCAAATCCTCCCATCTTTTAACCCACACCATTTACCGAACCAATCCACCCGAGCATTTTCTCCTCCACAAAAAACGCCTCGTCGAATCAATCGGCATTCCCGTCCACGACCTTCACACCGAAATCTTTCTCGAGCCAGCCGATTCCCGACGCTACAAATCGGAAATCAAACCTTGGATCCGAAGCATCCACGAGTGCAAAGGGTTCATTGTGATCCACGCCTTTGGAACAAACACGAAGAAATGGTGGCCACTCGACCACTTTTTCGTCACAGCCGACCATGTGCTCCATCGATATCACCTGGCCTCCGTGTTTATTGGGGACACAAACTCACTGAATATCGTGAAACTCCACCCCATGTTTAATCCTAACCGACATTTCGTGGCTGAAGGGTTCTCAATCCGCGAAAGCGCCGGCGCCATTCTCCATGCGGATCGCATGCTCACTACGGATTCAGGCCCCATGCACATGGCATTTGCCCTCCGCATACCAACCTTCTGCCTTTTTGGTCCAACGAACCCTGCCATCCACGGCCCGATTTTCGATCATGATCGCCACTTTGTATTGCGTCGCGAACCTCTTCCGGCCCTGACGACAGAAGAAGTGATCCGAGACTGGGACCACTGGATCTTTCGGGAATCAACTTAACGTGCCACTCTAACTGGTATGCGGCTCCAGATGATCCGCGAGGATTCCAGAGCTGCGACGAAGATAAAGGCTGAGAAGACGCGCGAGCTCGCGTAAAATAATAATTCCGATGGCAGCATGCTGTTCGCAAAGAAGATCGAAACTTTTGCGCTTGAGCATCAACAGAGTGACCTCGGTCTTCGTGCGAACCGTTGCGGAGCGTGGAAAGCTATCGGCCATCGCCATCTCTCCAAGCGTCCGGCCTTCATTCAATGTGGCAATCACCACGTTCTTACCGTGCGACGATTCCTTAAGAACCTCGAGGCTGCCGCTCGCAATGAAACCGAAATAATCGCCCTCATCTCCTTCGTGAAAGAGAATAACATCCTTGTCGAAGCTAAACCAATTGACGTAACTCGCTAAAACATTGATTTGCCGCGTGTCGAGCGTATTGAAGATCGGAATTTGAACCAAGTGACTCACAATCTCCTCACGCGTCATAAGCTCATCATGACAGCAACCTCTTTCCTAGAAAACAAAAAACACCATTCCTTCTCTCCCGAGGCGGTCGGAAACGATGCCTCCCCGCCTTCTATTTTTCTGGCATGCGACCCTGGGGCGGAATGTCCGATCCAACAACCCAGAAATCTTCGATGAGAAGCGCATCGATTCGATGCTCACGCAACGCCTGAACCGCCTCTTCGGGACGGCACACAATAGGCTCCTCATGCACGTTAAAAGAAGTGTTCACAACGGCAGGCAAACCTGTAAGGCTTTCGTAAGCTTTTAAAATTTCCCAATAGCGGGGGTGTTTGTGGCGGTGGACGGCCTGGGGTCGCGCCGTTCCGTCCACATGAACCACCGCTGGGATCTTCGATCTCCATGCTTCCTTCAGAGTAAATGTCACGGTCATGAATTCAGCGGCGTGTTCCCCCTTTTCGTAATGCTCGAAAATCTCGCCACAGCGCTCTGCCAGCACACTCGGCGCGAAGGGCATAAATTCGGACCGGTTGAGCCGCCGGTTCAGTTCGTCGTTAATATGCACGTTTGTAGCCGACGCTAGGATAGTGCGATTACCCAGGGCGCGCGGACCGAATTCCATGCGCCCCTGAAATAATCCGAGAACCTTGCCATCCGCAATCCATTGGGCCGCACGCAAGGCGCGATCTCGTTCGGGAATCCGCTGAAACGAAAATCCGCTGCCACTCAACGCTTTTTCGATTTCGTCATTGTTATAGGCGGGCCCAAAATAGACATCGGTTAATTTTTCACTTCGAATTTCGAGCTTCGAACTGCTTGCCGCAACCTGCGCGGCGGCTACCGCGAGTCCTGCGTCACTCATGGCTGGGAACACAAAAATCCGGTCGACATCCGGCAATTCCATCAGATGCTGGTTTAGCTTCACATTGCCAAAGACACCCCCCGAAACCGCCAGTTGACGGACACCTGTCTCGCGAAGCGCCCATTTTACATGGCCCACAATAGCTTCCTCCAGAATGCGTTGAGCGGAACCGGAAACGTCTTCGCGCGAATGGCCTTGCATCGATTTGCGAATCACCGCTTTGCGCGCTTCGCTGATATTCAGGCACCCGTGCCAGATTTGGTCGCTTACGAAATGAGTCTGATCGTCCGAAAGACGCAATGTTTTGCGAAATGGCGCGTCGAGCGAGGGATCCTTTCCCCATGCGGCAAGACCCGTAACCTTTCCTTCATGGCGCGGTGAAATGAAACCAAGCGCCTCCGTCACACTGCCATAAAACGATCCCGGCGATCCGCTCAAGTCCGTCACGCTCAACCTTCGCATCCGACCGTTTTCCCCAATGCTGGTCGTGTGGCTGAGAGGCACCAAGTTTTGAAGAAAAATGGATTCGAGTGTGTGTGCTTCGGTTTGGTCCTGCACGCAGCAGGCGCCGACGCAATCCACGGTTACCACCAATGCTTTGTCGAACCCGCTAAAATGAAACGCGGAATGGGCATGCGCGTAGTGATGATCCACAAAACGGATCTTCGCCTTCGCAAATCCATCCTCACGAAAACGCACCCAATTGAAGAGGTCGCAGAGAACTTCACCGCGCGCGCGAACTTCAGCAAGGAAGTTTGTGATCGTGACCGTCACCTCCTCTGGACGCCCCTTGATGCGCCGGCGCACGCGATGCCACCGCTCGTTCCACTCTTCAAACCAGCCTGGTTTGCGAAAATAGCAGGCGGGAAATTTGTTAAGCGCCACACACTGAAAATATCGATATCCTCACGATGAATGCCTGCGATCCGCAGACATTCATTTACCGAACGCCAGGGATAGCCCCACTGTCCTTTTTTGCGAGAAAGCCGCTCTTCGCTCACCGCCGAGACGATTTGACCGTCCTTCGCGAGCGCAGCGGAGGCGTCATACTCCATCGATAGGCCAAGAGTCCACATACTTGAGGGCGAATCTGGGGATCATTGGAGAGCCACGTTCCGTCGCGGCCACCCATGAATGAGGGTCACCGAGGGCGTTCCCTCCGAAATTAAAAAAGCGTGTAAACGAAGGGAGCAAGCCCCGTTCCTTGGGCAAAAATGAGAAGGAACGCGAAAAGAACGAGCACAATAATCATGGGAATAATCCACCATAACTTCTGAGCCCATAAAAAGGCCACAAGCTCGCCAAAAATTCCAAATCGATCCTGCACTTTTCGAATGAAAGACATCTCTTTTTTGTAACGGCTAACTTCCTAAGGATCAACGACAAAAACACAGGTGGAATGCTTCGAACCCCAACTTTAAACGAAAGATGGATGTGCGGTGCAGCACTTTCCGGCAGCAATCTGTCCATTGCTTTCCAGGACAATCTGCACTAAGTCTTAAAACATGATTTCACCCGAGACCCTGGCCATCTTATGCTGCCCGGAAACCAAGCAGGAACTCGTGCTTCTTGACGACGCGAAAGTCCGGCGCATCAACGAAGCCATCGCGGCCGGCAAGGTGCTTAACCGCGCGGGACTGCCTGTGACCGAACCCATTGAAGGCGGCCTGCTTTGCAAAGATGGGAGCTCCCTCTATCCCATCCGTGAAGAGATTCCCATCCTTCTTGTCGATGAGTCGCTTCAAATGTCCCAGTTCCCATGATGGGGTGACCGGGTTGTGATTGACGCGCCCCAGTTCAGCCATTAACGATTACGTTCGCATGAACGCAAAACCGCTTTCCGGAAAATTCGGCATCGTCTTTGGAGTCGCCAACAAGCGCAGCATCGCATGGGCTATCGCGCAAGCATGGCACGAAGCTGGTGCGAAGCTGGCCTTTACCTATCAGGGCGAACGCCTCAAGGAAAATGTCGAAGAACTTGTCAGCATGTTCGGCTCCGACACGCTTCTCATTCCATGCGATGTGACAAAGGATGAGGAACTCGACACTGTTTTTAAAAAAGTGGGCGAGGCATTTGGAAAACTCGACCTTCTTTTGCACAGCGTGGCTTTCGCACCCAAGGAGGCGCTCGAAGGCGAATTCGTGAACACAACACGCGAAGCGTTCCGCCTCTCGCACGATGTCAGCGCCTATTCGCTCGTGGCGATGGCGCGCCGGGCCGCGCCGCTGATGAAGGATGGAGGCAGCATGGTCGCCATGACCTATTATGGCTCAGTCAAGGTTGTCCCCCATTACAACGTCATGGGCGTGGCCAAGGCGTCACTCGAAGCCAGTGTCCGTTATCTCGCTTTCGATCTCGGTCCAAAGAAAATTCGCGTCAATGCGATTAGCGCAGGCCCTGTGAACACGCTCGCTGCGCGCGGCATCTCAGGCTTCACGCAAATGCTGAAACATTACGAGACAAACTCCCCTCTCCGCCGCAATGTCGAAACATCCGAGCTCGGCGCCACCGGTGTTTTTCTCGCCGGCGACGGCGCCACTGCCATCACGGGCCAGGTGCTCTATGTGGACTGTGGATACGAAATCATGGGCATGAGCATTGGCTGAGGATCGCCTCGCATCCGCTCAAACCATGAAGCTTTCCCTCGCAGGCTGGTCGCTGAACGAACGATTCATGCAAAAACGCAACGCCCTGCGCCTGCTCGATTTTCCGAAAGTCGCACGAAGCCGTTTTGGCATCGACGCCATCGAGCCCAATAATATTTTCTTCGAAAGCACCACTCTCAAATATCTTCGTGAATTAAAAAAATGTGCCAGGAATGAGGGCGTTTCCATTCTCAATATCGCAGTGGATGAGCCGTTCGACATGTGCCAGGGCGGATGGCTTGGCCGCCGCGCCGTGAATGGCTATGCTTGGTGGATCCCCATCGCTGCCGAACTCGGCTGCACGGCCATTCGCGCCAACTCGGGCGGGGGCGACGCACGCTCTTATTCCTCTGCTCAGTTTCAGGCGTGCGCCGACAATTTCGCGAATCTCGCGGACCGAGCGCGGCCTTTGGGAATTCGGATTGTCATGGAAAATCATTGGGGACTTTCAGGCGATCCCGATCGCATGCTCAAGGTCCGAAAAATGAGCAGCAACGCGTTCGATTTTCTCGTTGATTTTGGAAACTGGCCGAAAACGCTGGATCGGTATGCTGCGCTCGAAAAAATCATGCCTTACGCTCATGCCGTGCACGCTAAAATTTACCAGATTGACGCAAATGGGCGCCATCCTTCATTCAACTTGGGACGCTGTGTGCAGATCGCCAAATCAGCAGGATACGACGGTTTTCTTGGAATCGAGTACGAAGGAGGAGGCAATCAGGACGAAGGCGTGAGGCGCGCCATGCGCGAGTTAAAAAAATTCATTTAAGAGCCCGGTTCTTTCCACCATGCACATTAAAACCAGAATAGCGGTTCTGATCATCGCCCTGTTTCTCGTCATTTATCCGGGAAGCTATTGGCATTTCCGAAATTCTCACGTGCAGATTTGGGATCACGACAAGAAACCGTATGTGATCTTTCCAGCAAAACATCCTCTCATTTACCGCATCTATCGACCTCTCACCTATGTGGATGGGTTCATCACGGGGATGCACTTTCACCTGGGTCCCCATCGAAAAATGACAGCATCGTAAGCCCCCCAAGACAATTTGGGTGCCTCCGTCATTTGAAGCTTCTGCGAAGCTTTTCGGGGACGACCATTCGGCCTTCTTAAGCTTTGCCCCAAGTCATCAGCCGCAATTCATGCTTTTGAGTCAGACTGCCATGCGAGGGCATCACGCGAACATTGAATCCGTACGCCCCGCTCTCACAGGCTTCGAGCTGTCCCGAATACCAATAGGTGCCGTCGGCTTCCTTCTTCTGCATCTGAAGCGGGACGATTTGTGGATGGGTGAGATTTCCATCGTGCACCTCGCCGCAATAGGCCTCCACTGTGATATTTTCAGTTCCGATATTTCCGAGAAGAACCTTCGCTCGGATGCCGATTTTTTCTCCAACGAGGATTTCGTAAGGTTTTTGGTGGTCGCAGGCGATCTGCGCCACTGAAACCTGTCCCCACGCATCCCGCATCTTGACTTTCCAAAGAGCAATTTCCTTCGCATCCGCAAAATTGTTCGCAGCGAGCTTCGCTCCTCGATGCGCTGCAGGGGCATAATAATTTTCCGTGTATTCTTGCACCATTCGGGACGTGTTGAACACCGGTGAAACGGAACGAATGGATTCCCGCATCAAATTGATCCATGCCAGGGGGAGCCGGCCATCGGGTTTGGCGTAATAGAGTGGAATCACCTGCTTGTCCAAAATGGTGTAAATCGATTTCGAATCCACTTCATCCTGCAATTCAGGCGGCCCATCCTTCAAATCTTCACCAATGGCCCACCCGTTCTTTTTATTGTACCCTTCGCACCACCAGCCATCGAGCACGCTCATATTAATGCCGCCATTCGGGGGCACTTTCTGTCCGCTCGTGCCGCTCGCTTCGAGAGGACGAAGAGGATTATTGAGCCACACATCAACGCCCTGCACAAGATGTCGCGCGACATTGGTGTCATAATCTTCAACAAAGACGATCTTGCCGTAAAAATCCGGCTCGTTAATGAGCTTGTAAAGCTGTTGGATCAGACGCTTGCCGGCTTCATCCCGAGGATGGGATTTACCTGCAATGATGAACTGAACTGGACGATCCGTTTTGCTGAGAATGGCCCGGAAACGCTCCATGTCCTTGAAAATCAAAAGCGCGCGCTTGTAAGTGGCAAACCGGCGAGCAAATCCAATGGTCAACACTTCGGGATCGAGTAATAATCCGGCTGACCGCAAGCGATCGGAGGACTCGCCCAAGCGTTCGCGATGTTGCCGGACCCGTTTGCGCACAAACTCGATCAAACGGCGTTTGAGAAGGATGTGTGTGGCCCATAATTCATCGTCGGGTATATCACTGACACGCCGCCAGAGATCCGGATCGCTGATTTGATCCTGCCATCCCACGCCAAAATATTTTTCGTAGAGAGCCTTCATCTCCGGCGCAAGCCATGTATGAAGATGAATGCCGTTCGTCACGCTGCCGATGGGAACTTCCTGTTGAGGAGTCATGGGCCATACGCCTGTCCACATGCTCCGCGAAACGCCACCATGACACGCGCTCACACCATTGGCGCGCCGAGACATGCGCAAGGCAAGGATCGTCATGACAAACGGATCGCTGGGCTGATAATTCCAGGGACGCCCGAATTTCAGGAATTCCTCGATGTTGATTTTGAGCTCCTTGATGTAATTGTCAAAATAACGGCGCACGAGATCGGGATGAAAAGCGTCGTTTCCAGCAGGAACAGGCGTGTGCGTGGTGAAAATATTCGACGCGGTCGCAACCTGCAGAGCAGGATAAAATTCGATATTATGATCGAGCATGATCTGGCGGATGCGTTCGATCGCAAGAAACGCGGCGTGGCCTTCATTCATGTGATAAACCGAAGGCTTGATGCCCATCGCCTTCAGGGCGCGCGCGCCACCAATGCCCAGGACGATTTCCTGACGGATGCGCATTTCGATATCGCCGCCATAAAGTTCCGCAGTGATCAGCCGGTCTTCCTCACGATTCTCAATAAGGTCGGTATCCAGAAAATAAATGGGGATGCGGCCCACTTTGATCTCCCAGATTTTCGCCGTCACGGGACGGCCAAGAATGTCCACTTGCACTTTGACAATCGATCCATCCGCATGCCGCGCCTCATGAATGGGAAGCTCATTGAAATCGATGTTCATCTCGGCAGCCTCCTGCCAGCCATCTTTATCAAGCCGTTGCTGAAAATAACCATGGCGGTAAAGCAAGCCGACAGCGACAAAGGGCAGACCGAGGTCACTGGCTGCCTTGCAATGATCGCCTGCGAGAATGCCGAGACCTCCCGAATATTCGGGCACCGATTCATGCAAACCGAATTCTGCAGAGAAATAAGCCACCGGCCCGGTTATCTCGAGAGACGACTGTTTGGAAAACCAAGTATCCTTGGCAGAAAGATAGGTCTTATAGCGTTGCGATACAGTATGGAGTCGACGCATGAACGTATCGTCCTCAATCACTTCGCGCAGGCGCGCCTGCCGCACCTTCTGAAGGAGCTTCACGGGGTTGTGATAGCATTTTTCCCAAAGCTCCGGATCCAATATTTCAAATAATTCAATCGCATCATAATTCCAGCTGAACCACACATTGAACGCGATCTCCCGCAACGGTTCGAGCACGGGTGGAAGTTGCGGAATCACAGAGAATCGGAAATAATTTTGCATGACGGCCCATCTTTCCGACTACCCCCACCACCGCGCAAGTCAAATCTGAGTGCATGCGCAGGATGTCACCTGTTTTCAAAAAACTGCGATGACAAAGGAAATTTTTGAGTCTTGGAAACATCCAGAGAACGCGCTTTGATGTCCGGATGCCCTCCACGATTCCGGTCCGTCTGGGACCGCGTTCCTATGACATGGTCATCGAACCGAACGCCTTCCCCGCAAAATTGTCGCGCCATTCACTGGTCCGCGCATCGAGCCGCATCTTGGTGGTCGCCGACGCGCGTCTCACCTCCGCCGCAAAACGTTTTGAAAAAACAATGGGCAAACGTGTTGCGGGCCTTATTTTACTCCGGGGAGGCGAACGCACCAAAAATCTTTCCTCTCTTCCCAAGCTCTATTCGGCAGCAGCGCGGGCACGACTCGATCGCAAATCGCTTGTCGTTGCCATCGGAGGCGGTGTGATTGGAGACTGCGCGGGCTTTTTCGCTGCCACGTATCTTCGGGGCATCCGCATCGTTCACGTTCCCACGACGCTCATCTCGCAAGTGGACAGCGCAATTGGCGGTAAAACCGGGGTCAATCTGCCGGAAGGCAAGAATCTCGTCGGTTCGTTTCATCAACCGTCGCTCGTGCTCGTGGATCCGAATTTCCTGAAGACCCTGCCCGACCGTGAATTTCGCTCAGGTCTCGCAGAAGTGATCAAATACGGCATCATTGCCGATGCGACACTTTTCAATCGTCTGGAAAAACGGATGCCGCGCATCCTGAAGCGTGATCCTGCAGAATTGGCCTGGATCATTGAGCGTTCTTGTCGCATCAAGGCAAACGTCGTCTCACACGATGAACGTGAAGTCACGGGCTTGCGCGCCACTCTGAACTTCGGCCATACGCTCGGCCACGCGATCGAAGCTGCGGCGCGCTATCGCTCCCTCCACGGGGAGGCAATTGCTCTGGGTATGATCGCCGCCACAACCCTTTCTTGCAAACTTGAGGGTCTTCCAGCCGCCTCTGCTCGACGAATCGCAAGCGTGATCCTCGCCGCGGGGCTTCCCACACGACTTCCTTCGAATGTTAATCTCCGAAACGTCCTCGAAGCCATGAAGGTTGACAAAAAAACGGAAGGGGGGAAAATCCGATTCGTCCTTGCAAAGAAAATCGGGAAAGTGAAAACAGGAATCATCGTTTCCGAACTTCAGATCGGCCAGGCGCTCTGCTCCCTCCGATAGTTCGCCTTAATAGGACGGCGTTTTTGCTTTTCGGGGACTTCCTTGGAGAAGGACCCAATAACCGATCGACACAAGGATTAAAATGGCTGCGATGGAAAGGCGATAGGCCTTTCGTTCTCCAACAACGGGCTGGAATTGCGTGAACACAACACCCCATACGAGTGGACCCAGGATCGCGGCACCTTTGCTCACCAACCCATAAATCGCAAACATCTGCCCCCGTTCCTCGGGGTGACAGAGATCCAGCAGATAGGCGCGGCTCACAGTCCAGATCCCGCCATAACCGAGTCCGAAAAGCGGGCCCGTAAACCAAAAAAGTTTTCGCTGCACACTGAACATGGCCATGATCAATACTCCCATCCACAAAATCAGCACGGCAAGCAATGTTTTGTAGTGACTTGTCTTGTCGGCGATATGTCCGAATAAAAAGGCGCCTAGGATGCCGAAGGCCGCAGAGACGCTCAGAAAAAGATTCATTTCGCTCATCGGAAATGGAAGCACCTCATGTCCTTTCCACTTGAGTGGATTGACATCGTCCAAACCAACCACCGCCTTGCAATAGAGACTCATGTTCAACGTCACCGTATGCACAGCGTCCAACGCCAGGAGGCATCCAATAAAAAAAAAGAGCATCTCCTTGTGCCGCGCGATGCGTCGCAGGGTGGTGATGAATGAACCTACGCTGTTTTGGAGACTTTGTGCCAAATTTAAACGCACAAAACTTCTCTTCTCCTGGACAAAAAGAAACAACGGCAATGTGAAAAGAAGCACCAAAGCCGCCGTGATTGAAAAAACTTCGGAGTAAAAATGATATTTGGGATCGACGACTTGTTCTGAAACCAGAAGCCCGAGAATGGATCCGACATACCCCAGACCGATTCCAAGGCCTGAAATGCGAGCCCTGTGGCGATCATCCGAAACATCTCCAAGCATGGCACTGTAAAAGACAAACGCACTTTGGTAGCCAATGTTGGCGATCAGAAAAAGGATCAACGCTGCTGTCAATGCCGACACCGAACTCATCAGGGCGCAGGCGCCGATGCAGAACATGGTGAACGTGAATACAAAGATTCGCCGCCGGCCGAGTTCGTCGGAAATCGGGCTTAAAAACACCTGAAGCAAAGCTGAAACAAGCATGGAAACGCTCATTGTCGCGTTCAACGAAAAAACAGAGCCGTGCATCTGTTCGACAATCCATGGCGCGAAATAGCGGCTGATCACAACCATCGAAAAGATGGTTGTTCCGATGTCGAACGTCGCCCAGGCGATCACACGGGCATTCAACCATCCCTTGTTTCTTGGCTCGTGCCAGTTCATGAGATTTTTTTCAAGCGAGCTGCTAAGCCAAACGAAAAGCACCTCGAACAACAAGATTAAAAAGTCTTGCTTGTTTTTCGGACATAAAACTTCAATTTGTGGTCTCCGGGTTTCTCATGTTGCCGATTGCAGACCGCTCATCCCCATGGCGCCACGTCGCAAAGACGTGCTTGTTGCTCATCGCAACGTTCCTCCTGATTTCCTGCGAAAAGGATGCTTCCCGCGCCGATTTTGTTTTTCTCAATGGAGCGGAACCCGAATCCCTCGACCCCGCCGTCATCACCGGACAGCTTGAAGGACGTCTGGTCCTGGCTCTCTTCGAAGGACTCACCTCCCGCAACCCAACCGCTCAAGTGATCCCTGGTGTGGCGGAACGCTGGGAAATTTCGCCGGACGGAAAACATTACCTTTTCCATCTCCGTCCAGACGCCCGATGGAGCAATGGAGATCCGGTCACCGCTCAGGATTTTGTGGAATCGTGGAAACGCACTTTATTGCCCGAAACCGCTGGTGAATATGCCTACCAACTTTACTCCATCGAAAACGCGGAAGCTTTTAATTCAGGCAAGCTCACGGATTTCAACCAGGTGGGTATTCACGCCCTCGATGAGCGGAGTCTCGAAGTGCAGCTCTCTCATCCAACGCCTTTTTTTCTGGATCTTTGCGCATTTCCAACCCTGATGCCGGTGCATATGAAAACCGTGCGCCAATATGGAGACGATTGGATTAAGCCTGGGCGCATCGTCAGCAATGGGGCCTATACTCTCGACCAATGGCGCATCAACCAGCGCGTGCGGCTCCGGGCGAACCCCTTCTACTGGGATCGCTCCAACGTGGGAACCGCTTGCATTGACGCCCTTCCCACAGACAACGCAAACACAGCCTTCAACCTTTATTCATCGGGAGCCGCGGATC
>JABDCI010000039.1 GCA_013288215.1 Verrucomicrobiota bacterium | reverse complement strand
CATGGTGATGCTCGTGTTCAGGTTTTGGGGTCCGCCCAAGAACATGGGCACTTGGACATAGTCATTCACGCCGGGCAGGTTGTAGGTGAACGAAAAATCGCTTTGGCTGGTTTGGTTCAGCGTCATGCTGCCTGTTCCGCCCTGCGCAGTGCTCGGCAATGGAAAGCCGGGCAAGGTTGTCAATGCAGCTGCGTTATAAGCGTTCCCGATGACAGCCGGATGGTAGGAAAGACCGCGGGTTTCCACGATTACGTTACCGCTGGCACCAGCGATGTCGGGTGTCAGCAGCAATACGATGTTCTGCACTTGGTTTGCCAGGAATCCGACAGGAAGGTTCGATGGATCGTTGAGCACCATCGTGTAGTTTTGTTTGGCGCCGGTTCCAACGAGGTAGAAACGCGCCACCTTGTTATTGGTGTCGATGAATTGAGCCTGAATCTTGGTGCCATTCGGAATGGTCATTGCCATGGTGACTCCTGCGCTCAAGTCCTGCGAACCCAGGAACAGGGGGACTTGAACATAATCTGTCGCGGACGGCAGAGTATAAGAAAATGAGAAGTCGTTCTGGCTGGTTTGGGTGAAGTTGATCGTGCCCGTGCCGCCGGCTATCCCCGAAGGCAAGGGTTGTCCCGGAAGAATCGAGAGAGCGCTGGCATTATAGGAAGTGCCATTGACGGTGGCGATATAGACAAGGCCTTTGAGCTGAATGCCGACAAGGCCACTATTGCCGGAAATTTGTGGCGTTGCCAGGAACGTGATGTTTTGAACTCGGGTATTGTCAAATCCTGTCGGCGTCACGGTTGGATCGAGCGACAGCGTGTAGTTTTGCGCATATCCCGTGCCTTGAAGCACGGAAGAGGCGATGATGCCGTTTGCATCAACGATATTCACCCGCAACTCGGTTCCACCGGGGATCAAGCCTCCCAAGATGATGCTGCTACCGAGATTTTGTGCGGTGGGAAATCCAATGTTCGTGAGAGCATAATCCGTGGCTTGCGTGAATAGATATTGAAACTCAAACACAGTGGGGCTCAGCTGGAGCATGTTGATCGTTCCACCAGATGCCTGGGCGCTCAGACCTGGGTTTCCAGGCAGGGTGGAAATGATCGTTTCGTTGTAGGGGGCGGCATTTACCGTGGCAATGTAGGTGATGCCATTGACTTTGACGGCCATGACACCGTTGGCTCCTGAAAGTTGATGAGTTGCCAGGAAAACGATGTCCTTAATATGGGTGCTGTCAAATCCTGGGGGGACCAGGGTTGGATCAAATGACAACGTGTAATTCTGCGGTTTTCCCGTCCCGTTCAGGATGTGCGTGGCGATCACGTTGTTCGCGTCAACCACATTGACCTGCATTTGCTTTCCGACAGGAATCTGGGCCGCTATCGTAATGCTGCTGCCAAGATTTTGTGCGGTGGGGAAGCTGGCATCGACAAATCCATAGTCAGCCTGACCTGGAAGATCGTATTGAAACGCAAACGTGGTGGGATCGACTTGGGTGAGAAAGACTGTGCCGCCCGAGGGTGAGCCCTGAGCGTTGAGGACAGGATTGCCGGGCAGGGTCGAGATCGCGGACGGATTATAAGTGGCAGGATCGATTTCCAGTGTATAGACCACACCGCGCGTTGTTACATAGATGGTGCCGGAAATTCCGGTAAGTTGGCGGGTGGCGACTACCGCGATGTTCTTGATGCTGGAGCTTAGAAAGCCCGCAGGAATCGCATTAGGGACGAAAGTAAATGTGTAATTTTGTGGGTTCGCCGTTCCGAGAGCCAGGAATTTCATCACCAACCCGTTTTTGTCCGTGAATTCCACCCGGACGGCTTGGCCTGCCGGGATCTGGAGTCCCATCGTGACGCCGGAACTCAGATCTTGTGCGGAAGGAAACGTGATGTTGGCCTCCCCAAGGGCGTTGGGGTCGGCGCTGAGATCAAAACCCAAACCAAAAGTGGTGGAGGTTAATTGCTGAAAGGAGACAATGCCATTATTTGCGGAACCGGTCGAAGTGGTCGGCGAACCGGGAAGTGTTGTATGGAGGGTGCTATCGTAAGGAGAACCCGTGACGCTGGGGGTATAGTCGAGACCACCGCTCTGGATCTCAAAAGAACCAATGGCGGGGTTTGCGAGGGTCGAATCGAGTGCAAAATAGATTCCAACAATATGGGTGAGGTCGATGCTGGAATTAGCCGACAGGATGTCCGATTTCAAAATTACGATGGGGTTGAAAGAAGAGGTCAATCCTCCAATGGGAAGAAAAGCGAGCCGGCTTTGATTATCGCAGAAGACCACGTAGAAATCGGGGTTGGATACGTTGGTGCTTCGCATTTGGAATTCAAATTGCGTAAAGCCGCTTAAATCCGCGGAACCTGCGGGAGTTTCTCCCCAGCTCGCCACTACCCCGGCATAGCTTTCCGCCGCACTTAAATTGTAATTGACAGCGAACTGAGACGTGGAAGTCTGATTTAAAATGGGCACCGCATTCGTGGACGAATACGGAATCAAGACGGGAAGTCCCGGCAGAAGCGTGGGGGTTTGTGCCCATGCCGAATAAAAAAAACAAAAAAAGCCCGTGAGGAAAAAAAGACAAGTCCGTGACATGGAAAACGGGGGATGGAATGATTTCATAAAATGAGGGGGAAAATGTACAAACTATGTAAACGCTTGTGTAAGTAAAGGGAATTGAAGAAATCTTTTCTCACGCCTATTAATCACGCTTATGTCCAGCGCTCATCGGAGATTTCACGGGTGATGGGTATCACCGGTTTTACTGGCGGTAGAAGCCGACGCGTGGGTTCTTCCGACCCCGAAAAGAAACAGACTCGTATCGCCTTGGACTACAAGGTTTTAAGCTGAAACGAACGTTCGGACAACTGCTGATTCCAGCGGGCTAAATAGGCGAAAACTCTCGCGAGATGTTCAAGAAGGGGGGTTAAAGACTGATGCTGGTTGCCAGTCATCCAGTTCGCATCGAGTTTCTGTAAATCCAGGAGAGCATGCTCCATGTGAGTTTCAATCTTAGCCTGTAATATTTTTAACTGGTTTGACCATTCGTGCTGACGGATTCGTGACGTGGCGCGAACAATCGACGAAGTTTCGCTTTGATTGTTAGTCCTTGAAAGATAGGGATCCACATCGCGGAAGAACTGTCCGACTTCCATGAAAAGTTCCACGATGTCCGCAGGCGTGCTCTGGATGTTCGGAAGCTTCGTGCCGGTTTCGATTTCGAATAAAAGGGAAAGACGACGTTGAGGATCACGCAGCAGGAGATAGGCGGCATTCAGATCCGCAAACCGCTGCGTGGCTGCGGACTTTTCAGCTTCGCCCAATGCATGGACCCGGTCAGGATGAACGGAAGAGCTGAGTTTTAAGAATTTTTCTTTGAGCGCAATCAAGTCGAGGAAAGGACGGGGAGTTTCCTCGAGGAGTTCGAATGCGGAAGGCATCAGACAGGATTAACAAAGCCAACCGAACTCGAATGCAAGAATCAATTTTCTTCGGAAGTGATTTTGTTCAGGCAGAAAAACTTTCGCCGCAGGAACAGTGGGCCGTTGCGTTGGGATTGGTGACCTTGAATCCCCCTTTTTGAAGATCGTCACTATAATCCAATGAGGAACCGCTGACGAAGAGAGCACTTTTGGGATCCACTACCACGTTCACGCCTTGAGAATGGACAAGAATATCCCTGGGCCGCGGGCCATCGGTGAGATCCATCTTATACTGCAATCCGGAACAGCCACCTCCAATAACGGCGATCCGCAGGGCGCCATCGGTGCGGCCGTTTTTTTGCAACACCTGCCGCAGGCGATTGGCGGCGCTTTCCGTCACGCAGACCAGCTTTTCTGTGCCGATTTTATACGGCAAAGGGGTGGCATTCTGTTCCAAAGGCTGAGACATGATTTCAGTCTAGGAGTGGTGAGGCAAGAGTCAAGCAAGCCGGAAGCATGTCGCCTGAGCTGTGAAGTCGCAGAAAAGGAACATTTGATTCCGTGAAGAACCTTAAAACAGGATGAGTCATTGCGTCTTTTGCTGGTGATCTGTTAGGTTTTTGCACTGTGATGGAGTCTCCTCAGTTCGAAGAACTTCAAGGTTCGCTGGAGCGGATCGTTTATACCAACGAGGAGAATCATTACACCGTCGCTCAACTCCTGCCTGACAATGATAAAAAGATGGTGACGGTTGTCGGCAATCTTCCATCTGTGCAATGCGGCGAAACATTGAAAATGCAGGGGAACTGGATTCATCATACGCAGTTTGGACAACAATTTAAGATCGCGAAATATGAATCCATCCTTCCCTCCTCGGTGACCGGACTGAAAAAATATCTGGGCTCAGGCCTGATTAAAGGCATTGGTCCGAAATTCGCGGACCGAATTGTCGATGTCTTTGGGGCTCAAACCCTGGAAGTGATCGATCGCTTTTCCGGCCGCTTGAAGGAGGTTCCTGGGATTGGAGCGGAACGCGCAAGCCGCATACGCATTGCCTGGCTGGAACAAAAGGCCGTGCGCGACATCATGATTTTCCTGCAGAGCTATGGGATCACTCCTTCTCAGGCGACGAAGATCTACAAAATGTATGGAGATGATTCGATGGCAGTGGTGAAGGAAAATCCCTACCAGCTCGCTCGCGATATTTACGGGATCGGGTTTCGTATTGCCGACCAGATTGCGCGCAATCTCGGCATGCCCTCTGATTCCAGCAAGCGAATCCAGGCAGGTATTCAATACCAGCTTGAACAATTTCTTTCCGAGGGGCACACCTGCTATCCGAAGGAGCTTCTGGTCCGGGCGGCCTCCGCCGAGTTGCTCGGCGTGGACGAAGGTCCGGTGGAACGCCAAATCACGCAGATGGCGCATGACGGCCTGCTCAAGATCGAACCGCGTGAGGATTTCATCTTTCTTGCAGGACTCCACCATTCCGAATGCGGTCTGGCGCGCAAATTGAAACTGATTGCTTCAGCGCCGAACAGGCTTCCTTCTGTCATCATCGACAAGGCGCTTGAGTGGGCTGACGAGAAATCGCACATCACCATGAGCGATACCCAGCGTGAAGCTGTGAAAACAGCCATCACGTCAAAGCTCACCATCATCACGGGCGGCCCCGGCGTGGGCAAGACCACCATTGTGCGCAATATCGTGAAAATCCTGTCGTACAAGAAGGCTCGAATTGCCCTTTGCGCACCAACGGGGCGTGCCGCCAAACGTCTTTCAGAAAGTTGCTCTTTCTTTGCTCAAACCATTCATCGGCTCTTGAAATATGAACCCTCCGAGCATGGATTCGCATTTCATGAAGGACATCCTCTTGAGGTGGATCTGATCGTGGTGGATGAAGCATCCATGCTCGACGTGCCCCTTGCGCACCACCTTTTTCAAGCGATCCCAATCACGGCTTCCGTGATCCTCGTGGGCGATGTGGACCAGCTTCCTTCGGTCGGGCCAGGTAATGTGCTGCGCGATATCATAGAATCAAACAGGGCAAATGTGATTCGTTTGAAACAGATTTTTCGTCAACACCATGCCAGCCAGATCATCGTGAACGCGCACCGGGTGAATGAAGGAAAGATGCCGGAAAACTCTCCCGGACACACCATGGATTACGAATCCGAAGAAATTGAGGGAGAGTCCTCCCCGAAGGCTGCGAATGGTTTTGGAACGGGCCGAATCCAGTCCTCTTCCGATTTTCATCTGCTTCCTGCCGAAACTCCGGAAGCCGCATTGAAGCGCATTGTGGAGCTTTGTTCGCAGGACATTCCAGAGTCGTTCGGATTTCGTCCCATCGACGATCTTCAGGTGCTCGCCCCCATGCATCGCGGCGTGTGCGGAGTGGAGAATTTGAATCGTGAATTGCAAAAGGCGCTCAATCCAAAATCGAAAGATTTTCGATTGCGCGGTGGCGATGAGGCGTTGGAGATTGAACGGTACGGGCGATTATATCGCACAGGCGACAAGGTGATGCAGATCAAAAACAACTACGACAAGGACGTCTTCAACGGCGATCTAGGACGCATTACCTTCATCTCGAAGGAAAACCAGCGGTTGATCGTCCGAATCGACGAAAAAGAAATTGAATACGAATTCAGCGATCTCGACGAACTCCTGCCGGCGTATGCCATTTCCATCCACAAATCACAGGGAAGTGAATATCCTGCCGTGGTGATTCCGGTGCTCACCCAGCATTACGTGATGTTGCAGCGAAATCTGATCTACACGGCGATCACACGCGGAAAGAAGCTTGTGATATTGGTTGGTTCTGCAAAAGCGCTCGGCATTGCTGTCCGAAACAATGAAACGGCAATGCGGTATGGCATGTTGAAGACCCGTTTATGCGAATAGTTTGGTATGACACCAGATCCTTCTCTCGATTTGATGCGCGGACGCCTTGCGCAATCTCCGGAAAACGAACTATTTCGTTTCAGTTTGGGAAAAGCGCTCTATGATCGCGGAGAAACGGCAGAAGCCGTCAGCCATTTTGAAGTCGCATTGACCCATAAGCCGGATTGGATGCTTGTCGCCATCTTGCTAGGCAAATGCTGGCGGCAGCTCGGCGACTTCGTCAAAGCCCGCCAATATCTCGAACTGGGTCGAAAGCTCGCGCACGAACAACAACACGACGGGCCTCTTGAGGAGGCAACTGCGTTGCTGTCGGAACTAGGTGAGGCTTAGCTAGAGAGTGTTGAAGCGTCCGTGCGTCTCGTAAGGGAGCAGAGCGATGCAACGGGCGTTTTCGATCCCGCTGCTCATCCTGATACGACGACTACTTCTTCCCGCGGAGCATCGGAAGGCCGGTGCGTTCGTTTTCAAACACCTCGTAGCCTTCGGGAAGCGCGTCCAATGCACCTTCCTTCACTTGGCCTGCGAAAAAGAAGATTCTGCGAACCTTGCCGCCATTGAGCTGCGTTTCGCGAGCATGGAGATAATAGGGTTTATTGGATTTCTTGCTGATCACGCTGAAGGCCATAATGGTTTCCTTGTTGGATCCGTCCTGAAGGGATTATTTTGTTTCGTTGGGAGTCTGGGATGTCAGGAGAGTGTCATCCCATGTGAAAGAGTGGCGTTCCGCGACAACTTTGTAGTTTTCCAATAGGCTGGCTTTCCACGCCATCAGCGTGCCGAGGTGCTGCCAGTCCTTGCCTTTGAGGTCGAGGAAGGTCCAGCCGGAATGGCTGGGCGTTTCGCTGTAATTTTTGAAAAGGGTGACGAACGTGTCCTGATCGGCGGTTCCATCATAACCGCGGACCTGTAGCTTTACCGTGAATCGCCGGTTTTCTGAGGAAAGAGCTTTCCAATGAACGATGAAGCGCATGCCTTTGACGTCTTTATTGGAGAAGAGGCTTTTTTGGTATTGGGCTTTTTTGACCCAATCGCCGATTTCAATCGTGGTGTAGCCGTCCTTATCGATCAGTTCGTGATTCACCTTGCTGATCTCATAGTCCTTGGCCGCTTCCGATTTCGAACCGGAATCCGCCTTGGCTGTGAGGATCCAGCCTCCCAAAAAGACAACGAGCAAAAAGTAACGCACGAGAGAAGCTTAAGCAAATGGAATGGATGGTTGAAAGCTGAAAGTTAAAAGGGACTTTGGCGGAGTTTGTGTTTCAACCTTGATCTTTCAACTCCAGTGAGAACCTGCTAGCCTGTTTTTATGCCAAATACGGCTATTTATCCAGGAAGTTTCGATCCACTTACCAATGGGCACCTCGATGTCCTCGAGCGCGCCGCCGCGTTGTTTTCCAAGGTTATTCTCGCCGTGGCACATCACACGGACAAGGATTCACTCTTTACAATCCCCGAGCGCGTCCTTATTGCCCGCGAGTCAGTCAGGCACCTCTCCAACGTGGAAGTCGACGATTTTCAGACCCTGCTGGTCGATTACGCGCGCCAAAAGGGCGCGCGTGTGATTGTGCGGGGACTCCGAGCGGTGTCGGATTTTGAACTTGAGTTTCAGATGGCGTTGATGAACCGAACGCTGGCCCCACAGGTCGAGACCATTTTTTTAATGCCGAAGGATTCGTACAGTTACCTGAGTTCGCGCATCATCAAGCGCATCGCCTTTCTTGGTGGCGATATCAGTTCGTTCGTACCCGCCTATGTGGAAAAGAATCTCAAAAAGAAGTATGCTAAGCCCGCATGAAGATCAAAGTTCATGACATTCCTGAAGAGACATCTCACATCAAAGGCGAAGATCCATCCTCGATCTTCGACCTGAGCGATCCTCTGTTCCGTTTCGAAAAGCCGATCCGATACGATCTTGAGCTCACCTGGGTTGGAGATCGCAAAATTTTGGCGCGTGGCCGGTTGGAGACCGTGGTGCGGGCACAATGCGTGCGAACCCTGGAATGGTTCGATCTTCCTCTTGTCGTCGAAGCCTTTGATGCCGTTGTTGAGGACATCCAAGGGGATGAGGTGGACTTGACACCTGAAATTCGTGAAGATATTCTTCTCCTTCTTCCATCAAACCCGGTTTCGCCCCAGGCGCAGCCGTTGAAAGCCGGACAGCATGCGGATTTGGAGGCTGGCAGCGAGGTTTGGGAGAAGTTGGACAAACTTAAACTGAAGTAATTCAGGTTCACTGAAAACGGTGAGATGCTGTTTTTGGCGAACCTTTGTAATTTGAGGAGATAGCCATGGGTGTACCTAAGAGAAAAGTTTCGAAGGCCCGTTATCGGACTCGCCGTTCGGCGAACCGTTACCAAGCGCCACAATTGAATGTTTGCGCGAACTGTGGCGGCGCTTGCATGCCCCATCGAGTATGCCCTGCATGCGGTTACTATAAAGGCCGACAAATTGTGAGCGTCGAACTCAAGTAAGATGAAAATCGCGGTGGATGCCATGGGGGGCGACTTCGCTACTGCCGCGGTAGCCGAAGGTGTCGTTCTTGCGCTTCAAAAATACAAGGACATCCAGGAGTTGTTTCTGCTGGGGGATGAAATCGCTGTTCGCGCGGAAGTTCAGCGCCATGGCCCGATCGATTCCCGCATCACATTCGTTCATACCACTCAGATCGTGGAAATGTCGGATTCCGCCGTCGAGGGAATCCGCCGTAAAAAAGATTCGTCGATAAGCCGGGCGGTCGATCTTGTCAAGGAGGGTGTCGCCCAGGCAGTTGTCTCCGCAGGTCATACCGGCGCGGCTGTCGCATGTACCACTCTCAAGCTGCGTCCCGTGGAAGGAGTCGAACGTCCTGGCATCGCCACGGTCATGCCAACCGAGCATAATCTTTTTGTCTTGATTGACGCGGGCGCCAATATCGATGCGCGGCCCATTCATCTTTTGCACTACGGGATCATGGGGAGCCTCTACTCAAAATATGTATTGGGTTATGAAAATCCTCGCGTTGGGCTGATGAGCATCGGTGAAGAAGACGTCAAGGGAAACGATCTTACGAAGGAAACATTCAAGCTGCTCGAACAATCCACCCTGAATTTCGTAGGTAACGTGGAAGGGCACGATCTCTTTGAGGGAAAAGTCGAGGTGACAGTGTGCGACGGCTTTGTCGGTAACGTGATTCTCAAAACTTCCGAAAGCCTTGCCAGCGCGCTCTTCCGATGGTTGAAGACCGAACTCACGCGCACCCCGGTGCGCAAAGCGGGAGGGTTGCTTGCGAAAAATGCGTTTCGTGCCATCCGCCGCAAAACGGATTATGCGGAATATGGAGGAGCCCCTTTGCTTGGAATCAATGGGGTTTGCATCATTGCTCATGGTGCGAGCTCCCCCAAGGCGATTTGCAACGCGATCCGTGTGGCACGCGAATCAGTGAACAATCAATTAATGCATCATATAGTCGACCAGGTACGAATCAATAATGAGCGTGTCTTGGTCAAAGCTTAGCAAGGTGTAAAAAACGATCTATGCCCTCTCTAGCTCCGACCGCGAAGGCTGCCTCATCGATAAAGCCTTCCAAGCTCACTGGCTTGCGTACCGTTTCCATCGTGGGCACCGGATCCTACTTGCCGAAAAAGGTTCTTTCCAATGCCGATCTCGAAAAGATGGTCGAAACAAGTGACGAGTGGATCACGACCCGTACCGGTATTTGTGAACGGCGCATTGCCGCTCTGGATGAGTGCACGTCGGACCTCGGCGCCGAAGCCGCTCGTAAAGCGATACAAAACGCTGGAATTTCGGCGGACGATATTGATCTTATCATCTGCGCCACCATTACGCCGGACATGCCATTCCCGTGCACATCCGCTTTGATCCAGGCGAGAATCGAGGCGTCACGTGCAGCTTGTTTTGACATCGAAGCTGCCTGTTCTGGATTTATTTTCGCCCTTGAGATTGCCAGGCAGTTCGTCATGTCGGGCACCTACCAGACCGTCTTGGCGGTCGCGTCGGAGAAACTTTCCTCGATTGTGGATTGGAAAGATCGCAACACCTGCGTGCTTTTTGGAGATGGTGCGGGAGCCGCTATTTTGCAACATCGCAGCGGAAGTAAAGGAATTTTAGCCTCTTCCCTCGGAGCCAATGGCAAGCATGGAGAACTGCTCTGCATGCCGGCCGGAGGGGCAAAAAATCCTTCCTCGCTTGCCACCGTGAATTCCGGGATGCATTTCTTAAAAATGTCGGGTCGTGAAGTCTATAAACATGCCATTTTGGCAATGCAGCAAGCAGCGAAAGCGGCACTTGCAGGTAGCGGTTTAAAAATGGAAAACCTCGCCTGCATCATCCCGCATCAAGCGAATATAAGAATCATCGAAGGGCTTGCGGAACGCCTTCGCGTGCCCATCGAAAAATTTTTCATTAATTTAAACAAATACGGAAATATGTCGGCAGCCTCAGCAGCCGTCGCGTTGGATGAAGGCGCACGTCAGGGTCGATTCCAACGTGGCGATTTTATTCTGATTATTGCGTTCGGGGCGGGTCTTACATGGGGCGCCACGGTGCTCGAATGGTAGTTTTTTTGGCAAGATTTTCTCAAAATCTGTCAAGTCAAGTCTCTCATTTGACAGCTTGATGGAGTATGGTATGCTCAGATGGTATAAATTTTCATGAAAGCCGCCAAGAAAGATGCATCCGGAGTTTTTGATTCGATTCTTGTTCATTTTGGATCTGACAAAGCTCGCTTCTCACCCCAAGCCCTCAAGGTCAACCGTTCGGTCATTACCGTTCCATCTGCTTGGCAGTTTAAGCCGATGACGGAAGTAGGTCTCAAGGTTCAATTGCCCGGAAAGAAAAATGGCTTAAGCAAAGCGGTTCAATGCCGCGGAATCATTGTGGAATGCCGTCCTGAAAAGAAGGGTCTTTATCAGGTGGATCTTCTTCTGACGGATATCCCTCAAAAGCACGCGAATTTGTTTGAAAAACTCGTCCCAGGAATGGCGAAGTAGGTTTCGGTTGTCCTTCGGCACAGGTCTGAATTTTTAAGAAGTTGATCCTCTGATCATCACGGGGCTTAATCGTGCCCGTTGCCTCAAGCTTCCGGTTTTTCACCCGCAGTGACCGAAAGTGGAAGGCCCAAGTTGGGATGAAAATCTGTCACGTTATCACACGCATGATCCATGGTGGCGCCCAGGAGAACACACTCCTGACGTTGCAGGGTTTGAAGGAGCTGACCGATTGGGAGATTCATCTCGCATGCGGATCTGAAATCGGCAGGGAAGGAAATCTCCTGCCAGAGGTCGAAGCCCTCGGGATTCCCTGCCACGTGCTGCCGGGCCTCAAACGCGACCTCAACCTGCGCGAGGATTTCGTCGCCTATCATCAGTTGCACCAGCTCTTCCTTCGCCAGGCATTTGACCTCGTCCATACCCATAGCTCGAAGGCCGGCATTCTCGGCCGCATGGCCGCACGCCAGGCTCGGACTCTCTGCATTATTCACACGATTCACGGACTCGCGTTCGATGATTATCAGACTTGGTGGCGCAATGTGATCTATCGATTTGCCGAACGCGCAGCTGCCGAAAACGCCGACCGGATTGTCACCGTTTGTAATCATATGCGGGATTGTGCGCTTGCAGCGGGGGTGGGCGAACCCAGCCAATATCGTACTATTTATAGTGGCTTTCCCTTGGAGGGCTTCTTCTCCGTGCGCCCGCGAACCCCCGCGCCGGGCCGTTTTGTGCTGGGGATGATTGCGCGCATGTTTCCCATGAAAGGCCATGAGGAAATGATGAAAATGGCTTCCACGATCTTAGAACGCTGGCCCGATCTGGATCTGCGGATTGTGGGGGATGGGCCGCTCCGACCGGATTGGGGGAAATGGCTTGGAAAGCACCAGGTGTGGCGCCGCCGGATCGAGTTCACCGGCCGTGTGCCTGCGGGAAATATCCCCGCCCAACTGGCTCAGATGGACGGCGTGATTCATCTTTCGCTCCGCGAAGGTCTTCCTCGCGTCGTGCCGCAGGCGCTTGCGGCGGGCCGCCCCGTTTGCGTTTACAATGTGGGTGGGGTTGCCGAAGTTGTGGAACATGGTAAAACCGGATGGCTGGTCGAACCCGGCGACACCGAATCCCTGCTCAAAGCACTGTCGCGGATGAAGGAGAATGTTCCGTTGTTCGACGCGGAATATGCCCGGCACCGCGTGCAAAAGCTTTTCGATTATCGTCACATGCAGCAACAAATCGTTCGTCTCTACGAAGAAAGCCTTCGGCCGCAGAAAACGGTGCCATTGCGATTTGCTCATCACCCTGCTAGATCACGAGCGTGAGCTGGCTCTATTTCGGCGCCTCGTTATTGCTCTGTCTGACCCTTTGCCCGGTCTGCACGACGCCCAAAATGAGGATGCTCAATATCACCCCAAGCAGGTGGCTGCCGGAATCTCCAAGAAAGACCCGGCCTTCGGGAAAGTTCAAAAACAGGAAACCTGTCACCGCGCCGGCAAAGAGCGCGAATCCCGGATCGTGCCCGAGCTGAGCGGTCATGGCCACACCTGTTGTAAGAATCAAAACCAGCCCCGCGCAAAGTCCGTTGGCATTATCCGTGTAATTCAAAGCGTTGGTAAAAAAGACAAACCAAAACATAAGCGGGATAAAGATCCAAATCGAGAGTGGTGAAAGAATAGACCCGGCAAAAGACATCGCCACGGCCGGCACAAATTGGAGGAGGAGCTTAATAAAGGGGGTAAATCCGAAAAGATCATCCAACAATCCCACGAGAAACATTCCCGACATTGCCAACCAGAACGGCCAATTCATCGGCGAACAAAACACAAAAGAAAGGGTTGAAATAACGA
>JABDCI010000038.1:14012-14161 GCA_013288215.1 Verrucomicrobiota bacterium | reverse complement strand
TGTGAAATCGGGGATGAAGTAAAAATTGGGTCTTTCGTGGAAATCCAAAAAGGAGTCAAAATTGGCTCTCGTTGCAAGATCTCGAGCCATTCCTTTCTTTGTGAGGGGGTCACGTTGGAAGATGCGGTATTTATAGGGCACCATGTGAC
>JABDCI010000038.1:0-14002 GCA_013288215.1 Verrucomicrobiota bacterium | reverse complement strand
TTCACGAACGATCTGTTTCCCCGAGCCACCAATGAGGATGGCCGGCTGCAAACCGCGGCGGATTGGAAGTGTGTGAAGACCGTGGTGAAACGGGGCGCGTCGATCGGATCGGGTGCGACTTTGCTCTGCGGAATTACTGTGGGCGAAGCAGCTATGGTGGGGGCAGGCAGCGTCGTGACCAAGGACGTCCCACCGGGTGCGGTGGTGGCAGGGAATCCAGCGCGAATCATTCGATCATTTTTGAAATCGGATCTTCATCCCGACAAGCGACGAGAGGCTAGGGATCCAATCTATGAGAGTTCCGTTTCTTGATTTGAGAGCTCAGCACGATCCTCTTCATGAGGAGATTTTGACCGCAGTTCGCGAGGTCATCGAGGCGAGTGCTTTTGCCGGTGGTCCTTTTGTGGAAAAATTCGAAAAGGATTTTGTTGCTTATTGTCGAACTAACTTTGCTCTTGGTCTTGGCAGCGGAACGGAAGCCCTTTGGCTGTCGCTTCTGGCTCTTGGCGTGGGTTCGGGCGACGAGGTGATCACGGTGCCCAGCACATTTATGGCAACGGCCGAAGCGATCAGTTTCTGCGGCGCGAAACCCGTCTTTGTCGATATCGATGAGCGCACCTACACCATGGATCCCGATCTGCTGGAGCAGGCGATTACTCCGTGGACAAAGGCCATCATTCCCGTGCATCTGTTTGGCCAGATAGCCGACATGGATCCGATTATGGAAATCGCGCACAAATATGGATTACCGGTCATCGAAGATGCCTGTCAGGCCCATGGCGCTGAATATAAGGGCAAGAAAGCGGGATCCATCGGATATGCGGGCTGTTTCAGTTTCTATCCAGGAAAAAATCTCGGCGCACTTGGCGAGGCAGGGGTAGTGGTCACGAATGACCGGTCGTTCTCCGAAAAAATCCAGAGATTGCGCGACCACGGCCAGGAAAAAAAATATCACCATTCTGACATTGGTTGGAATGCAAGGATGGACGGCATTCAGGGGGCCGTCTTGCGGGTGAAATTAAAGACTCTTGAGCGTGGCAATGTGGCACGACGGGCTCACGCCCGATGTTACGAAGAGTCTTTGGATGGCAAAGCGGACTTGATTACGCCGAGGGAGGCTGCCTATGCCCGGCATGTGTATCATATTTACGCGGTGCGGGTGCAGGGCCGGGATCAACTGATGCGTGCATTGACAGATGCGGGTATTGCCTGTGGCATTCATTATCCGGTGCCGATTCACAGGCAAAAAGCGTACCGTCACCTGGGGCTGGAACTTGGTTCATTTCCAATCGCAGAACGTTGCGCTGAGGAATTTCTTTCCCTTCCTATGTTCCCGGAACTGAGTTCAGAACAAATCGAAACGGTTGTGCGGGAAGTGAAGTCTCATTCGTTGCCTGCTCTTGCGGTCTGTTGAATTTGATGCCTGTTGAATCGCAATATCTCCCCATCGGGCCTTCAGCCGCGGAAATGCGTTCTGCCATATTTCAGCGGGTGAATCCTCTGGAAGAAGCGGAGTGGGATGCCAGGTTGACGACATGTCCGTCGGCGTCTTTTTTTCACACGACGGCCTGGGCGAGGGTTTTGCAGAGCAGTTATGGCTATACGCCAGTCTATTTTATATTGAGTGAGGGCGGGAGTTTGCGTTCCCTGTTGCCCATGATGGAGGTGAATAGTTGGCTGACGGGACGGCGGGGGATTTCACTTCCATTTACTGATGATAGCGAACCGGTCGGTTCAGATGTCGATTCATTGAGCCGCGTTTTTCAGGAAGCCATGAGATACGCGGAGGAGCGAGACTGGAAATATCTGGAATGCAGAGGGGGGAAAACGCTCTTGCCCGACATGCTTGCTTCAACCTCCTTCTATGGCCATCAACTTAATCTGATAGGCGGCGAAGAAGTTCTTTTCGCCAAAATGAAAGGAACTGCGCGGAGTGCGATCCGAAAGGCTGAAAAAAGTGATGTTCAATTGGAAATCTCCCAGAGTCTAGAGACGATCCGGATTTTCTATGGCTTATTGTGCAAAACACGCAAGCGGCATGGTGTGCCTCCTCAACCGTGGAGTTTTTTTCAAAATATCCACACCCATGTCCTGTTGCAAAACAAGGGTTTCGTCGTGCTGGCCAGACATCAACAGGCACCCATAGCTGCCGCTATTTTTTTTCATTTCGGCGGAAAGGCAATTTACAAATATAGTGCTTCCGACGAAACGTTTAAACATCTGCCGGCCAATAATCTCGTGATGTGGGAAGCCATTAAGTGGTATGCGCAGCATGGCTTTGAGCAGTTGGATTTCGGCAGGACCTCACTTGAAAACGAAGGATTGCGCAAGTTTAAGCTCGCGTGGGGCACCGAAGAACGGATGATCGAATATGTCAAATATGACAGGCGTCAACACCGTTTCGTAACGGCGAGAGATGAGTCATCGGGATGGCACAATCGGGTGTTCCGCGCATTGCCTCTCCCTCTTTCCCGGTTCATTGGAGCTGTGCTTTATAAGCACGTCGCGTAAAGATTTTATGGAAGAACAATCCCAGTCCCGAATCCCGTTGCATCCTTCGGACAGATCTCGAAGCGCCATTCCAGTGGCAAAAGATGTGAGATATATGCAGAACAAGCAAACGACACTGCAGCCTCATGGCATGACGTTGGGCGACATTTATTACATCTTGTTTCGCCACAAGTGGAAAATCATCGCTTGCAGTGTCCTGGGAATCATCGTTGCTATCACCCTCTTTTTCTTTAAGCCAATCCCTTATCAATCCGAGGCCAAACTGTTCATTCGATATGTGTTGGACAGCAAATCATTAAATCCGGCAGGAAATCTCGCTGCTGCGGATTCGAGGGTAAAGTCGCCTGACGAACGCGGTGAGAATATCATCAATTCCGAAATTGAGATTTTAACGAGCCTGGATCTAGCTCAACAAGTGGCTGATGTCATTGGACCGGAAAAGATTTTGGCCAAAGTCGGAGGTGGCAAGGACCGCAACAAGGCCGCATGGTTTATCCAAAGGAATCTGACCGGGGAAGCTACCAAAAAGAGCAGTGTGATCCTCTTGACCTTTCAGCATCCGGATCCCGAAATGGTTCAAGCGATTCTGCACGAAATGATCGACGATTACTTCAAGAAACATATCGAGATCCATCGTGCGATTGGAGTTCTTGACGATTTTCTGACGCAGCAGACGGACCAACTGCGTTCCCAACTTGCCCAGACAGAACAGGAACTCCGGCAGGCCCGAGCTAAGGCTGGTGTGATTTCGCTCGATGAATCGAAAAAAGCGTTCACCGCGCAAATTGCAAAGATTCGCGAAGATCTCTTCAACGCCCAAGCCGAATTGGCCGAGCGGCAGGCCGCTTTGAAGGAAGTCGGCAAATCCCTGCCCGCTTCAACGCCATCGTTTAATGTGGGGGAAGCCGTTCCCGCGGAAGCTGCGGATGAATATAAAAGCCTTGTGACGCGTCTCGATCTCTTACGCAAACAAGAGCAGGCGCTCCTGATGGAATTCACCGATGATAATGTGCGGGTCAAGGAGATCCGAGAGGAGATCGCAGAAGCTGATAAGCTCAAAAAGAAAACTGAGGCCAAATATCCGAAGTTGGCCATCCAAGGCGTGGATTTGCCAGTGGAAGCTGCCCGGGTGGCGGCCCTCGAGTCAAAAATTAAGAGTCTTAATGAGCAATTGAATCAGGTTCGGGCTGAAACAACCAGCATGGATGCCATGGAACCCTCGATTGTCGAACTCCAGCGAAAAAAGGAGCTTGAGGAGGCTAACTATCGTTATTTTTCAGCCAATTTGGAACAATCTCGAATCGACGAAGCGCTGAGCGCCGTCAAGGTTTCGAACATCAGCCTCATCCAGTCACCATCGCCTCCCTTTAGGAATTCAATTGCGATGTTCAAGATGATAGGGATCGCAATTCTAGGTGGTGTCTTCATCGGTCTCGCGTGGGCGTTCTTGATCGAGTTGATTTTCGATCGTTCCATCAAACGCCCGATCGAAGTCGAAAGGAAATTGGGACTTCATCTCTTCCTTTCCATTCCAGACATGACCCGCAACGGGCATCGTCGTCATCCCATGACCAATGGAACATGGGAGGTGGGTGAGCTGAAGGACGATGGCGAGATGGAATCAAAAGGAGAATTGGTGAGAGCGCCTTGGAGTTGTCATTCAACCTTGCGGCCATTTTATGAAGCATTGCGCGACCGGTTGGTCGTTTATTTCGAGGTTCGAGATTTCACGATGAAGCCGAAATTGATCGCTGTCACGGGCGTCTCCCAAGGCGCTGGCGTGACCCTGACCGCTGTCGGTCTTGCGGCTTCTCTTTCTGAGACTGGGGATGGAAACGTATTGCTGGTGGACATGCATCCTGAACATGAAGCAGCTCAACACTTTTATAAAGGCAAACCGGTGTGTGAATTGCACCATGCCTTATCTACCAAGGACAGAGCTCTGGTTCAGAACAACCTTTATGTTGTTACAGGGGGGTCGTTTGCCGACAAACTTCCACAGACATTCCCCAAACGATTCACCAATCAGGTACTGGAACTCAAAGTGAGTGACTACGATTACATCATCTTTGACATGCCTCCTGTTACCCAGACAAGTGTGACCCCGCGTTTGGCGGGATCCATGGATATGGTCTTGTTCGTCATTGAAGCGGAGAAAACGGACCGCGAAATCGTTCGTCAGGCGAACGCCCTGCTCACCGATTCGAAAGCTAACGTATGTGCGGTTCTCAATAAAACTCGAAGCTACGTTCCTTCTTGGTTACATCAAGACTTCCTCAGTGAATGCTGAGTCGGCAGGGTTTTTCGTGCGCTAAGCTCCTGATCCGCACCCCCCGACGCTATTGCTTTTTCAGAAGTCTCAATTTCTGACTTTGCCACCGATTGGTGAAGCGGCTCATGCCTTTGATTGTTGGTTTTTCATTTCCAACAATCACTTCCCGATCGGTGGCCTTTTTTCCATGAATTGTTGCGGCTAAAGTTCCATGTTCATTCATCGTTTATATTATCAGATCAAGCCGTATGTGCCGTGGCGCCTACGGATCGCGATGCGCCGAATGGCTGTTCGGAGAAAACGACAGATGTGCCAAAACATTTGGCCGATCAACGAAGCCACAAGTCGATCACCCGAAAATTGGCCTGGCTGGCCCGACAAAAAGAAATTTGCTTTTGTGCTCACTCACGATGTCGAAGGATCTGAGGGCTTGGCGAAATGTCGCCAGTTGATGCAATGTGAAATGAGGCTTGGATTCCGTTCCTCATTTAATTTCGTTCCTGAAGGCGGGGCCACCGTCCCAGTCGAACTGCGAGCTGAACTCAGGCAAAACGGTTTTGAGGTTGGTGTCCATGATCTAAATCACGACGGCAAACTTTACCGCAACCGTAAAGAGTTCGCCGAAAAGGCCGTGCGGATTAATCAATACCTCAAAGATTGGGGTGCGGTTGGTTTTCGATCAGGTTTCATGTTCAGAAATCTCGAATGGTTTCACGACATTAAGGCGATGTACGATGCCTCCACCTTCGATACGGACCCGTTCGAACCCCAATCGGATGGAGCTGAAACCATTTTCCCTTTCTGGGTCACGGGGATCAACGCTCCGGGCTATGTCGAACTACCTTACACTCTGCCGCAAGATTCCACTCTTTTTTTGCTTCTTCAGGAAACGACACCGGACATTTGGTTAAAAAAACTGGATTGGGTGGCCAGCCACGGAGGCATGGCCCTTCTGAATGTCCATCCGGATTATATCCGCTTTAATGGGGAAGCGATTTCCACTCGGACCTATCCGGCCGCTTTTTATGAGAAGCTTTTAAATCATGTGCGTGAAAAATATGGCGAGACGTACTGGCAGCCGCTTCCCATGAAACTGGCTGCCTTCGCGGCGCAAGTCAGGCCGCTGCGCCATCCAAGGCCAAAGCGTGTTTGCATGGTGACTCACTCCTATTATCTGTCGGATACACGAGTGATTCAATACGCGGAAGCCTTGGCCAAGCGAGGCGATCACGTGGATGTGCTAGCCCTGCAGCCGGCGAATGATGCCCCAGGGCAAACGAAGATTCGTGACGTTAACTTGGTCCGGCTCCAGCCGCGATTGGACAGGAAGGAGCAATCGCGGATGTCCTATCTTTTCCCATTGGTTCGATTTCTTTTCGCATCGGCGCGTTGGATCGCACGCGAACACGCCCGAAAACCATATGATCTGCTGCATATTCATAATGTTCCCGACTTCATGGTCTTTGCGGCTGCTTATCCGAGATGGACTGGTGCGCGTGTGATTTTGGATATCCATGACATCGTCCCGGAATTGTACGCCAGCAAGTTTGGAAAAAGTGAGAAGGGGCTGCTGATCTCTTTGTTGAAATGGATGGAACGACTGTCTGCACGGATGGCCGACCACGTGATCATCGCGAACCATCTCTGGCTCGAAAAATATGAACACCGGACGGGCGCGGTCGGAAAGTGCTCTGTTTTCATCAACAACGTCGATGCCGGCATCTTTCAACCTTCGCGACGAACACGAAATGACGGCAAGCTTGTGATTCTTTTCCCCGGGGGTTTGCAATGGCACCAGGGCTTGGACATCGCCATTGGCGCGTTTCATAAGATCCGTGGCGAGTTGCCTCACGCGGAATTTCACATTTACGGTGAGGGCGACATGAAGAGTAATTTGGTCTCGCAGGCCCAGGAGCTCGGTTTGAATGGCTCCGTCCGGTTCTTCAACCGATTGCCGGTACACGAAATTGCCAGGGTGATGGCCGAAGCAGATCTCGGAGTCGTTCCAAAGCGCGCCGATTCCTTTGGGAACGAAGCTTACAGCACCAAGATCATGCAATTTATGTCGCTGCGTGTCCCTGTTGTGGTCTCGAACACAAAGATTGACCGCTATTATTTCGATGACTCAGTGGTGCGTTTTTTTGAGTCCGGAAATTCGGGTGATCTCGCGGTCGCAATGCTTGAACTCCTGCGCGATGAAGCATTGCGCCATAACATGGTCGCCCGCGCAGCTGAATACGCCGCGCGCAACAGTTGGAATCAGAGAAAAGGCGATTATCTGAAGCTCGTCGATGATCTATGTGGGAAACATGAGAAGTTGGATTAAGTGTTGTTCCCGCTCAATGGGGTGCTCCTCATTTGCAAAATGCGTCTCGACCGATCCATTACCTTGAGGCTGGCCCAGCCTATCCGCCGAGCGATGGCCCAAATGAACGAATCGCTGCCGATTCTCATGTACCACAGCATTTCGGATGCTCCGGAAAAGCACGCTCGTCCTTATTATTGCACACACACGAGTCCTCACATTTTTGCTGATCAGATGGCATGGCTGCAGCAGCAAGGATACACTGGCGTGAATTTGAAGACGGGACTGGAGATGTGGCGGTGTGGACGCGTTTCTTCAACGAAGCTTGTGGCGATCACGTTTGACGACGGTTTTCGCGATTTTTTTTTCACCGCCGCGCCCATCCTTTGCAATGTGGGGTTCAGCGCCACGATATTCCTGCCGACCGGTTTTATTGGATCCTCTCCGAAGATGTTTAAGAACCGGCAATGCATGACCTGGGATGAAGTCATCAAGCTTCATCGCATGGGCTTCGAGTTGGGCTCGCACACAGTCACGCATCCGAAAATGACTGAGCTACCATGGGCATCTGTCATTGAGGAAGTTCGGAACTCCAAGACCGAGCTGGAAGAACGTCTTGGCGAGCCGGTGACAAGTTTTGCCTATCCGTACGCATTTCCGCAGGCTGACAAAGCATACGCAGCCCGGTTTGTCGACCTTCTGCGAAGGGAAGGGTATCGATGCAACGCCACAACATCAATCGGCAGAACGCGCGCACGCGATAATCCCTATCTCCTCCGGCGTTTGCCCGTGAATGATTACGACGACCACGCTTTGCTTGCTGCCAAGCTGGACGGCGCTTACGACTGGCTGGCGTGGCCTCAGAATATTTTCAAACGAGCGAAACTAACTGTACAAGATTGGCGCGTCACTTATTTTCAGCAGGCGATAAACAAAAGCGCATGAAAGCGATTCTCCGATTTAAGAAGCATAAGAGGGTGTTCATTAAATGGTTTCCATACGACAAACGCAATGACGCAATCGGACATGCGATCCATGCAGAATGCCACTATGTGCATTATGGTAAGTCCGGTTGTCTTATAACCGTGCCCTGGCGTTATACATTACAGTTCTGTGTGACATTGTCATTGCTCCTCAGAGAACGGCCAGAACTCACGCTTGTTACAAATCCTCCCATATTTGCAACACTTGCGGTGTCGGTTTATTCATTTTTCACGGGGACATGCTACGTCATGGATTCGCATAGCGATGCTTTTAGCTGCAAATGGAAATATTTTAACTTTTTGCATCGCTTGCTCGTTCGACGTGCCAAGCTTGTGATTGTCACCAATGATTCGCACGCGCACAAATGCGCTGAGTGGGGGGGGAAGTCATTCATTTTAAGTGATGTAATTGTTCAATTCGCATCCGAACCAAAGCATGCTTTCAATAAAGCGTTCACAGCTGCCGTTATTTGTTCTTTTGCCGAGGACGAACCAATCACAGAAATCTTGGCTGCTGCGTATTCGATTCCCTCCGTGAATTTTTACATCACCGGTGATTTCAAGCGTTGCCGGGATTTTAGATTAGGCGACAATGAGAAGAACGTCTTCTTTACTGGGTTTTTGCCTTATGAGGAATTTGTTGCGCTGCTACAGGCTTCAGACTGTGTCATGTCCCTTACAACAAGGGACAACACCATGCAAATGGCAGCGTATGAGGCATTGTCTCTTCGAAAGCCGATGATCTTATCGAACTGGCCATGTCTGCGACGAACCTATGAGGATGCCGCGATCTATGTGGATAACACTCGGGACAATATTTCCAAAGCGGTGGGAGAAATGATCTCTCATATTGAGAGATACCGATGTGCGGCAATCCGCATTTATGACAGAAGACGAGCCGAGTGGGAAAAAAAGGCAGCAGAGTTGCAGGACTTGCTTGCCGATTTCAGTAAGAGTGAGGATTGTCATGCTGGTGGAAAAGGCCATCGTAACAACGCATCCTCATGCCCGAGTGACGGGACAGAAGTGGCAACATTTCTTCAATCTCGCTGAACTTTCTATTTTCTTTTTAAAATGGCACAGGTCTTGGAGGATAAAACGAAAAATGTCGCCTATCTTGGCACTGTCATCCCGTCCTTGTCGGCGACATTTATTTACCGCGAGATTCTTGAGATCGAACGGCGTGGATATTCATTGCATATTTACTCGCTGCATCGGCCTGATCCAAAGTCGCTTTCAGCGGAGTCTCTGCCATTATGCGCACGCACCTATTATCTCCTTCCCGTGCGGATTCTGAGGTTGCTGTTCGCTCACTTTCACTATGTCTCAGTTCATCCCATTCGATACTTTCGGGCAATATGGAAAATGCTGATACCGGTTCATGATAGGCTTAAGAATCGCATTCGAAGTTTGTTGCACTTTGGTGAAGGCGTTGTTCTCGCATACAAGATGGAACAAGATGATATTTCGCATATCCACTCACACTATGCTTCTCAAGCTACGTCTGTTGCGAGAGTCATTCATCTCCTCACAGGCATCCCTTACAGCTTCTCCGCTCATGCACATGATATTTGGCATGATCGCTTGCTCCTGCGCGAAAAATTGGATGAAGCGTGCTTTGTTTCATGTTGCTCGAGCTATGGTTGTCGTGAACTGAGTCGGCGGGGCAATGCGGGCGTCGAGAAGAAGATTCACGTCATCTATCATGGGATCGACGTCCGACATTTCATTCCACCTTCTGTTCAGAGGCGCAATGGGAATCAGATTCTGGCGGTGGGACGATTCGACCTCATGAAGGGTTTTTCCGATTTGGTAACGGCGTGTCATTACTTGCAGCGCGAAGGAGTGATGTTCCAGTGCTGCATTGTAGGCGGGGGCGAGGAAATGGGTAATATAGAATCGTTGGTAAGAAAATACGGCTTGGCGGGTCGCATTCATTTACCAGGGGCGATTCCTCAGGAGAGATTGCTTCAATTTTATCATGAAGCAACCATCTTCACGCTGCCTTGTATCTCTACCCGGAACGGGCGGCATGACGGGATTCCGAATGTATTGGTGGAAGCCATGGCTACGGCTCTACCTGTTGTTTCGACGCCGATTGGTGGGATTGCTGAGCTTATCGATCACGAGAAAGATGGTTTCCTTGTGAAGCCTGGAAACACGAGAGAACTCGCGGCGCGCCTCAAACAACTTTTGCAGGATGCCGCTTTGCGGCGACGCTTTGCTGAAGCAGGTCGCACGAAGATCTGCTCGCGCTTTGACAATCAAAAGTGCATCGAACCGCTCATCAACTTGCTGGAGCGCAAATGCGGACTCCGATCGGCAAAAAGCGATGGCCGTTCGGAGTTGCAAGACAGCATGGTGGATTCGGAGCCCGATAATAGATACGCAGCTCTGTTATGATTGACCTTCTTATCATCGCACGAGGCCATCCGGATCAAGTGGCAAGCACGCGATATCGTGTAGCTGCATTTTTGCCCTACCTTGAAGAGGAGGGGATTAAATTTCGCATGGTCATTCCGCCCGCCCGCCGCAAGGCCTGTTTCTTTCTATGGCCGGTCTTCTACGCAGAGGTGCTTTTTTTTGGATTTAAAGCAAAGACCATCTTGGTTCAAAAAGATATTTTTCTCCTTGTACTGTGGCGACTTTTTAAACGTGCTGGCAAGCGGATTGTCTACGACTTTGATGATGCAATTTATTACAAGGGTCATCGAGGTGAAAAGCACGTTTATTTCGTTTCTCTACGGAAAAAGGAGCCTGCAAAAATGGTCTCGGAGATGGTTGCGCTGGCGGACCATGTGATTGTTGCCAACCAGCGCCTCTTCCAATTCGCTCGACGGTTCAGCAAATCCGCGGAAGTTCTGCCGATGGCGGTAGCCCCCGCGTCATTTCCATTGCGTGCTCGAGAGAATCGGCACCCAGTGACCATCGGATGGATTGGGTCTCCCATCACCGCTTCTCATTTGGCTATTCTGGAGGTCCCTTTGGGAGAGATATGCCGACGCTACCGGCAAAGAGTCCGAATTAAAATCGTCACTTCAGGAAGTGTTCCGCTAAACGGCGTAGTGTTTGAGCACCATGTTTGGACCAAAGACGATGAGCTGGATCACCTCTACTCATTTGATATTGGTTTGGTTCCGTTACGGATGGATGATGAAGTCGCGGCCAGCAAGAGCAGTTACAAGTTGCTGCAATTTATGGCCGCCGGGCTGCCTACAGTCTCGTCTTCGTTGGGCTTCAATAACGAAGTCATTCAAACTGGGGTGAATGGGTTTCTTGCAGCTAATATTCAGCAATGGATTGGTGCTTTGGAAACTCTTGTAGTTAACGTAGATCTGCGCTGGCGCATGGGATCTGCGGCTCGGGCTACAGTCGAGTCTTCGTTTGCTTTGGAAAAGATTGCCGCTCGTTGGATGGAAATTGTCCCTAACTGCGAGCGAGGCGATATAGCAACAGAATCAGAGAAAATAACGCCGAACTCCCTGGCGAGAGTGTGAAGATGAAATCGTTCCTGAAGAAAATACGATCGATTTCTACCTTCTGGATTGCAGAGCGGACTCTGAATCATCAGAGGAATAAGCGCATGCACGAGCTTGGAGTTGTCATGAAAATGCTGTCTCGAAAGGGTAGGGTGCTTGAGATCGGGGCAGGTGCAGGGTGGCAAGCGCAAGTTTTCGCAAGTTGCGGTCTCGAGGTAAGCGCGATCGATCTCCCATTGAGCGAGTTTTCTGAGAAACGCGTATGGCCCATCATCAATTACGATGGCAAACAAATTCCCTTTGCAAATGACGAATTCGATGTTGTCTTTAGTTCCAATGTGCTCGAACACATTCCGGACGTCGCTCAATTTCAAAAGGAAATTCATCGTGTTCTCAAGCCCGATGGTTGTGCGATTCATGTGCTGCCCTCCAGCAGTTGGCGTTTTTGGACGAGCGTGACGCACATTCTGAGACTGTGGACACTGCCTAAGTCTCATGGAGAACATGCGGGAAACGCTCTGATCGAAATCTGTTATTTCAGCCGGGCGTGGTGGCGGCAGCTGTTTCTCAGTACGGGTTGGAACATCGCGGCTGAGAAAACAAATGGATTGTTCTACACGGGACTTTCAATCTTGGACTCTCGTCTGAGCGTCGGTGCGCGGCGTTTCTTGAGCCGCGTTTTTGGAAGTTCATGCAATATCTTTCTTCTGCAAAAGGCGTCCGTTCCTAGCGAGTAACCGTTCCGTCGAATTCCGAAGGGAACTGCCGCCGCTCACCCATCGCAGGAAGCCTAAATGTTTAAGCACCTCATCGTATGCATCGCGTTGGCGGGTGCTGTTTTGCAGATCGGCACACCACGGTTGAAATATTATCTGTTGGCGTGTGGTTTATTCACCATTCCATTTTCATATGATCTTACCTTATACCGTCTTAATGTCGTCGAATCCTTCCAGGGGTGGGTCGGCGGCCTTATTTTTAGGCTTTCGGATATATTTTTCCTGCTCATTCCTCTCGCTTGCCAAAAGCCACGTCTTATGCCGTGCGAACGTTCATCGCTTAACTGGACGGATCAGCCGGTCCTCCTCTTCCTATTCATGGCATGTGTTTCGATGTTGTTTCCCAACGATCGAAAATGCGCCTTTGTGGCTGTATTTCAATTAACGCTCACCACATTTGTCTATTACTGGATTGTGACACGCTATTTCGATTGGAGGGAGGATCAGGTGTTTTTGGTGAAATGCATCGCCGCGGCCCTGTTTTTTCAGTCCTGCCTCGCCTTGTGGCAGGCTTATTTCCAAAACGGATATGACTTCTTCCGCACAGGCTCATCTACCCGACTCACACTCGACGGCGAGTACGCCCGCAGTCAGGGGACAATTCCACAGCCCAACGGTTTCGCAGCCTATCTTCATTTTACTTTGTTGCCGCTCTTTGGAGTATGGCTGCTTTGGAAATCAAAACGGCGCGGATTCCTTACCACGGCGCTGATTCTTGGTGTGATCGCGATGATAACCACCCTATCACGCGGAGGCTGGCTGGGACTGGCGGCAGGCGCTTTGTTCATTGCTTACTACCGGGGCTCGATGCCGGAATTGCGTCGCTGGATCTTGTGGGGCATCATGATCGTTCTCATTGTATTGATGTTGCCGCCCGTGCGTCAGCGATTGATGGGTGACGATGATGGATCCGCCCAGGATCGTTGGCACTTGGCACAAATCGCAGCTGGAATGATTAGGAGCCATCCGGTTCTTGGGGTCGGCATTAACAACTATCGCTTAGCAATGTACGAATTTGTTCCTGCCGATTACGATTGGAATTTTATATATAGAGTCCACACATTGCCCCTGTTGATTTTTGCAGAAATGGGTGTCGGTGGCTTGGTTGCCTTTGCGTTCCTGTTTTGGCGCGCGATATCCATTGGCGCTCGTTCTCAGATCGACAGGTCCGCTTCGATCGGACTTATCGCGACGGGTGTAGGCGCTGCATGTCTTGCTGCCATTGTTCACGGCTTTTTTGACGTTGTTTGGACTGCACCGACCGTGAATGCGCAGTTTTTCTTCACGCTCGCTCTCGGCGCATTAGTGCGGCGCGAAATGGAAGTGTGCGCGGAAGCGGTCACGCCTGAATGGGAAGTTCTCGATGCAACCTGGGATGATGAAACTGCTGGCGTTTTCCGTACTGGGGTGGGCGCGTGACACAGATTCATCAGACTTTGGAGCCCCCGGCGGTTTTAGATGACGGAGCAGCTTATGCTGGGAAAATTCCGGTTGCAAAACCAGTTTCATCCGTTGGATCGCACTCCATTCTGCGAGGTTCATTTCAGATTACAGCGATCAATATTCTCTCGTCGTTCATCGCACTGTTGAGCAATGCGGCATTAGCAGCTTCGTTTGGAACCGATGTGAGCATGGATGCTTTGTTTGTTTCACAAACGATCCCTTTATTAATCCAA
>JABDCI010000037.1:4426-14338 GCA_013288215.1 Verrucomicrobiota bacterium | reverse complement strand
TGACGAGGTCGGCTTCGGATGGGAGGATGATGCGATCCTTGCGAATGTGCACGATGACGCCTTCCTGCAGAAGGCGGTCCATGATGCGCTTGACGTCCTTGCGCTGCTGCGGCGGGATTTTGAGTGCGGCGAGCAGTTCGCTCACACGCATCGGTTTGTAACCTGGCGTGGAAAGAAGGCTTTGGATTCTTTCCTTAAGACTGTTAAAATGAGATTTCATGTCAAAGCGCGCCATCCAAAAGCTCTTTTGGACTCTCCTGTTGGGGATTGTATTTATCGTTTATTGGATTGCGAGTCGAGTGACATATCTGGAGAAGCTCCGCGAAGAGGAGACGCGCGTCAATATCGAGCTCCAGAGCGTGCTGCAGCGCAACCGCGTGTTAAAAAGTCAAATCGAACTCAGGAATAATGAGCAGCGCGAAGAATCAGCGCGCGCGGCGATAGAAAAAAACATAAGCGCTTTGCGGGAGCTGCCATTTCTAAAGCCCGTCGAGTACAAGCGCATTCCCAAGTCTGAATTGAGAGCGTACATCCTCTCCAAACTCCGGATTCAATATTCGTCGGATGAATTCAAAAATTATGAGATTGCGCTCAAGCGCATTGGTTTGATTCCGAGAACCACCGATCTCATGCAGGCCATCACAAGCCTGCTTTCCGAGCAGGTGGCGGCGTTTTACGATCAGGACACCCACGAGCTTTACACTTTTCCGGAATTCAATCTCGGCAACAACATGGAACGGATGATCCTGGCACATGAGCTAGTGCATGCTTTGCAAGACCAGAACTTTACACTTCAGAAGCTGCCCTTGCGCACGAAGGATAATGATGATGCAGCTCTTGCGGCGGCGGCGCTTGTCGAGGGCGATGCGACCTACCAGATGGGGGTTTATCTCCGTGAAAATTACAACGCAGAGCAGTGGCTGGGCGATTTGCAGATGCTTTTCACGCAACCCATGGATCAGATGCAAGCCGCCCCTGCGTATTTGCGCAGCTCCCTTCTCTTTCCCTATCAGGATGGACAAATTTTTATTTCAGACCTCCATGCGAACGGCGGAAATGCCGCCATCGATGCGGCATTCAAAGATCCGCCGGAAAGTTCGAAGCAGATTCTGCATCCTGAAAAATATATGGCAGTCCCGCGAGATCGGCCTCAACCCGTGGTATTTACGTTCAAACCAGAACCGAGCTGGAAGAAACTGCATGAAAATGTCGTGGGTGAACTGGGGATTCGCGCCTTATTCGAAGATCAGCTTGGAGTGGAGAAAGCGCAGCGCGTCGCAGCGGGGTGGGGTGGAGACCGCTACGTTCTCTATGAAATCACCCGGGATCGCTGGGTGTTGGTGTGGCAGACTGTTTGGGATGCCCCCAAGGACGCACGCGAGTTTTTTAATGCGCTCGACGAATTGTACCATGCGCGTTACCGAATGGAGGAGGGTCTTGGAAACAAAGGAGAACCTGCTGATTCCATCTTCTTTTCCGTGGCAAATCAGAAACAGAATATCACCCTTTTTGGGCGAACGGTGGTGCTTCTGGACGTGCCCGATGCGCATACCATGGCCCCGCTGTTGCAGCACTTCTCAAAAATAAAACATTTATAAGGGATAATTCTCTTGTCAACTTGCCTTTCTGGCGTTTATATCCGCTTCAGGATCAGGTTGTTAAAAATGAACCCGTATAATGCGACTGGCCCGTCTTTTGCAGTCTTAAAAGGAGGTTCGTTGTGAAGCACATGGTATTCGCAGTTCTCGGTTTAGGGCTCTTTATGAGCATCAGTTCGGCCCAATATGAGAAAGAAGATACCGCTTCCAGCGATATCAAAATTCGGAAAATCGAAGCGACTCTGACAACGGCTCCGCGCTACTCGCTTCAAGGGGCTCTCCCAGCGGCTGATCCCAGCCGCAAGTGGCTGGTTGTGGAGGCTGATTTGCTTGTGGCGCCGGAATGGGCGGACGAGGTGACGCTGAAGTTTTTTGTGGCCGCCTTTTACGGATCGAATGCAAAGAGCGCATCCGAGGACGGATATGACGTTCTGGCGACCTCCGTGACAGTGGTTCACGTGCAGCGCAACGTCGCCAGCGCGCGCCGCGCTTTGGTGCCCGTTTTTCTCGATCCGAACTCGGTCAAAAAATATGAACCCAGTGGAATTGATAAGTTTATCCAGGATGTTGTTGTTCAAGCTTACTACAAAGGCGTGTTGCAGGATACGAAGTGGATGAAAAATCCGGACAACGGCCGTTTCTGGGAAAAGAAGCAGCCGCGCTTGGGAATTTTGCTGGATCTTCAGCAATCCCCCTGGTTTCCCGCATACGTGGATCATTACGAACAAATGAAACCTGCACTGACAAGTCCTGGATTATAATGTGATGAATGTGGTGGAGTTCGCGCCAGGGCTTCTTGAAATATGAGCGTTCAGCGTTTCCTCGGTGTTGATATAGGTGCCAGCACCCTCAAGGCTGCAGAGTTCATATCCACAGGGAATGGCAATCTGACGCTCGTCAACTTCGGGCTTCAGCCGCTCGACGTAAATCCCACGTCCGACGAGGATCGAAGCAAAGCAGTCACCGACGGACTCAAAAAGCTTATTGCCGAAAGACAATTTAAAACCCGACGTGCTGCGATTTCCGTTTCGGGTCAGGCTGTGCTGACGCGTTTTATGAAGCTGCCGGCTGCCGATGAAAATAAAATCCGGCAAATGGTGCGTTTGGAAGCGGCGCAGAACGTACCCTTTCCCATTGAAGAGCTGGTCTGGACCTATCAGGTGCTGGGAGGCAAAACCCAGACGGAGATGGAAGTCATTCTGGTGGCCATCAAGAGTGAAATCATTGAGGGGATGAACAAGGCGTGCGAGGCAGCCGGGCTGGATGTGGAGATCGTCGACATCGCACCCCTCGCGCTCTACAATGCATCGCTCTACAACTATGAAATGAACAAGGGCTGCACCCTCGTCGTGGACATTGGGGCCCGAACGACCAATCTTATTTTCATCCAACCGAACAAGGTGTTTACCCGCAGCATTCCGATTGCGGGCAATACGATCTCGCAAAGCGTGGTACAGGAGTTTGAAATTCCGTTCGTCGAAGCAGATTCTCTCAAGATCAGGCAGGGTTTTTGTGGTTTGGGAGGCGCTTACGAAGAGCCCGAGCTCGAATCCGCCGCTAAATTGAGCAAATTGATCCGTAATGTGATGACTCGATTGCATGCGGAAATCGCTCGCTCCATCAATTTTTATCGTCAGCAGCAGGGAGGCTCCGCTCCCAGGAAGTTGCTGCTTTCGGGTGGAGCTTCGATTATCTCATACACGGATTTCTTCTTTAAGGAAAAAATGGAAATCGAAGTGGAATATTTAAATCCATTTCAGAACGTCGCGGTCGAATTCCCGGCCGATGAGAAAAAAAAGGAAGCCTTTCGCCAGCATTTGGAGGAAATCGCTCATTCCATGGGCGAGGTGGTGGGGCTCGGATTACGTCTCGCGACGGAATGCCCCATTGAGATTAACTTGATTCCTCCATCGATTCAGCGTCGCCGCCAGCTGATGAAGAAAGTTCCGTTCTTCGCGATCACCCTGGCCGGTGTCCTGCTGATGGTTTGGAGTTGGTATCTTTATTATTGGAAGGTCACACAGCTTTTAACGAAGCATTTGAACGAAGTGACGGAAGAAGTCCAGAGGCTGACCGAAATCAAGGTCCAGCTCGAAAAGGCGGAACGCGAGGCAGGAGATATCAGCCGAAAATCCGACCAATTGCAGGCTGTCGTGAGGCTGCGTTATTTCTGGCTTGAGTTTTTAAACGATCTGAATCAGCGCGTGCCGAACATGGTGTGGATCACGCAGCTCAATATGCAGAGTAATGGTAAGACTGTCACTTTCTCTAGCGGACCCTCAGGGGCTGCCGTTCAGTCGGGTCAGGCGCCTATTCGACGCCGCTCTACAGGCGATCCCACGCCTCCTCCGGCAACTGCTGCGGGGAAACCTGAAAGCAACGCAATCACCGAATTTGAGATCCGGGGACTTTGCCTGAATAATCGGGACTCCGATAAACCGTATCAGTTGATCACCGAATTTCAGAAGCAGCTTCAGGCTTCGCCCTATTTTAGTTCGGTGCAGATTGTGGAAACCGGCACCCCCGCGCCGGAGGATTGGACCTTCGCTTATGTTCTGAAAGCCACGTTGAAGACGCCTCTGCCTTATTGATATGGATTTCCTCAAAAAATATCTGCCTGTGCTTGCTTTGGTAGGGGGATTCGTGGCGCTTTCCATTCCCAGTTTTTTCCTCCTTCGCAATAAGATTTCGCAACGCGAGTCGGTCAAGGTGATGCTCGACGACAAGATTAAGGAACGGCAGGCCCTGTGGGATCGCAAGCCTTTTCCGTCGAAAGAGAATGTTGAGTTGATTAAGAAGGGCGCCAAGGCTCAATCGGAAAAGATCGAGGCGATCCTTTCACTTTTGCAGCAAAGTCATGTCGCTTTCCCTCAGAAATCGGGTTCCGAAGTGAAGGAACAGCTTGTTGTCGCGTGGCGGCGTATGACGCAGATTCTTGACGAGGGACAGGTGAAGCATCCGGAAAAATTTCAATTTGGCTTCGAGAGGTACAACAATGTTCCGCCAAAGGATGTCGACACCCCCTTCATCCAAACGCAACTCGAAATTGTCGAAGAATTGATGAAGCTCCTTGCCAAGGCGCGCATTCCTGAGCTCTTGAGCATTCGCCGGGTGATCTTCGAGGACGCCCCTAAATCCGATCCAAAAGCGCCGGTTTCGTCCCCGGGTCATTGGGAGCCTGTCGTCTCGTCGGGAGGCAAATTTGCGATCGTGGAATCCCCCGAATATCTCTACAAAGTGTTTCCTTTCGAGATGGAGTTTTGGTGCGACACCGATTCTTTGCGATCCTTTTTGAATTCCGTGGCAGTTTCCAAACATGTGTTTTTGACGCGAGTTTTGAATATCGAAAACGAAAAGAAAGACCCGATCCTTGCATCTGCAATCCCGGTGCCTCCGGGAACGTCGCCTGCAGCAGGGGGCGTGCCTGCTGCAAAAGTGGATCCGAAGTCGATCGATCCTTTTCAACTGCCCTTTGTCATGGGAATGGAACGGATTAAAGTGGGAATGCGTATCGAATGGCTGGATTTCCTTCCCGAAAAAATCAGCGGAAAGGGAGGTTCGATGACATTGAAATCTGCGCCTAAACCTGGAGCCGGGAATGCGCGATAAGTTCAAGGCTTACCTCAGTTTACTTGGACAATATTACGAGCGGATCCTTGTGATCTTGGCCCTGATCGTTTTGATCGGTTTTGCGATCTGGCTTTTTCTTCTGGTGAACGGGCTGCAATCGGAAATCAAACGCGAGGATAATGCGCGACCAAAAGGCGTCGACTCCCAAGTGGGCGACGTGAAGCGTCTCGAGAGCGTGGAAAACGCGCTCGAGCAACCTGTTCAATGGGAGACGAACGATCACCGCGTTTTCATCGCGCCGCTCATGAAACAGTCGGATCCCAACGATCCTTTTCCCAAGATATGGAATCCTGAAGTGGCGGAAGGAACGTTGACGCCGGAAGGCCTTCCGATTGGCTGGCTGCAAAAATACGGACTTCCCACCACGGTTCCGATCGCCAACATTGATTCTGACAATGATGGATTTACCAACCGCGAAGAATATGAGTATGGCACCGATCCAAGGGATCCCAACAGCCATCCAGATTACGTCTTAAAGTTGCGCACGACACAGATCATTCAAAAGCCCTTTCAGTTCATTTTCAATGGCATTGCTGAAAGCACCACTGGTTTGAAGTTTTCCATTCTGCGCCGGGATGGCAGGGTGGATTATTATGTCAAGATGGATGAGATGATTCCTGATCCGGAAGCACCCGATTACAAAGTGATCCATTACGAAGAAAAATATCAAAATCAGGAGGATCCCACGATTCGGGGGGGCGACGGCAAGCCGCTCGTCACCAAGCTCAATGTTTCTGAGCTCACGCTCCAACGGGGGAACGAACCCCCTGTGGTTTTAGTCAAAGGCAACGTGGGCACGGTGGGCGACCTTTTTGCCAAGGTTTATTTTATTTTGGAGGACCGTTCTTTTGAAGTGGGCAAGAACTCTATTTTTACGGTGCAAAACACGCAATACCAAGTGATTAGCATAAAAAAACTTGACGGTCAGAAGGCTGAAGTGGTAGTAAGAAGATTGGATAACGGGAAGGACTTTTCACTGCGCCAACTCATGCCCGAGGACATCAAGAAACATCCCTAATCCTTTTCATTGCTCGTCTTTATGAATCTATCCCTCGTTCGACGCGGCTTATGCCTTGGTTGCGTTCTTTTGCTTGTTTTACCGGTTGAAATGCGCGCGCAGGATTCTCGATCTAAGGATGCAGCCATGGAGGGTGTCCAGGCTTCGCAGGCGGAGCTGGTTCGTCGGCAGGAAAATCTGCTTCGTGCCCGATTGATGATCAAGGACGGTCAGGATGTTCTTGCTCAGGGGGACGATGCGAAAGCATTGTCGATCTTTTCAGACGCTCAGAAACTTATCAACGATTCGCCGGCGACCGCCGCGGAGATGGACCAAATTCAGAAGGGGATGTCGGTGGCTCTGGATCACCTGGCAAAGAGCGCTTACGAACACAAGGATTATGCGCAGGCTCGCGCTCAGGCCGAACAGGCTTGCCAGCTGGATCCTGAAAATCATGAGGCCCGGGATATTGCCGAGCGGGCTGCCCACGATCTCGATAAATTGGAAAAGAGTAAACAGAATGAGCAGAAGGAACTGGGGGAGATGCCGCCCGAACTCTCCAACTCTGACTTTGTCAACAAGCAGAAGAAAGTTCTGGAACTCTATCGCACTGCTGAAAATTATTATAAGAGCGAACAGTTTGATCAGGCGGAGTCTGCGTTGAAAGACATTCTGCGCATCGATCCTTACAGCGCCACAGCCTACCATCGTCTTCGCGAAGTGCAGTTGGCGAAATTCAAAAAGCTCGAAACTGCCCAGCAGCAGGCAGAAACGGAAAGCCTTCTCGACGTGCAGAAAGGCTGGGAGATGCCGTTGCGCCGCGACCGGATGGTCACTGCTCCTAAAGAGGTGTCAGAGGACGATCTGGGCAGTCTGGGTGGCAAGACCCCGATTTTGAAGAAGCTCAATAACATTCTTATCAAGAAGATTGAATTTGAAAACACGCCGATCCTAAGCGCGATCAATTATCTTGTGAACGAAAGCCGTGAGGCGGATCCAAGTCCGGGCAAAGAAGGGGTGAACATCATTCCGGCTTTCGAGACGGATCGGACGGTCAACGCTCCCGCGGTGGCGCCTGGCGGTGATACGGCACCTGGTGCAGCCCCCGCTCCAGCAGGAAAGCCCGAGGATATGGCCAGCCGCACGGTGACGCTCAATCTGCGCAATGTTCCGCTCCTGAACGCAATCAAATTTTTGACACAGGTGACCGGGCTAAAATACCGTATCGAGTCCGATGCAGTGATGATTGTTTCTGCGGAAGGAGTGACGCAGCGCACGCAAACACGAACATTTAGTGTGGCTCCTGGTATTTTTCACACCGTGATCGAGAGAGGTGGCGGTGCGGGTGGGGCGGGTGCTAAAGGCGGCGGCGGCGGCTTTGTCGGTCTTGGCGGCGCGGTGACGATGCACACAGACGACGTGAGGAAGACCTTCGAAGATTTTGGTATTTCGTTCCCGGCGGGAACGAACATTTCGTATAACGAAGCCTTGGGCGTTTTAGTGGCAACCCATACCAATGACGTGCTGGATCAGATCGAGCAAATCATTTTGAAACTGAACAAGACAGCCCCGCAGGTGCAGATCGAAGCCAAGTTCATCGATGTCGAACAGACAAATCTGGATGAGCTCGGTTTCAAATGGGCGTTTGCTCCCACGTCGCAGCAGCAAGTTATTGCAGAATCAGGGGCCGCTCCTCAATTAAGCAACCTGCCGATCGGTGGACCCTATTTGGGACAAGGCAACACCATGTCGGGTGGTTTGCGCACTGCCTCGACGATTGGCGCCAGTGCGCTCGACGCCTTGCTCGCGGGCGGCAGTGGAAACTTGGTCGGGGCAGGCGCCGATACGGTCATGACGGTTACCGGTATTCTGACGCACCCCGAGTTTCAGGTGATGATCAATGCGCTTGCGCAAAAGGGGATGAGCAATTTATTGTCGGCGCCTCGCATCACAACCACGAGTGGTGAGCAGGCGAAGATTTTAATCACGCGTGAATTTCCGTATCCATCCTCCTATACGGACGCCCAGGTGCAGGCTGGAACTTCCTCCGCCACCGGTGGCACGGGCAGTGTCGGCATTACCTTTCCGAGCCCTACAGCATTTACGACTCGGGAGGTGGGCGTTACACTTGATGTGAAACCAACGGTAAGTAGTGATAGTTATACCATAAATCTTAGTTTGTCCCCTGAAGTCGTGGATTTTGAAGGCTTTGTGGATTATCAAAGCTCCGTGGTGGCCAATGGGTTGCAATTTAATTTTTCGATCCCTCAACCGGTCTTCAATAAACGGGTGATCAACACCAATGTGGTGATTTGGGATGGGCAGACGGTCATGCTCGGCGGTTTGATCCGCAACGACGTCACAAAAGTGGATGACAAAATCCCGATATTGGGTGATATACCTTTTCTCGGGCGCTTGTTTCAAAACAAGATCGAAAACAATATCAAAAGGAATCTGATTATTTTCCTCACCGCCCGGATCGTCGATCCCGCCGGCAATCCGATCCGCAAGCTTGACGAGGCGAAGTTTACTCCTCCGCCTGTCGACGTTCAGTAAAAAAGAAGCGCCATGAACTTCTGGACCACAAGAAAGTTTGGGATTGCTCGATACTCGCTTCTCTTGCTGGGTGGGTTGTTGGTTTCTTCCATTCTGATGGTCTCAGCCCAAACTCCTGCGAAGGTATACAGGACCCAAGCTGCGGCGAGTGCCAATGGAGGTATTTTCGTCAACGATTTTACGCCGCGTTCCATCTCTGCTTTCTTCCCGCCCGGTGTTAACACCAACAACCAGACGGTTACCACCACTTTTGCCACCACCTCGGTCAGCACCAACCTGGCGGGTGCTTCCATCACCGACACAACCACGAACTATTCCTTGCAGGCCACGAATGTGGTGTCCTTGACGACCCAGACGGCGAGCGAGGATCTCCCTATCCGCAGTTTGACAGTCACGGTGGTGTTTCAAGCTGAGTTTCCGGTTGGCCTGCCTGGCACCAGCGGATTGATCTTCTCGCTGCAGCGAGGAACCGATGCGCCGGTGACCATTCTGCAAACGGGACCTTCTATTTATGTTCCGCTTGTGCCTTCGAATGCCGTGGGTTTCATTGATACCATCACGATTGATGCGAGCTCGGTTCAGGACATTCGCCAAAGCGTCGATCTTGCTGAGAACCAAGGAAGTGTCACGGCGACCTTTAAGCCCATCACGCAAACTGCATTCGACAGTTTTACAAATGAAAGCAGCCTGGCCACTTGGACCCTGCAATTGAATAATCAGACCACGAATCCGAATGTTTGGCTTCTTGGATTTACTGTGAATATCATTTCGGATCCGAATGGGGTTACGATAACCCAGAACGGGGCTCCGGTGACTTACGAAACAGGAGCGCGTGTGACCGAAACTTTTGAGCCCGAAGACCCTAATGAAGCCAGCGAACTGTCAATCCCGCTGCCTCGTTTTTTGACGGAGCGATGAAGTCGCGCGCCTTCACGGTGGTTGAGCTCATGGTCTCGGTTGTGATTGTTTCCATTCTCGCTGGCCTTTGCTTTCCGGTTTTTAAAAGTTATCGGGAACGGGCTAAAGTGGCGCGTTGCCTTTCCAATGTTCGGGGTATTGGAAACGCCTTGCAGATTTATGCGGCAGAGAATTCGAGCAAATTGCCTGGCCTCACCCCGGACAATGTCCAAA
>JABDCI010000037.1:639-4416 GCA_013288215.1 Verrucomicrobiota bacterium | reverse complement strand
TGTCCAAATAGGTCCTACCAACGGCACGGTGGACATCCGTTTCGAGCTCGTGCACTATGATCAAGCTCTTTGGAACATCATCTGTCCGTCCGATCCGTTGCAAAACACGAATCCTGATCCGACGAATCCCGTTTTTGTTTCTTACGTTTACACTCCTACTGCAGAACTAGACCTTGGACACGCCGATCCCACGCTGCAACTCGTGAAGGATCGAGGGTTTTTTCATCCGTCTTCGGGAAAATACCAGGCTACCACGTTGTTCGCGGACGGCCATGTTGAGTTGATCTGTTGGTGATTAGGATTCCACGCCGCGGAAAGGTCGATTGAGACGATCGATCGTCTCTTTTAATCGTGATTGAATGAGCGCCAGGGTTTCCGCGTTGCTGATTTTCTGCCCTTGAGAATCCGTCAAATAGAAGACGTCCATTGCCGCGCCTTTTTCCGTGTTAATTTTGGCAAGGTCAATGTCGAGATCGCATTCTGTGAGTACTTTGAGGATCTGATGCAAAAGGCCCAAACGGTCCGGCGTCTGGATCTCGAGGATGCTGTAATCGGAAGAATCGTGATTATTGAAACCGACGGTGGTGGGGAAGCATTCCTCGTCCTGGTGGGGCATATGTCGCATCGCCTCGTATTCTTCGAGGATCAACTCCGAAAAAGAAATTTCCCGATCGTTTCGCAAGGAATCGGTGAGAATGGAAATCATTTTTTGGAGTGGGCGGTCATCCTGGAGCGAGCGATGCTCAAGGTTGCAAACCTGGAAGATGTCCAGGGCGATGTCATCACTTCGAGTATAAATATCGGCATTGAGAATATTAATGCGCGAAGCGGCAAAGGAACCGGCGATCTTGGAAAAGAGGCCGTGGCGGTCCCATGTGCATACGACGACTTCCGAATAGTCGCGATCCGGGTAATGTTTCCATTGGACGACGGAAGGAGCGGTCCCGGCCTCCTCTTCAAAGAGCTTTTCCAGAAAGGAATGCAATACCCGCAAGTGCCACACAAGCTCGTCTTTGTGAATGCGGCTCCAATAGCGAGCTGGCATGTGGGTGAAGTGAGCCTGGATTTCGTCAGCTGTGATTTCTTGTTCGAGCTCGTTTCGGGCCGATTCGTGAAGCTTCGCTTTGTGAGTTTCCAGGTCAATCCAGTCGACGCCACTCCTTCCCAAGCCTTTGCTCGCGCGATCATAGAGCTGCCAGAGAAGCTGCTGCCGCCACTCGCTGAAATTCGTGCTGCCGACGGCCAATCCATCGACAAACGTGAGAAGATGGAGCATGTCGAGCCATTCCTGCTTGCCGACAAGGGCGACGAAATCGGAAATCGTCGAGGAATCCTCGATATCGCGACGCTGGACTGTCTGCGACATTGTCATGTGATTGTCCACAAGCCATACCAAGAGGCGTAATTCGGAATAATCCAGGCAGAGCCGGCGGGCGACCCGGTGCGCGCACTCTGCGCTCGCATCACTATGGTGGCGAGTCCGAACCGCTTTTCCGGCATCATGGAGAAGAATCGCGAGGTAGAGGATGTGTGGATTTTCGAGTTGTTTGAAAATCCGGCTATATTTGGCGGCGCTCCCTTGCTGCGCATTCAGGATTTCGTCCAATTTCTCGATGGCTACGAGGGTGTGTTCGTCGGCGGTGTAACGATGATAAAACTCATGCTGCACAAGACAGTCGAGCGCGCCGAATTCCGGAATGTATTCTCCAAGGAATCCGCACTCATGCATGCTTCGCAGAATGCGTCCCACCTCTCCCTTGGACCTTAAAATGGAAAGAAAGACTTCACGTCCACGCTTGGAATATTGGAATTCCCGATTGACAAATTTGAGCTGCCGCCGAATGACGCTCTGCAGACCTGCGCCGATCCGTGCGTTTCGCAACTGTTCCACGCGGAAGATTTGCATGAGATCCAGCGCATCGTGAGGAAGAGGCGCTCCAGGCTGAACTTCCAAGACATCTTTTCTTAAATAAAGGCCGCCTTCCAGCTTTTCTGTTTTTTTCCCGATGGAGAAAATGCGTGAAAGCCTTCCAGGCCGCGATTCTTCGTCCAAAGCGAGCCGCTCTGCAAGCGATTCGGTGAGAACGTAGATATCCCGGGCGTGACGATAGTAATCGCGCATGAAGATTTCAATCTGGCGCAGCACATCCTTTTGGTGATAACCGAGCGCGTAGGCGATTTTCGGCTGAGCTGGAAGCGTGATTTCATCGACCGCACGGTTGTTCGAATAATGAAGCTCGTTGCGCACACGCATGAGGAAATCGTACGCGCGATGGAGGCGTCCCGCTTCAATCTGCGCGATCATATCCTTTTTCTTCAATTCTTCCAGGGTGCCCGCACCGAATTTGAAGCGGGAAATCCATAGAAGATTTTGCACATCGCGCAACCCGCCGCAGCCATTTTTCACGTTCGGTTCCTGAACAAAGACCGTATTGCCATGTTTCTTGTGGCGTTCGATCTGATCTTCCATGCGGTTTGTGATATATTCCTTGAAATTTCCTTTTACGCATTCGCGATAAATGGCCTGCTGAAATTCCTTGAAGATGGCCTTCGAACCTTCGAGAAGACGTGCTTCACTGAGAGCGGTTCGAGATTGCATGTCCTTCTCCGCCTGTTTGAGGCATTCCTGCACGGTGCGTGTCGCATGGCCCACTTTGAGCCCAAGATCCCACAAAACATAGAGCACCTGTTCAACCATGGTGTTGACACGTGCAAGTTCCGGGCCTTTGGCTGTGGGCAGCAAAAAGAGAATGTCCACATCGCTGAAAGGATTGAGTTCGCCACGCCCGTATCCTCCGGTCGCCAGCAGGCAGATTGCCAGTTCGCCGCTGCCGTTTTCTTTTTCGGGAAAATGTTCATCCAAGATATTTTGGAAAATATAATGAAGAAGCGTGTCCATCATCACGCTGCGGCCGCGAGCCACTTCGAGGCCACCCGCTTTGGCGCGATGGAGTGAGAAAAGACGACGATTCTCAATCTTAAGGAAGGTTTCATATTGCTGGATCCTCTCCGCCGGAGAGGAATGGCGTGAAGCCTTCAACGCCGATTCGGCGTGACGCAGCATTTTTTGAAGGCTTTGACTCATAAAAAACAACCATTACCGCGGTTTAGAATGAGACACAATCCCGGACTCTGATTTGACGATTGCATCCCGTTTATGGGATCTCCTATCGTGTTCGTTGCTGACATGCGACTGTTCCGTTCATTGCGCATTCCACTCATCTTGTTTGCCATCGCGATCCATGTAGCGGCAAATGTTCACTATTTTCGGACGTATGGTCCGCTCGCGACGTCCGGCGGGGATATTTGGTATTACATTGGGATTGCGAAAGGACATGATCATCTGTTTATGGGCGATCCGCTTCAATGGATCCTGCCATGCTTTGGATGGCTTTCGACAGACCGACTCTTTTTCTTTTTGGTGGTTTTGTCGAACTTGCTGCATCTGGTCGTCCTGATCCTTTTGTTCGAGGTGCTGAAGCGTCTTCGCGAAGATGAGCCTCCGATTGCATGGAGTCTCTTCATCTTCACTTCATTGAACACGAGTTTTCTGCTCACGACCGCTGTCTTTTCGCATTCCAGCGCGAGCATGCCTTTGATGGCCGCCGTTCTCTTGCTGGGGATTCTCTTTCTAAAGGCTCGATCGTCGGAGAAACGGCGGGTGCTAGGGATTTCTTGGGTCGTGGCCGTGGCCCTGGCGGCCGCCATGGGGCCTGATATCTGGGTTTTGCTCGCGGCGCTCGTGCCAGCCTGGGGAGTTCAAAGGCTTTTTCGAAA
>JABDCI010000037.1:0-629 GCA_013288215.1 Verrucomicrobiota bacterium | reverse complement strand
GGCGGGGTTGGCTCCCGGGAGCGGCCCTGGCGGTCTACGCCCTTCTCCTCCTTGCTTCATGGAACGTGGTGCTGCCCATTGTCGAGCATGGAGCGACATGGATGCGTGGCATCGATTTAAAAACGCAACGACTTTTGGCGACAGCGGACCTCCAGCCGTTCAGATGGGCGGACGCCCGGCAGCGTTATGGCGTGATTGCCTGGATTTCACTCGGAACATGGATCATGGCCCTTTTCAAGAAACGATGGTTCGAAGTCGGCCTGACGGGACTGCTCTCGATCTTTTGCTTGAAGATGGCTCGCTTCGTGTTTCTCCTGAATTTTTCCTTGGTGTTTCTTTTCAGCTGGTTCGTGAGCGAGATCTTTCGACGAAGAGGAGCATGGGGACACGGGGTTGCCGCTTTGCTCGTGATGTTGGCGTTGGAAATTCAATGGAGGGGGGGGGTGGATCTGCTATTCTCCGTCCACCTTGGTGCAGCTTGTGTCCAGGATTCATCCCGATTCGGATTCCGCCCCTTTGGTCTATTGCAATCCATTCTACGGTTTTCTCATTCGGGAGGTGGGACATGCCCGTCCAACGAGTGATTTCCATCATTTATCCCAAGACCATGTTTACACCCAAAGCCTTCT
>JABDCI010000036.1:258-14433 GCA_013288215.1 Verrucomicrobiota bacterium | reverse complement strand
CCAAATTCCGAAAGGCCGGCCTAAATCGAGAAAAGGACGCGCTGCATGATTGCTGCCGCTCACCGCAAAACAGGGAATGTCGCGTTCGAGGAGCGCACCGATTGCTTCGCGATCAAAACGATGGGCGTTGGGTTCAAACTCAGGATAAAGTGCGCCCAACTGGTAGCACGGATATTCCTGGAATATCGTCTTCCGACATTTGCTTCGGAAGTCGAGCGCAGCCGCACGGCGGAGGGTTCGATGCAGCTCGACCGATGGTGTCAGGAAAAACGGCTCGAAACCGCTTTCGCGCGCGACACGCGCGAACACAAGCGCTTTTGTGACCACACCTCCATGCTGGAAATAGTGCAGATCGAGCGTTGCAATGCAAAGGGGCCGGGACATGAAGGTGTATTTTGGCATGCCGCATCGTGCGGCTTATGGCAACTGGAAACAGGAATTCATCTCAAACGCGACGCGCTGAAGCTTGAATTCAGAATAAGTTTTTGGCAAAGTTTCGGTTCCGCAGCAATTCTTTGCATACTCATCATGGAAAAAGCACCGTCACCCGGCTCCCCAAAGCTCGATCTCATTTTAATCAATCCGAGCAATCGCGTTCAAATTTATCAAAAACTCGGCGACGAACTCGTTGCGGTGGAACCTCCGATTTGGGCCGGATTTATTGCCGATTACGTACGTCGTCAGGGATATTCCGTAAAGATCCTGGATGCCGAGGCGCTCGAACTGAACGCCGTGGCTGCGGCTAAGGCGGTCGCTGAGGAAAAACCTCTTCTTGCAGGAGTTATTGTCTTTGGCCATCAGCCTTCAGCTTCCACACAGAACATGGCGGGCGCGTCGTCCGTTTGCACCGAGCTTAAGAAAATCGCTCCCCAAATCCCAATCGTCATCGCCGGCGGACATGTGTCAGCACTTCCCGAGCGGACACTTCATGAGGAGAAAGTCGATTATGTGTGCGAGGGGGAAGGAATTTATACCATTCACAAGCTCCTTGAGGCTCTGAAAAAGGAAAAGAATTCGCAACTGGAGGGCGTGCCAGGCCTTTGGTATCGGAAGAATGGAGAAATCCACTCAACAGCGAAGGCGACCGTGATGGCCGACCTCGACAAGGAAATCCCCACAACGGCATGGGATCTCCTGCCAATGCATCTTTATCGCGCGCACAACTGGCATTGCTTCGATGACATTCAGCATCGCCAGCCCTATGCAGCAATCTACACGAGCCTCGGATGCCCCTTTAAATGCACTTTCTGCTGCATCAACGCGCCTTTTGGCAAGCCCAGCATCCGTTATCGCAGCCCGGACACGATGATCGCGGAGATTGCTGTGCTCGTAGAAAAGTATGGCGTCAAAAACATCAAGATTGCCGACGAAATGTTTGTGTTAAACATCCCTCACGTCGAGGGCATTTGCGATCGCATCATTGAGCGTGGCTATGACTTGAATATCTGGGCCTATGCGCGCGTCGACACGGTAAAGGAAGGCATCCTTCCAAAGATGAAGAAGGCCGGGTTTAACTGGCTGGCGCTGGGCATTGAGTCCGGCAGCAAGTTTGTTCGCGATGGCGCCAATAAACGTTTTACGGGCGATGACATTCGCAACGTGGTTCGTTCGATCCAAAGTGCGGGAATCCGCGTGATCGGCAACTATATTTTTGGGCTCCCCGACGACAATGTTCAAACGATGCAGGAGACGCTCGACATGGCAATCGATCTTAATTGCGAATTCGCGAATTTTTATTCCGCCATGGCATACCCTGGGTCTCCGCTTTATACAATGGCGGTCAAGGAAGCGTTGCCATTGCCACGAACATGGAGCGGTTTTTCGCAGCACGCCAAGGACGCGCTGCCTCTGCCAACGAAGCATATTCCGGCAGCCGAAGTGCTCAAATTCCGCGATCGGGCATTCCAAATTTATTTTACAAATGCGCGTTATCTCGATTACGTGGATCAAACGTTCGGCTCGGACACGGTGGATCATCTCCGCAAAATGACAAAGCATCGGCTCGAGCGCGACCTCGTCACGTCCTAACTCCTGGGCTGCGCGCGCCTGGCCGCGCGGTCGTTTAAACTTCATGCACCATTTTTCATGAAAGTGACCCTTTTTATTCCCACTCTGAACGAGCATGAGGCGATGCAGGTCATCATGCCCCAAATCAAAGACTCGTGGGTTGATCAAATTATTATTGCCGATGGACAGTCCAAGGATGGGACCGTTGATTATGCGAAAAAGCAGGGTTACGATGTCTACATTCAGAAAAGGCCCGGCATTCGCAATGCCTACATTGAGGCATGGCCCATGATCCGGGGCGATATCGTCATCACCTTTAGTCCTGACGGCAACTGTCAGGTCGCGCAGATTCCCGAGCTGATTGCGGAAATGGAAAAGGGGTACGACATGGTGGTGGCATCTCGTTACTACAGGGGAATGAAGAGCGAGGATGACGATCCGATGACCGCTTTTGGCAATTGGCTTTTCACGACCACGATCAACGTGCTGCATGGGGGACATTACACAGATGCCATGGGGATCTACCGGGCATACCGGGTGAATCTTTTCCAGGAGCTCGATCTCCACAAGGAAGAGAGTTACGTCACTGAAAAAATCTTCCGTTGCGTCATGGGCTGCGAACCTCTGCTGTCGGTGCGTGCCGCCAAGCGGAAGCTGAAGATCGGTGAAATTGCGGGTCCCGAGCCCAAACGAATCGGAGGTGTGCGAAAATTACTCCCGTTTCGTTGGGGCGGGTCGTACATGCTTCAGGTATGGCGTGAGCTCTACTACTGGAAGTGATCCCATGCGGAGGGACGCAATCCTGATTTCGCGCGCTTTAAAATCTTATGTTTTGCCACTCTGGGGCCCTGCCACCTCAACCGGCTGATGGGTCAGCGAATTGATCGTGTCCTGGACTTTCTGGACTTCCATGGTTAGATCGAAATCAAGAGGCGAGATAGGCGTCTGTTTCTCGAAGTTCTTCCATTCCGGGAGGGCTTCGACCTGGATATTGTCGTGGCTTTCGGCCCCCTGGATGTTCGCATGAACGCGGTTGGCAAGCGCATCTGCAAGGCAGATGCACGCGGCCAAAAGATGTTCGTCCTCCGGATGATTCGGGTCCTTGCAAAAGGGTGAACTGGGGTCGTGGTGAAATCGGATGGCACGCACGATTTCTTGGTGCAGCCCCCATTTTTCACAAAGCATGGAACCTACTTCGGCATGCGTGATGTCATAGAGCTGGTTTTCCGCAGCGAACATGCCGCAAGAGCGTTCCATGGCGCGCAGCATGATGGCCTCGAAATCCTGGGCGAAATGATGCTCGAGGAAGAGCTTGCCGATGTCGTGCATGAGGCCGGCAAGATATTCGCGACCTGTAGGCGGGCGGTAGGTATTGGCGATGATTTCCGTCAGACGTGCCGTGAGCAGGTTATGCATCCAGAAGAGATTCCAATTCACTTTGACACGCAAATGCGAAACTCGGTCCATGACACCGATGGCCATGGCGAGTTTGCGGATTTCCTTCACGCCGATGCGAAAGAGCGCCTCATCGATGTGTTGAATCGATTTTCCTCCGAACGCCGCGGAGTTAGAAAGTCGCAACACCTTCGCGGCGAGGCCGGGCTCGAGATTCACGACCTCAGCGATCTCCTTAAGGGGAGCTTCCTGCGAGACCAGCTCGTTTAAACGTTCTGCAGCTGACGAGAAAGCAGGTACCATGCTGTCCTTCTTCATCTCCAGGATGACCTTGTTGCGAAGGGGAGACGGCTGCATATGAAAACGACGTTCGCGCGATTTGTGTTTGAGAGCGGTAGAATCCTCGCAGAACGAGATCTTGTCAATCTACATTCAACAGACTTTTTGCATCCATCTTAGGGCGTTCTGAGGGGTGTGACGCTGTTGATAACAAGGCGCTTTGCCAGACTATCTGCCGAACAGATTTGAATGTGCAAATGATGCAAAGCGTGTGTTGTGTCGCACTGGAGCATTTCATTTTTCAAAGCCAATGTTATCGATCAAAATTGAGCCCTGACTTGCAGGTTGAACATATCTATTTTCAAAAACGATTGTGAACTCCGTCACATGCTGAAGATCAAGTCCTCTCCCTGTAAATTCTCCCAGCGGAATTCGTATGAGAGACCAGACCGCCTTGATGTTCATCACGTAAACAGGTGCGATAAAAACACCATTTTTGAGTTCGATTTTCAGCTGGGATGGAATGCCTTCGTTGGCATCGCCCTTGATCCAAAGAACGAGATTCTGGAAGACGGACGCGTCAAATGGGGCATCCGCGGGCCCCATTTTCATCCAGAATCCATTGAATGCTCCTGTCTGATTCACGTCGTAAGTCAATCGCAGCGAAGATCCGATCTCACCGATGCGCTCCTTTTGGTCGAGTTCAGCGCGACAGACGTGAATCTTGTCGGTGGGATTGAAATTGAATGTCCCAAATTCACCGCCGAGGTTATTGGGTGAAGGCTGGTTGAAATCGGCGATGATCGTGATATCCCCTGATGTCCAGATGGTCGGATGTTGGGAGAGAGCCAAGGCGTGCTCTTGGGGTGTCAGGGCCTGGGTGGAAGGAATTGGGTTTGAAGCGATCGAGTCAGCTCCTGGGCTGTTCATGCTTGGTTGATCAGGAACGGGAGGCGTTGGTTCTGATCGAGGTTTCGATGGAAGCGGATTCGAAGACGTGGATGTGGGAGAAGAAGCGTCCGTTTGCAACATCGGTTCGGACTTCTTCCTATTTTTCTCGGAAATCTCGGAACTATTATCGACGGGAGCGTCCTTTTGAAGAGGAGTTGAAACATGTCGGACCAAGACTCCGATGAGAACGCCCGCTCCAATGAGCAGCAGCGCAAAAAAGATTCGCTTCATCGCTCCTTCGTATCAATTGCTTTTCAAGACAGGAGGGACCGCATGGATCTAGTTGTTCTGCATGATCAGATGAAAGATGGAGGAATCGACATGAACAACTTCCTTTAAGTTGTCATGCACCGCGACGCGAATCCGATCGCCATGGCGCGAAAGCTTTTTCAGCAGGCGGTTTAGATGGCGAAGCTGTCCTTCGTGAACCTCTTCGATGTGAAGAGTGATGGATGAGGTCGTATCCTCGAGAACTTTTCCGAGCTGTTGGGCAGCTCGCGTGAAAAACTCCCGGTCCAGTAATCCCTTCATCGTGATCGATAGGTTGGCCGCCGTATTTTTTACCTGGTTTAGGGACACTTCCATGGCGCCATGCTGGAGATAGCGTTGGAACGTCATCTCGATCGATTTCAGATAATCATGGATCAACTGATTCGAGGTTTCAAATTCATGGATAAAATGACGCGTCACATAATCCCGCATCGACAATCCTGCGATCCAATCCTGGATCACCAGGGGGAGCAGCTTGGGTGCGGAGAAGGGGACGGAGCGAACAAAATGATAAAAAGCGGGGATTCCACCTCGCAGCAATCCCTTGGAAAAGAGTTTCCAGAGAATATCGACGCGTTCCCGTGCCGAATAGTCCGGCGTGTCGACCGGATCGATCAGGTAACGCATCTTGTTGTTGATTCGTTCGGCAATGTTGCGATAGGTCAGCAAACGATGGTAAAGCGCGCGATAGCCGGCAACCATTTCGTCGTAAGTCATCTGTTTCGGAACGACATTGGTGGCGAGCTTGCAATTGTCGGAATTGGTGGCCTCATGATTGAGCCGTCCGTCTTTTTCCAGCCGCTCATAAAGAGGTGTTTTCGGCAGGGCGGTCAGGAGCCCGACCATCGCCACCTGAATGCCTGAATCTGTGATGAACCGATATTGTTTTTCGAATGTCTCAAGCGTGTCGTTGTCGAATCCAATGATGAATCCTGCGGAAATTTCGATTCCATAAGAATAGATCGTCCGAACCGAAGAAAGGATGTCCTGCCGGGTATTCTGGACTTTTTTGGTTTCCCTCAGGCTGCCTTCATCCGGGGATTCGATTCCGATGAATACCCATTCAAAATTCGCTTCGCGAAAAAGCTGAAGAAGTTCGTTGTCCTGGGCAAGGTTCAGAGAGGCTTCGGTTCCGAAACGGAACGGATAGTCGTGCTGCATCTGATACGTCTTGAGGAACCGCATCAAATCCTTTGCGAGCGGTTTGTTCCCGATCAGATTGTCATCGACAAAAAAGGCGTTGTGCACCTTGAGGCTTCTGAGCAAATCCAATTCCCGTCCGACTTGTTCCACTGTTTTTGTGCGCGGTTTGCGTCCAAACATCACGATGATGTCGCAAAATTCGCATTGAAACGGGCAGCCGCGGGAAAACTGCAGGCTCACGGCCTGATATTTGTCCAGTTTCAGCAGATCAAAGCGGGGCACAGGAGAGTCTGTCAGGTCGACGGTGCCTGTTTCGTGGTAAAGAGGTTTGGGCGCTCCCATTTCAAAATCGCGGCAAAACTCTTTCCAGATGTATTCGGCTTCGCCCGCCACGATCGTATCCGCCAGGTTTGTGTACAATTCCGGGCACAACGAAGCGTAGCTGCCACCCGCGACCACAAAATGACCTTTTTGCCTGTAAAATGAGAGCAGTTCCATCTGGCGTGGAAATTGAATCCCCATGCCGCAAATCCCGATGATGTCGGCCTTCGGTTCCATGGGAATCGACTCAATATTTTCGTCAATGATTTGAATTTCCCAATTTTCTGGACAGAGGGCAGCCAGCGTTGCCAGACCTAGGGGTGGGTTCAGGGTGCGTTTGCTCGTGAGAATCGTGTCGATCGCCCACTTGAAGCTCCAGAAGCTTTCCGGAAATCTTGGGTTGATAAGGAGCAATTTCACGGGGGGGAGGGTCTGGTTTCTGATTTGGGTTTTGACAGTTGATCGAGTGATTTCAACTCATACTCACGGTCGAAATGGCACTATAGACTTCATTTGATCCCTTGTAAAGACAACGGCTGACGCTGCTATAGTTGGATCATTCTATAGATGGTGCGGCGTGTAGGAATCGAACCTACAACCTAGTGATTAAGAGTCACTATGATCGGCTTGTAAGATTGGCAACCAGAGATAATTGAAAGAAAATGTGTAGTGATTGTTTTGTGTAGAAAAGCACTGAATTGCATGTGAAGCAAGTCATTTGGCAACCAAATTGGCAACCATTTAACCTAGTGACAAAGATGCATTTAAAATTGGCAACCACTCGCCAAAAAATGGCAACCATGCTGGTAAATGAGCGCATCATCAGCCGTGCAATCTCAGTCACGATAGGATGCTCATGTAGCACTAGTTCTTGAATTCAAGTTTTTCAAGTTCACTTTTCTGACGTCCTCCTATGAAACTGGATGTTTGTTGAGTGTAAATGGAAGCCATAAACCAGAATTTGCGATGATCAGGACGGATTGAATCGTTTTTGGATTCCTGCTTGGCTCATTCCATGAAAACGACCCAACCCATCTCTCGAAGTGAAATCCAGTGGACAATCGCACCTGTTCTGGCCGCCAACAACGATCCAGTACGGCCTGAGTGGATTCGAATCCCCAGTCAAGGAGAGTGCCGCTATACCAGCCTCCGCCGTACTTACATGCATGGACTGGTTAGGTCCGGTGCCGTGAAAAGCGTTCTCCTTCGCAGAAAGGGAATGAAAAGCGGCATCCGTCTGATACACCTACAAAGCCTCTTGGACTACATCGAGAGTCAGAAACCGTAAGAACTCCTGAAGCTGGATTCGGTATTTATTTTTCGATATTGCCAGTATACCTCGGATAGTTGGTGGACACTCCTAATGTCACTAGAGGTTTGACTGCAAGTTGGTCTAGTGAATCTATTTTCTGCCATTCCTTACCGATCTTCTCGAAATCAAATTTTTCGGTGGTAAATCCATTCGTGATCACCCTCTCCTGGATTTCATTTTTGAAACCGCGAAATTCCGTGAGGCCGATTTGTCCAAAATGAAAAACTTCGTACACTTCCACCGAGAAGGTTAAAGTGACAGGGAACAAAAGCTCATCTGTTTTTAAATAAGTGGCCTCAGCTGTCAAAGGAATGTCGCTGTGTATGCCTTTTTGCTTGGGAAGCATGCCATCCTCCCACCAATTCAGCACGAGATTGCAGGCGTAATCGATGAGACTTCCGTCAGATCGAAGGATGGGAAGGTATCGCATGTCCTGCCGTTTGAGCTTGCCGAAGCCAAAACAGGAAATTCTCATATTCCATGAGCCCAGTCGCCAATCGCGCGTTACTGCGGGTACCGTGATGTAACTCCCCCATTTGTGCTTTGCTGTATCAATCACCCCGTAGAGGTCGATCCCTGCCTCTTTGGCCCTGGCTTTTGCGCCTTCAGTGAAGCCTTTTGCGGCAATGATTGCTCCCTTATTGGCGCCTACATCATCGACGAGTCCTATAACAGTCTCCACCTCTTTAAGGTCAACTGGGACCTTGTAGTCTTTGCAATCAATCACAACTCGGACATCGTATTGTCCAACCTTTTGCTCAACCAAAATGTCGATCTGGCGCTGTACCTTTGATCGACGTCCGGGCAATTTGGCATTTGGCGTAACAACCGCATCTGGCGCTAGCTCACGCTGAATTTCTGTTGCGAGCTCCTCGAAGGTTTTCCAATCAGGTTGTGAGCTCATGGTTTGTCAAGGGGTATGGGATCAACGCTGAAAACAGTCTAACTATTTTGCCAACACCACAGGAAGATCCTTCCAGATGGTCGTAAACCGCAAAGACTCCCTACTCCTGTTTTGTTTCCAAGCTCCTTGCCTTTTCGGCAGCCCAAATTGCACGGTTGCTTTCCCAAATCGTTTATTAAGGCCGTCCACTGCCGACATGGCAGCCCGTCTTTTTTTCTGATTCACGGCAGAAAATAAATCGGGCTGATATTCCCCATCGGGCAAAAGATCCATCAGGATGATTCCCACCCGTTTATAGGAAAGGCCGGGGCGGTAAATCTCTCGCAGAAGCTCGCACGCTTTTTCAATAATGCACGGGGTGTTGTTTGTGGGCTCGATCAGCTTTGAAAATTTGCCAGTGGAAAACGGCGCTGCATTCCTGGAAAACGGGTTGGTCATCAAAAAGAGGTAGAGGCTTCCGGCTATTTGCTTCGATGTGCGTAATTTCTCACACAACACCGAACTGTACGCATGGACCGCGCCTTCCAAATCTTCCAATAGGGACAAATCCCTCCCGAATCCCCGAGCGCAGGCCATATTCTTTTTTGGGGCAGGTTGGGTTTCGAGTGCCATGCAAGACAGGCCGTTCAGCTCCAAAACAATACGTTCCATGACAACGCCAAAGACCCTCCGGAGGTGATTGCGGGACGCCCGTTTCAGCTCCAAAGCCGTGTGGATATGGAGCTGCGAAAGACGTTTCCCATAGCGGGAGCCAATCCCCCAGATGTCTTCCACGGGAAAATCCTTGAGGAGCGCGTCCCCATCCGGTTGCTCGAATAAATTAAAAATGCCGATATCCGGGTATTGTTTTTTGGCAATACGGTTAGCCACTTTGGCCAGGACCTTAGTGGGTCCGATTCCAATGGACACGGGAATGCCCGTGAACCTGATGACCCGAGAACGGATCTCCCTGGAATAGTCCGTCAGATTTCGATTCCGAAAGCCATTGAGTCCCAGAAAGCATTCATCAATGGAATAAATCTCCGTATCGGGAGTGAACGAGGAGAGGATCTCCATGACCCGGCGACTCATGTCCCCATAGAGAGTATAGTTGGAAGAAAAGACTTCCACCTGCTTTTTTTCGGCAAGATCGCGGATTTCAAAAAAAGGAACCCCCATTTTGATTCCCAAAGCCTTGGCTTCATTGCTGCGGGCAACCACGCATCCATCGTTGTTGGAGAGGACGACCACGGGCTTGAGGTTGAGCCTGGGCTGGAACACGCGCTCACAGGAGGCATAGAAATTGTTGCAATCGACTAGGGCAATGATGTGCCTGGAACTGGACGAATCAGTCATGCCCCCAATATGTAGCTGGGGATTTCATTTTGTCGACCTGTTCGTATAATCCGGTCATGTGCGGGCGGTACACGATCAAGAAGAATCCCACGGAATACCTCCAGGAGGTGTTTCCCAGCATCCAGTTCGATCCCGCCTTTAAATTTCAGCCCAACAAGAATGTCTGCCCTACCATGGAGGAGCCCGTGGTCTTGAACGCAAATGGAGTTCCTTTTTGCACGCTGCTTCGGTGGGGATTGATTCCAGGCTGGTCGAGGGAGGATAAGCCAGGTTCTGGCCTTCATAATGCACGATCTGAAACGGTGGGTTCCAAGCCGAGTTTCAAAGCTTCCTTCAGGCGAAAACGGTGCATTGTCCCGGCAGATGGATTTTACGAGTGGAAAAGGGCGGGGGCCGGTTCCAAAAAGATCCCTTATCGATTCTATAGGAAGTCCGATTCCTTCCTATTGCTGGCGGCCATCTGGGACGAATAGGAACGGCCTGCGGGCATCTTGCGCACCTTTGCAATCCTGACAACGGCCGCAAACGCATCGGTTGCGGATGTTCACGACCGGATGCCGGTCATCTTGGACAAAAATCAGGCCGATCAATGGCTTGCCAGAAACGAGGATACTTCCCAGTTCTCAAATTTCTTTGATCCCGAAAAACTTCCTGCCCTTGACCGTGAAGAGCTCGACAAGGTGAAGTCGGCTGTTTGATCAACCGAAACGCTCAGCCACGGGCGGTACGGGCGTATGCCCGTGACAGCTGTTGGCTGGAGCAACTGGGTCGGCAGTTCATCGCTTGATAGGTAATGTTTCAATTTCTGCTTCAGCCTGAAACGTCCTGCCCTCAGCGTCAACCCCCACGAATGTCCACTTGCAGCGGGGTGATGTCGGTGTTCGGCTCCCGTGCCAATTGGGATCACAAACAGCAACGCCGCCAGCCGGAATCCATCCGTTCGTGACGGCGACGCCTTCACTATACCATTTCGAGAAATCCTGCGAAGTGAGTTTGCGATGGAGGACATTTTTGGAAATCCACTTCCCATCCACGAAAAAGTAACCCTCAAATGAGGTGATTTGGATTGGGCGACTGGATTTGTTCTGAACTTCGGTCCTGTAGTACCACATGAAGGGGAAGGGATCTTTCCGAAAAGCCTTAGCATGGTGCACATCACATGGATTAGGAGAGTGAGTCACCACGAGTTCCGGGCGGGTGGCACAACCGCATCCGCACAGGACAATGAAGATGTTGACAAGAACTCTCATTTTTTTTTGACCGCAAACATCCCGGCGTGAATGGTAAACAATGGTCTCATTTGATGACCTCTAGCACGCCTTGATGACGTTGGTCACAACCCCCCAAATCTGAAGATCGCTTTCGCACTTTATTTCAATCGGTTTGAAATTTGGGCTTTCTGGACGAAGTAAAATTTTCCCGTTTTTTCGATAAAGCCTTTTTACGGTCAATTCACCGTCCAAAACAGCGATCACAATCTTTCCATGGGTGGGTTCGATGGACCGATCAACAATCAGAATGTCTTTGTCAGTGATTCCCGCGCCCGCCATCGAATCTCCAGAAACTCGCAAGAAAAATGTAGCTTGGGGATGACGGACAAGAAATTCGTTGAGATCCAGCGTTTTCTCAATGTGATCCTCTGCCGGGGAAGGGAACCCCGCTGGAACGCTTTCCAAGAAGAAGGGCAAAGACAATTTGCTCTTTGCTTCAAAAGAACCAAGCACTTCAACAGTGGCGTTCATGGGTTGATATTTAACCCGGTTTTATAACCAAACAAAGGGAAAATCCTGTCCGCATTAATGAGGAGATACTCTAAGCAGACTTCTTAATGGGGATGGGCATCCCATCCCAAAGAATAGAAGAATCCAAACTCTTCAACATCTCAGCGTTATCTTTTAAAAAAATCTGAGGCGAAACATTTGTATACGTTTTGAGCGAAAAAATGTTTTCTGTGGGACCAACGCTCTGTGCACAAAGCGCAGCTTTTTCAAGAAGCTCTTTTGCTAGCTCGCTCTTCTCGCAACATGCATATGCAACGTGCATTGCTTGAAGTCGATTGGCCTGAGCATTCCTTGCTGAGGTATTCTCTGCGCTAAGATCTTTCTCAAAAATATTGATTATGTGCTGCCATTCCTGTTGATCGTTGATACGAGTGAGGCGTCTTTTAGCCTCATTAAAGTTAAATTTATAAACCAAAAGTGTGTTATATGGAGCATCTTTGACTAACTTCAATATTACATTATACACTTGAAGCGCTTCTGCATATTTTTGAAGTGCCATGAGGCATTCACCCTTCGTGTGATTAAGAATAAGTAATCGTGATGAGTTAAGACGATCTTCAGACTTAAGTACTTTATTACAAAGCTGAATTAGCTTTTCGTAGCTCTTCTTAGATTGATAATGCTGTGATAAAGCTGTGAAAGCGCCTTCATGTAAAGGATTTAAATCTAAAGCTCGATCCCAGAACGGAATTGCTTCTTCAATCGAATTAAATAAAAGTTTGAGTTTCCCTATGAATAAAAGTGCGTCATCGCGTTCCGAATAATGTGTTTCTAGAAGTGTAATTACCTTCGAAGCCAAGTCTTTATCGTTGCTATTGTAAGCGAACTCAGCTCGTTTCAACAAATAATCAAGACCTGTTTGATTATAAGATTTAATCTTATCTAATAGATTGCCGTAATCGTTTTCAATTTTAGTGGGTGTTAATGTCTTGCGAAGTGTAAAAAGGTTTTCACACAGAGCTGCTTGAGGATTGTATCCAATGCTCGTTTCGATTTTAACTCCCAATAGTTTTTCTGCTTCATTATAACGTTGAGTAAGTATCCCATTTGCATCTGGTGGAAGATTTGGGACAGGCGTTGCTACAAGTAAAACCTGTAGCAGCTGGAGGGTGTCAGCTTTTCGAATTCGCTTTAGTACTGAAGCAGTTCCCAATAGATTCTGATTATTCAGACCAAACAGAAGAACAACAAGATCAGGCAGGTGAAGAGTGCAGATTCCGCCTGTATCAGTCAGCCCAGTTCGAGAGTCAACAAACACATAGTCTGGCTTATACTGCTGAGCAATGGCAGCTTTCCAGTTTTCTATGAATAGTCCTCCAACGCCTTCGGAGTAGAACTTCGAAAAATTGAAGCTGGTTCTCTTTCTGTTGTAGTCGTCATCTTTGCAGCCACTCGGCATCAACCAAATCTGTCCTGGGACAGGAGTTGCCAAATCGCATTTTTGTACGAACGGTGTTAGATTTGGTGGCTTATTAGAAACCTGAAAGTCATAGATATATTCTACAACTCCTGGTTGACCTGGGGTCACGCCGAAATCCGAGAAGCTATCGAGTCCTGGCGCTTCCAAATCAAAATCGATCAGGAACACATTGCGCCCCTGTTTTGCGAGTAATGCTGCGGTATTCGCCAATGCTAAGGATCGGCCAACCCCACCTTTATAGGAATAAAACGTTACCCAATATGGTTTCATTTTACGGAAATCCGGCGAAATTCCTTTACTGGATTAAAATTCCTCAAAGCCTCCAACTTGGTTGATGCTTCATTGTGTTGTTCTTTTTCTAACTGCGAAAATAGTTCTGGAAACGTTGTGGAAGTGTTTGATTGCGATAGACGATTCTTTTTTCTCCATGCCCTTTCTTTCACCCATTGAAACGCTTCTGGGAATTGCACCATAGCCCGAAGATAGAAACCCATCGATCTGTTTGGATATTGTGTTCCTTTTAACCAACGATGTAGTGTCTTTGCGCCCAGTCCAAGTGCTTCCGAAGCTGCTGTTTGATCTAAACCTAGGTCTTCCCAAAGCAGTTCGATTTCCCGAGTTCTAAGTTGCTCTGTGAAGTCAGCAATGGTTTTATCTACAATCTTTGAGGATTGAGGTGAGAAAATCTCGTCTCCACACTTCGTGCAACGCTTAAACCTTAAGTTCCGAACGAGGACTTTATTATCATCAGAGGTGATTGCGGTGTAATTCTCGCAAACTTCCTCATAAAAGCCATCATTACATTCATCACATGGGATGTTCTTGTTTGTTTTCATTATCTTTTTGGGAGTCGATGTGTTGAATCGTGACGATGTATTTTCAATATCACGCGATCTTCAAATAATCGTATTTGAACATACGCGTCATGTTCATCTGTAATATCCACACAAGCATGAAAAAGGTTTTTAATGGAAATGCACGTGTTGTGCTTGAATTTGCAGAATACCTTTTTTTCATCGATTAAATGTTCAAGAACAGCGTCTGGTAACCGTTCTCG
>JABDCI010000036.1:0-175 GCA_013288215.1 Verrucomicrobiota bacterium | reverse complement strand
TTTTTTTCATCGATTAAATTTTCAATAACAGCGTCTGGTAACCGTTCTCGTGGAATGTTGTGTTTGTCTAAGAATTCTAATCCTCCCGAGTCAAATTTTCCTTCCTCGAGAAGTGCTCGGATTTTCGTTAGCTCCGCTGCCGGTGCCTCGGTTCTATGCGGTTCGCGAAACTGCA